>DAINPA010000001.1:0-2508 GCA_036743675.1 Steroidobacteraceae bacterium
CGCCGGCGGGTTTGCGCTAACCGCCCAGAAAGATCTTATAGGCCGGGTTGTCGGTTTCTTCGGTGAATGCGTACTGCAATTCATTGAGATGCAGGAAGAAATCGGTCTGCGTATCGGGCGGCACCTGAATCCCCGCGAGCACGCGCCCGTAGTCCGAACCGTGATTGCGATAGTGAAAGAGGCTGATGTTCCAGCCGGTACCGATCGCCTGCAGAAACCTGAGCAACGCGCCGGGCCGTTCCGGAAACTCAAAGCGGTACAGATGCTCGTCGGCGAGCCCGCGGGCATGGCCGCCCACCATGTATCGCACGTGCAATTTCGCCATCTCGTTGTCGGTCATGTCGCGCACTGCGAAGCCGGCGTCGCCGATTTCCCTGACGAGAGCGGCACGCTCGGCACTGCCCTGTGTGAGCCCCAGCCCGACGAATACCTGCGCAGCCTGCCCGTCCGCGTATCGATAGTTGAATTCCGTGACGCTGCGTCTTCCCAGCAGTTCGCAGAACCGCAGGAAGGAGCCCGGCGCTTCGGGCATCTCGACCGCCAGCAGCGCTTCGCGCTGCGCGCCCAAGTCGGCCCGCTCGGCCACATGGCGCAACCGGTCGAAATTCATGTTCGCACCGCCGTTGATCGCGATGAACGTGCGCTCGGTGCAGGCTTCGCGCGCCACGTACTTCTTGATGCCCGCCACGGCAAGCGCGCCGGCGGGCTCGGCAATGGAGCGGGTGTCCTCGAAAATGTCCTGAATTGCGGCGCAGATCTGATCGGTCGTCACCAGCAATATTTCATCGACGTACTGTTTGGCGAGCCGGAAGGTTTCCTCTCCCACCCGCCGCACCGCGACGCCGTCGGCGAAGATGCCGACCCGGTCCAGCGTCACGCGCTTGCCGGCACGCAACGACTCAAACATTCCGGCCGCATCTTCGGGCTCGACGCCGATGATCTTGATGCACGGATACAGCCATTTCGCGTATGCGGCGATGCCGGCGATCAATCCCCCGCCGCCGACCGGCACGAAGATCGCGTCGATGTGGTCGCCGTGCAGTTGCCGCAGGATTTCCATGGCAATCGTACCCTGTCCGGCAATCACGTCCGGATCGTCGAACGGATGCACGAACACCAGCCCGCGCTCGCGCGCTATCTCCATGGCGCGCTCGTTGGCCTCATCATAATCGTCGCCGTGCAGGACGATTTCGCCGCCCAAATCGGCCACCGCCTGCACTTTGATTTCAGGCGTCGTCAGCGGCATGACGACGACCGCGGGGATGCCGCGTGTGCGCGCACCGAGCGCCACCCCTTGGGCGTGATTGCCGGCGGAGGCGCAAATCACGCCGCGCTGCGCGCTGATCGACGAAAGCTGCGCGATCTTGTTGTAGGCGCCGCGTATTTTGAACGAAAACACCGGCTGCAGGTCTTCTCGTTTGAAGAACACGCGGTTGAGCAGACGCCGCGACAGGCGCGGCGCCGCCTCCAGCGAGGTCTCGACGGCGACGTCATACACTTTGGCTTTGAGGATTCTTTCTACGTAATTTTCTTGCATAGGATGGTTGCGTTGCGTGCACCTACATTAGCTCAAGCGCCCGCCGGAGGGTACGTTTGCCTGAAACCGTGAGACGATCCACAGGCCCCGCGAACCCCGGCGGCTCCGGCGGCGGTTTATTTGGGTAACATACGCATGATGGGAAAATTGCAATGCTGGCTCCTCGGTTTGCTGCTGGTTTCGCCGGCGGTATACCCGCTTTCGGGCGGCGTCGTTGCAAGCGACAACGTCAAAGCGCGCTTGATCACCGAGGTCGACGCCATCGCTCCCGGCCAATCGATTTGGATCGCGCTCGAATTCAATATACGCGATGGCTGGCATACCTATTGGCGCAATCCCGGGGACTCGGGCCAGGCCACGACGCTGCGTTGGACGCTGCCCGCCGGGGTGACCGCCGGGGACATAGTCTGGCCCGCGCCGCATCGCTTCGAGCTTCCGCCGCTGGTCAATTACGGCTATGCCAAGCACGCGATGCACCTGGTGCGGATCACGGCGGCCCGCGACCTCAAGGCCGGGGCGCCGCTCGAACTTGCCGCCCAGGCGAGTTGGCTGGTGTGTGCCGACGTGTGCATTCCCGAGAGTGCGCAATTGCACTTGCGGCTGCCGGTCAATGCCGCCGGCGGCGCCATCGATCCCGCTGTCGCTCCCTTGTTCGCGGCCGCCCGCGCCGAGCTGCCGAGCAAGCAGCCGGCGGCGACCGGCGCGAGGATCGAGGGCGATCGTTTGGTGCTCACGCTCGGCAAGGAATGGGGCGCCACGCTGCCGCAAATCAACACATTGGCGTTCTACCCTTATGATGACATCGGCATCGAGTACGCGGCGCCGCAGACGCTCAAGCGTGCGCGCGACTCGGTCGAACTGGTGCTGAAAATCGCCGATAAGGCGCCGCAAGCGGCGCAGATCCGCGGCGTGTTGCTGGCGGCCGTACAGAACGGCGGCGGCACCGATACCGTTCCCATCGAGATCACCGC
>DAINPA010000001.1:2608-24063 GCA_036743675.1 Steroidobacteraceae bacterium
CCTGCGGCCGTGAGCACCGCAGCGCCGGCGGCGTCTCGATTGGCGTCGGAAGTTCCGGCGCTGCCCGTCCTGATGCTGTTGGCCGTTTTGGGCGGACTGATCCTGAATCTGATGCCCTGCGTGTTTCCGGTGCTCTCGATCAAGGCCATCGGCTTGGTCGAACAGGCAAAGAAACACCCCGCGACGGTCCGTGCCAAGGGATTTGTATTCGCGGCCGGAGTGCTCAGCTCGATGCTGTCCCTCGCCGCCGTGTTGCTGGCGCTACGCGCCGGCGGTGAACAGATCGGCTGGGGCTTCCAGCTGCAATCGCCGCTGTTCGTCACGCTGATGATCTACCTGCTGCTCGCGGTGGGCCTGAACCTGTCGGGTGTATTCGAGGTGGGGGGTGGACTCGCCGGGGTGGGAGACGGCCTGACTCAGGGTGACAGCTATCGTGCATCGTTCTTCACCGGAGTACTGACCACATTGGTGGCCACGCCCTGCACGGCGCCTTTCATGGCCGCCGCCGTCGGCGCCGCACTCACTCAATCGCCGGCCGTTGCGCTGCTGATTTTCGCTGCCTTGGGCATAGGTCTGTCGCTGCCCTATTTGTTTTTGTCGCTCGCTCCGTGGATGCGCCGCGCTCTGCCCAAGCCCGGTGCCTGGATGGACACGCTGAAGCAGTTGTTTGCGTTCCCGATGTACGGCTCGGCCGCGTGGCTCCTGTGGGTGCTCGCGCAGCAAACCTCGTCGATCGGGCTGGGGGCCGCTCTGACCGGTGCGATTCTCGTAGCGCTGGCGGCATGGTCGTACCAGAAGTCCAAGATGAGTTCGAGCGGCAGGCGGTTGGCGGCGCTGATCACCACCGTGGCGGCGGTCCTGCTCGCCGTGGCTCTGCCGGTGCGCTATTCAGGAGTGGCGGCGGCGGCGCCCAATGCCGCCCCGCCGGCGGGCGCGCAAGCGGCCGATGCGTGGCAGCCCTACGACGCGGCCCGGATCGCTGAACTGAATGCGCAGGGCCGGCCGCTATTGCTCAATTTCACCGCGAGCTGGTGTTTGACCTGCCTGGTCAACGAGCGCAACGCGTTCGCCGACCCCGCCGTGATGCGGATCTTTCGCGGCAAGGGCATCACGCTGATGAAAGGCGATTGGACCAACCGCGACCCCGCCATCACCAAGGCGCTCGCAGACTTCGGACGCGCCGGCGTGCCGCTTTATGTGGTGTACAACTCGCAGCGCGGCTCGACCGCGCCGGTCGTGCTGCCGCAATTGCTCACGCCCGGCATCGTGGAAAGCGTATTCGCCGACTTGCCCGATCGGGATTCAAACTAGCGCCTGAATGGCGCATGCTCAAAGACATGACCTCCGCTACTGCCGGCACCGTTTCGGTCATTGATTTTCGCCGCCAGGGCATGGTGCTGCAATGGCATGTCTTGGGCGGCACGTGGAGCGCCAATGAGGTGCCGCCTTCGCTGGCACACGGCGTTGCGCTGATTCGCGCGGCGCAGCCCAATATTTGTGTATACGCCCAAAGCGGCCGGTTGCGTCTGCAGATCGGCCCGGATCAGTACAACTTGTCGGAGAACTCGCCGCGCATCAAGTGCACCCGTAGCCTGGCCTCATTTGGTTTGCGCAGGCGCTTCACCGTCGAATCAAGCACGGGCGGCGTGCTGTTCAGCCAACCGTACTGGACCCCTCACGCGGAAGATTTTTTCCGTTGGCTCGCGACCAAGGCCCAAGACCCGGATTGGCGCGCTGCGACCGGGCGGCAATGGTCGGAGGGCGTTCCCGCGGCCCTGCTGCGCTCGAGCTGAACCGCAAGGGATCAGCGCGCCCAGCTGTCCGGGGCCGGCCTTCGCGGCAACAAGCCGGCGGCTTCCGCACTTGTCAGGTAGCGCCACTTGCCCGGCGCCAAGTCGCCCAGATGAATGTCGCGGATGCGCACGCGTTGCAGGCGTTGCACCCTGTAGCCGAGCGCCGAACACATGCGGCGGATCTGCCGATTCAGTCCTTGAGTGAGAATCATGCGAAAGGTTTCTCTGTCGATGCGGATCACCTTGCATGGCTTGGTAATTGCACCCGCTATTTTCACGCCGCTCGCCATCATGGAAAGCGCAAGATCCGTGATCGGACGATTTACGGCGACGAGGTACTCTTTCTCGTGATTATTTTCCGAGCGCAGCAATTCATTGACGATATCGCCATCGTTGGTCAGCAGAATCAGACCTTCGGAATCCTTGTCCAATCGTCCGACGGGAAAAATCCTGTCGCCGTGGCCGACGAGGTCGATGATGTTGTCCTTGATATGCGGTTCCGTCGTGCAGGTAATTCCCACCGGCTTGTTGAGCACAATATAGATTTGTTTCTGCTTGGCGCCGATGAGCTCACCGTCCACGCGCACTTCATCGCCACCGCTGACCTGTGTGCCGAGCACTGCGCGAATGCCGTTGCAGGTGACGCGTCCCGCCTCGATCCATTTATCGGCTTCGCGCCGCGAGCAGCGGCCCGATTCGCTGATGTACTTATTCAGCCTCACGCCACTCCCCGCGTCTCATCCTCGCAGGAAGGCGCGGATTTGATTCACGGTGTCGCTATCCTCGAGTCCGTGCGCTGCATCGATCCCGCCTTCGAGGATCAGGGTCGGTTGCGCGGCCGCTGGCTCGCGCTCCATGGGGGGAACCGTTGCCAACACCAATCGGCGCAGCAGATCGGGTCGCGCGGCCGCGAGTTCGAGGGCAACCGCCGCTCCAAAGCCAATTCCCAGCACGTCGATCCGGCGCAGCCGCAAATCGCTCGCAAGGTCCGATACGGCGCGTGCGGCATCGGCCGAGCCGAAGCTCGGTGCCGGATCGGATTCGCCGAATCCGGGCAAATCGGGGGCATACACCGAGCGGTCGTGCGCCATCTGTGGCAATAGCCGATCGAAGCTGCGGCTCGAGCCTTCGCCGGGATGCAGGCAAAAGAGGGTTACCTGCTCATTGAATCCGCCGCTCGAGGGGAATGCGGTGCGCACGTGCAGCTGCCCGAATTGGCAGTCAAAATAGCTGCGGCGCATCCGTATTGCCATCGACGCAGCTGATGACTTGGAATGCTTGGACACAGGCTCTCCGGTTTTCCGCGTTGCGGGCGCCAAGGATACTCGAACTCATGCGGCCGCTCTGCGGCGGGATCCAGACCGACCCTTTTGTTGCTTTTATGAAACATTAATTTTGGCACTCGCGCACGATAGGCCTGGCTTCGAGGCCAACACATCGCTACAGTGTTGCAGGAACGCAATAAGATTCATGAGGAAGTAAAGAGACCGATCATCGCAAGAGTGCGACCAATAAGCGCCGCGAAAGGCATGGGGACTTCGAAACCGGGCATTGCCCGGTTTTTTTATGGCTGCGAACCCGGCGACACCCGATCCCAGACCCTGGAGGCCGTGAAACCATTGGAGCGCCCGCCTTTGTAGCTCACCACTTCAATCAACCTTTGGCCGTCGTCCGACACGCTGAAGCGCTGTTCGAACGGCGGGCGATCGTCCTCGGGCTCGCTCGACTGCACGACCAGCGTCTTATCGTCCCAGCCGCAGACCGGCGGCGGCACACTGCCGCGGCCGTGCGCGGCATCATGGGCATGCGACGGGACCCCGGCGCCCGGCCGGCAAACCCTGTTCCTGCCGCCCGAAGTGAATGTCACGACACCCCCGCTTTGATTGATTGCCACACTCTTGCCCGGCCAGCGCAACCCTTCGTCCAAAACCGCCACGGAGGGCATTACCGGGCCGCTGGGGCCGCGGACGGGGGTTGCGCCGCCTCCATTACGGCTGCCGCGCCCGGAGGAGCCGGTCGAGCCGCCAGCGCCGGCGCTGGCCGTCGCACTGGCGAGCTGGGACTGCATGAGCCGCTGCGGATCGTCGCTGTCCGCCTCATTGAGTTTCCACAGACCGCTCAAGTCCACTCCCGCAGGGGGCGTCGAGGCAAGCTTCTCGGCTGCGCACCCGGCCAAAGCGATCACCGCCAAAATCAAAGCAATTCGCATCGTGCACCTTGAATTCGAGTCCTACCCAGCGAAGCTTATAATGAACGCGGGCGCGAGCGGGCAATTGCTCGCGGAAATACGCTCATCGGATTTCCTGGAAGGGCCGCGAACGCCGCGCGACGTGGCGTGGCCCCGCGGTACAGGCCGTCATGCTGCAGGCTTATGTTGCAGGCCGTTATGAGGTCATATTCGGCGGTTATTAGCTTGCCGGTTGGGCGGCAGCTAAAGTACGCGGCCATGTATCGGTACGACGTCATCGATAAAACGCTGGTCAACGAGCGCGTCGCGCAGTTTCGCGACCAAACGCGCCGTTTTCTCGCCGGTGAACTCAGCGAGGATGAGTTCCGCCACCTGCGGCTGCGAAACGGCCTATACATTCAACGGCATGCGCCGATGCTGCGGGTCGCGATTCCCTACGGCCTGCTGTCCTCGAGGCAATTGCGCACCCTCGCGGCCATTGCGCGGCGTTACGACCGCGGCTACGGACATTTCACGACGCGGCAAAACATCCAGTACAACTGGCCGGCGCTCGAGACGGTGCCGGATATCCTGGCGGAACTCGCGGCCGTGGAGATGCACGCGATACAAACCAGCGGCAACTGCATTCGCAACACGACTTCGGATCACCTGGCCGGCGTGACGCCGGATGAACTCGAGGATCCGCGGCCATATTGCGAAATCATCCGCCAATGGTCGAGCTTTCACCCGGAATTCACTTACCTGCCGCGCAAATTCAAGATTGCGGTAACCGGATCGCCGCGGGATCGCGCCGCGTCGCTGATCCATGACGTGGGTGTGCACATTGTGCGCGGTTCCGGCGGGAAGCCCGGCTTTGAAATTCTCGCCGGGGGAGGCTTGGGACGCACTCCGGTCATCGGCCAAGTGGTGCGCGAATTCCTGCCGCGCGAGCATCTGCTGTCCTATTTGGAGGCCGTGTTGCGCGTCTACAATCGCGAAGGCCGGCGCGACAACTTGACCAAGGCGCGCATCAAGATACTGGTGCGGTCCTTGGGCATTGAGGAATTCAGAAGGCGGGTGGAGAGCGAGTGGGAATTGATCAAGGATGCGGGGCTGCGCATCACCGAGGCGCAGGTCGCGCACATGCGGAGTTTCTTCAATCCCCCGGCATATCGCAGCCTCCCGGATTCCGATCCCGCGGCCGGCGCGGATACGGCGTTTCGCGCCTGGTATCGCTACAACACCAGCGAGCATAAAGTGCCCGGCTACCGGATAGTGTACGTGTCCCTGAAGAGACCCGATGCCGCGCCGGGCGATGCCACCGATGCGCAGATGGAGTTGATCGCCGATCTGGCCGATCGATACAGTTTCGGCGAGGTGCGCGTCACTCATACGCAGAATCTGCTGTTTGCAGACGTCGAGCAAGAGCGGACCTTCGAGCTGTGGCGGGCGCTCGCCGATGCCAAGCTCGCGACGCCGAACATCGGCACCCTGACGGATATGATCTGCTGCCCGGGTCTGGATTTCTGCAGCCTCGCGAACGCCGGTTCCATCGACGTGGCGAAGCTCATCAACGAGCGTTTCGATGACTACGATTATGTCTACGACCTTGGGGAACTGGATCTGAAGATGTCCGGCTGCATGAATGCCTGCGGGCATCACCATGTCGGCAACATCGGAATTCTCGGCGTCGACAAGGGCGGCGCCGAGTGGTACCAGATCACCATCGGCGGGGCCGCCGGCGCGGACGCATCGCTCGGCACCGTCATCGGTCCCTCCGTCGCCAAAGCGGATGTGCCGGAGACCCTCGCCCGCTTATTGGACGTATACGTGGAACGTCGCCTGCCCGAAGAGCGTTTTCTCGATACCGTGCGCCGCCTCGGAGTACAGCCATTCAAGGAGAGGGTGTATGCCGCGCCGGCTGCTGCGTGACGGCGAGGTCGTGGTGGACGATTGGCGGACCTTGAGCGAGGCCACCGCCGATGACGATTCGCCGTTGATGCTGACCCTCGATCAATGGCTGACCGACCGAGAGCGGTGGATTGCGCGCGGCGGGCGGCTCGGCGTGATATTGGCTCCGCAGCACAAGGTGGAGATGCTGGCCGCCGACTTGGCGCGGCTCTCCCTGGTGGCCGCGGAGTTTCCCGGCCCCAGCGAAGGCCGCGGATACACACAAGGCCGTCTGCTGCGAGAGCGCTGGCTGTTCAGCGGCGAATTGCGCGCCACCGGCGCCATCGGGCGCGATCAGATATTCTTTCTTGCACGCTGCGGCTTCAATAGCTTCGAGCTGCCGGACGCCGAGATCGAAAACGCGGCAGCCGCGTTTTCCACTTTCTCCGCCGCATATCAACCGTCGAACGACGCGGGCCTCGCCGCCCCCCTGCTGCACCGATAGGCGCAGATGCCTCAGACAGGCTCCTAGGGGTTGTCGCGCAGCGGTATCTGCAGACCCTGCAATATACGGTTCACTTCTTCTTGCGTCTCCAGTTTTTCGGTCTCCCGCACCAGTTTTCGCGGCAGGTGAGGCGCCAGCAATTCGATGAACTCGTACATGTAGGCGCGCAGCAAGGCGCTGCGGCGAAAGCCGATCCAGGTCGTATGCCCCTCGAACAGGTGCGTCGCATCGAGCACCGCGAGGTCGATGTCGGTGACCGGGTCGATGGCCAATCTGGCCAATATGCCGACGCCCAAGCCGATGCGTACATAGGTCTTGATGACGTCCGAATCGCGTGCGGTCAGGGCCACATCGAGCGACAACCCGGCCGTTTCGAACAGCGCGGGCAGCGAGGAGCGGCCGGAGAAGCTGAATACGTAGGTGACGATGGGATATTCAGCCAATTTCTTGAGCGTCAGCTTGCCCGCGGAGGCCAACGGGTGGCTTTGCGGCACCACCACCGCGCGGTGCCAGCGATAGACCGGGAGGCGCACCAAATGCGGAAACAGCTCCTCCGAGCCCGTCGCGATGGCGAAATCGACGCGGTCGCGGGCGACCATCTCGGCTATTTGCTCGGAGGTGCCTTGATGCAAATGCAGGCGCACCTTGGGGTACTTTTGTCGAAATACGCGAATCACCTGCGGCAGTACATAGCGCGCCTGGGTATGCGTGGTTGCGATGGACAGGGTCCCGCCATCGGCCTTGCGCAGATCCGCCGAGGTGCGGCGGATGTTCTGCATTTCGCGCAATATGCTGCTGGCGCGCGAGATGATTTCCTCACCGCCGGCGGTGATGCGGGTCAGTGCACGGCCCTCGCGCTCGAATAGCTGAAAACCGAGTTCCTCTTCCAGCAATTTGAGCTGCCGGCTGACGCCCGGCTGGGAGGTGTGCAGCTGCCGCGCCGCCGCCGTTATGTTTAGGCCGTTTTCGTGCACGGCAACGAGGTAGCGCAGTTGCTGAAGTTTCATGCCGCTAGGATATAAGTTTTGAGTTCGGCCCGCGCGGTTAGCACCAAAGCGCATGTCCTCATAAGGGATAGTTCGTTTCGAATCGGAATCGGCCGCTCTATAGTTCCCGGGCCGCTCCCACCGGAAGGTCACGTGTCCGAACTGCCCCCCAGCTTGCGAATTCGCGCCGAGAACAGCATTTCGCAGCTGCATGCGGCGGTGGCGGAGTACGGCAATGTGTGCTATGCGAATAGTTTAGGCCTCGAATCGATGGTCCTCACCGACCTGATCTGGGAGGCGGTGCCGCAGATCGAGATCTTCAGCATCGATACCGGCCGGCTGTTCCCGGAAACCTATGAATTAATCAAGCGGCTGCAGCAGCGCTATGGCCGTTCGCTGAAGATCTACTATCCCGAATCGGCCAAAGTCGACGATTGGGTCGAGAAGCATGGGGTCAATGGCTTTCGCGACGGCATCGAGCAGCGCCGCGGCTGCTGCCTGGCGCGCAAGGTCGAGCCGTTTCGGCGCGCCATATCGGGTCGCGGTGCCTGGGTTACCGGGATTCGGCGCGGCCAGTCGGCGAGCCGCGCGCTGGCTGCCCCGGTTGAATGGGATGGCGAATACGGCCTGCGCAAAATCAGCCCGTTGCTCGACTGGTCCGACAGGGAAGTGTGGGATTACATTCGCCGCAAGCGGCTGCCCTACAACACCCTGCACGACGTCGGATTCCCCAGCATCGGCTGCTCACCATGCACTCGTGCGGTGCAGCCGGGCGAGGATCCGCGCGCGGGGCGCTGGTGGTGGGAGCGCGCCGATTCGCGCGAGTGCGGTTTGCACCCGCGCCGCAAGCTGACGCCGTTAACGGCGTTGCAAGTTCCCGAAAGCCAGTCTTGAATTGACCGGTGGCGTCGAGTCAGCCGGCCTCGAATGGGTCGCGATGCGCCGAGGGCATACGGGCGTGAATTATTTTCCGGTCTTCTTCGACCTCAAGGCACAGAAAGTGCTGGTGGTGGGCGGCGGCGAAGTGGCGCTGCGCAAGGTGTGCCTGCTGCAGTCCACCGGTGCCCTGATCACGCTGGTTGCTCCGCGGATCGACCCCGAGCTTAAGGGGCGCGCCGCGGCCGGCACGCTCATCATCGCGAGCCGCGAGTTCATTCCCGGCGATTTGGACGGCATGCGCCTCGTGATCGTTGCCACCTCGCGTCGCGCGGTGAATCGCTGGATCGCGAAATTGTGCGATGCGCGCGCCATACCGGTGAATGTGGTCGACGATCGCGGAGCATCCCGCTTCATCGTGCCGGCGATCGTCGATCGCGATCCGGTGCTGGTCGCGGTTTCGACCGGCGGCACCTCGCCGGTCTTGGCGCGCCGCTTGCGCGAGCGTCTCGAGGCGGTCATTCCGAAGGGCTTCGGCGAATTGGCTGCGTGGTTGCACGATCTGCGTGCCGCCAGCCGCCGGCGGCTGCGCGGTACGGATGCGCGGCGGCGCTTTTTCGAAGCCGTCATCGACGGCGATGCGGCGCGCCGCTTCATCGCGGGTGATCGTCGCGGCGCGCAACGTATCGCCCAGCAACTGCTCGCGAGGGCCTCCGGCGCCGCGCGCGCCGCGGGCGAGGTGACCTTGGTGGGGGCCGGCCCCGGCGATCCGGAACTGCTGACGCTGAAGGCCTTGCGCGCGCTCCAGGACGCGGACGTCATTCTGCACGACCGCTTGGTGTCACGCGAAGTGCTGGACCTCGCTCGGCGCGACGCGACGCGGATTTGCGTCGGCAAGTCGTCGGGCGGCAACAATACCACCCAGGCGGCGATCAACGACTTGTTGATCGAACACGCCCGGCTGGGACGGCGAGTGGTGCGACTCAAGGGCGGCGACCCCTTCGTTTTCGGCCGCGGCGGCGAAGAGCTCGAGGCGCTCGCACGGCAGGGAATCAATTTTTCGGTGGTGCCGGGAATCACGGCGGCGATCGGCTGCGCCGCCTATGCCGGCATACCGCTCACACATCGCGAATACGCCCACAGCGTGAGCTTCGTGACGGGGCATGCCGGAGACGGCGATGTCGAGCCGGATTGGCGGGCGTTGGCCATGGCGGGTACCACCGCAGTGTTCTACATGGGCATCGCGCGTCTGGATCGCATCGTGACCAGGCTGCTCGAACACGGCGCCGCGGCATCCCGGCCGGCGGCCATCATCGCGCAAGGCACGACGGCGAATCAGCGGGTGCTCACCGCTACGCTGGCGACTATTCGCGACATCGCCTCGGCTGCGGACCTCGAACCGCCGGCGCTGCTGGTGGTGGGCGAGGTGGTGGCCCTGCACCCCACCCTGGCCTGGTTCACTGCGGCCGGGCCAATCGATCTATCCGAGATTGCTTAGCCGATCTGCGCAGATCGGAGCCGCGCCGCGCGCCTTGCATCCGCTCCCTCGCCAAGCCAACGCGGCTCGCGACGATTACTGAGACAGGCTCCCGGCAATGGCTTGCGCAAGGCCTCGCTCCGCAAGCCAGGCGCGGTTGAACAATCGCGAGTGGTACTTTGCGCCGCCGTCGCACAGGACGGTCACGATCGTGTGGCCCGGGCCCATTTGCCTGGCAAGCGCGTACGCGGCCGCAACGTTGATTCCTGCCGTGCTGCCGAGCAGCAAGCCTTCCTCACGCAGCAAGCGATATACGAAGTGCAGGGTCTCGGCATCCGCGATTCGCAGTGCATCGTCGACCGGCGCGCCATCGAGATTTGCCGTCACACGCCCGGTGCCGATGCCTTCGGTGATCGAAGTGCCGCCGTCCGACTTGAGCTCGCCATCCTTGAAATATCGATACAGCGAACTGCCGGGCGGATCGACCAGCACGATCCGCACCGCCGCGGTTCGGGACTTGAGGTAAGCGGCGACACCGGCAAGCGTGCCGCCGGTCCCGGTGGCGGCGCAAAATGCGTCGACCTTCCCGTCGGTGTCGCGCCAGATCTCCGGACCTGTGGATTCGAAGTGCGCCAGCCGATTGGCGGTGTTGTCGAACTGGTTGGCCCAGATCGCGTTCGGCAGCTCCTCGGCCAAACGGCCGGCCACCTTCTGATATTGGTTGGGATTGCTGTAAGGAACCGCGGGCACCTTGCGCAACTCAGCACCCAAGGCCTCGATGATCTGATATTTCTCGGCCGCCTGATTGTCCGGCATGACGATGACGCACCGGTAACCGCGCGCATTGCAGACGTGCGCGAGGCCGATACCGGTATTGCCGGCCGTGCCTTCCACCACCGTTCCGCCGGGCTTGAGGACGCCGCGCTGTTCGGCGTCGAGCACGATCCACTTGGCTGCGCGATCCTTGACCGAACCGCCGGGATTCATGAATTCGGCTTTGCCGAGGATTTCGCAACCCGTTTCTTCGCTCAAATGATGCAGCCGGATCAAGGGGGTGTTGCCGATCGCGCCCGTGAACCCATCGCAGAATGCCATCGAAATCCCCCCAAAGCGTAGGCGCGCAGCATACCTGGGAGCCGCGCCGCCGATGTGCGGTTTACCAGGTCTTATTAAAAAGAATCCCCGGACTTGCCGGGGAATTCGAGTGGAACAGGTGCAGAGTAATAACCCGACACGTCCTTTTATGGAGGATACGCGGCACTTGAAGTGCGCTTACGTTCAACCTTCTTTGAGTTGGCTTCTGTTGCGATAAAGTAACATTAGGCGAAAACCTGATAATACGACGGGAATAATACTACCAGTTACTACAACCAAATCCAACAGTTAAGCGACCGAGAGCGTTGATTGTTGCACTATGGCAAATTGCTTTCCAACTTGTGACGTAGGCACAACAGGCGACCGACGTCAGGGCCAGCGGCAGGCTCGAGCGTCGAAATCCGGCGAGCTCGCACGCACCACGCAAAATCGCTGACCGGTCGGCGCTTCCATGACCCACCAGGTTTGGACCGCCTGCACCCGCTTCGCGCCGAGCTTCTCCAGGCGCCGCACTTCGGCGTCGATGTCATCGGATTCGATATCGAGGTGCACGCGGCTCGGGTGGTCCACCTTCTGCACCTCGATGTGCAGCCCGTGATATGTGTCGTCCAGACGTCTATAGACTTCTCCTTCGCTACCCGGCAGCTCACGCTGCGGCATGCCGAGGGCGCCGCTCCAAAACCCGGCGGCAGCTGCCAGATCATCGGTCCTGCAATCGATGATGAATCCGCACAATTTGCTTTTATGCATTGCTTCCTCCAAATTTGCGCCGAAACTTAAGGTGATCCTCATGAAGTATTTGCACACCATGGTCCGCGTCAGCGATATCGAGCAATCGTTGCGTTTCTATCGGGATGCTCTCGGGCTGGTCGAATTATCGCGCCGCGACTACCCCCAGGGCCGATTCACGCTCGTGTTCTTGGCCGCCCCCGGCGACGAGCAAGCCCAGGTCGAATTGACTCATAACTGGGACCCGGAAACTTACACCGGCGGACGCAACTTCGGACATCTCGCTTACGCCGTCGATGACATTTACGCGGCGTGCAGGCGCTTGAGGGAGCACGGCGTGACGATCAACAGGCCGCCGCGGGACGGGCGCATGGCGTTCGTGCGATCGCCCGACAATATCTCGATCGAATTGCTGCAGCATGGTGCGCCGCTGCCCGCCGCAGAACCCTGGACCAGCATGCCGAACGTCGGCGTGTGGTAGCGGTCGCACCTGTGCCGCAAATCACAGGCTCTTAACGCTGCTGCGAATTGACTCGGTGCCGGCGTTCAGCGATCAGCGTGCGGTAAACGTCCATGATCGTCTGATTGACGTTCTCGATGAAATGCGGGCGCAGGTCGGGTAGCAGCCGTTGCCGCGGCGCCGTGGCCCGCCGCTGCAATATCGATGCCAGCACCGCAATGTCGCCGGATGGGAAAAGATCGCCCCCATACTCGTCGATCAGCTCACGACAGCCGGCGGCCGTCGAGGCCACGACCGGCAAGCCCGCATCGAAGGCCTCCAGCATGACGAGCGGCAATGGTTCGCGGCGCGACGGACATACAAAAAGGTCGAAGGCCTGATAGTAGTCCTTTATGTTTTTGCGAAAGCCCGGCATGGCCATTCTTGGCCCGAGCAGCCGTTCCAGCCGGGCACGCTCCCCGCCGTCGCCCAGGATGACGAGCCGAGCGTTGGGCAAGTCGGCGGCGCGAAACGCTTCAATCAAAATGTCGAAACCTTTGCTATATGCAAGACGGCCGACTGCGCCTATCAGGTATTCGTTTGGCGCAACACCGAGAGATTCTCGTATCGAGGCAACCTCGGCCGCATCCAGCCGGCGATGCGGAGTCAATAATTGATTGAGTTTGAACACTCGCCCCTGGTAGGAAGGCGGTATCTCACGCACCTGCCAGTGTGCGTTGCAGATGAGCCCGTCCAATTGAAAGAAATGAGGTCCGTTCGCGCTGATGTGCAGGGTGGCGACCGACGCTGCGTCGGGATGGGCACGCGCGACGATGCGCGACGACCGGCGCAGGTGCGTGTGAATGACATCCGGACGGAATTCTTCAATGAAATGCCCGACTGCATGCTGCGTGCGCCACCAGGTCGGAACCGCGCGCACTGTTACCCTGTCCGAGACCGCATCCACAATCGACACGCCGAATCGGTTTCTATGCGTGCGGCGCACCAGCAGCGTGACGTCATGCTCGGCGGATTGAAAGCTGGCAAGTTCGGCAGCATAGCGCTCGGATCCCGCGAAGCCGCGGGAAAGAATCACGTGCATGATTCGCATAGATTGTATTACCTACAACCCGATTGGGGAGCCGTTAGAATTTGAATTTGCGCCACGCCTGCCGATTCATCGCCGCCATTCCCTTTCGGCCTGCGCATCGACGCCGAGCAATCGGCAACGTGGTTCTACGCATCCGGTGTCAAAACATCTCCGAGGCGTCGGGTGCCTTTATTTCCACCGGCTTGCGCGAGGCAATGTGCTCGCCGGTGATCATTTCATCGTACGCTTGGCCGGGACCCACCATCGGATAGACCCCCGCATTTTCGTCGATCATCACCTCGAGGAAGGCGGGCCCCTCGAAGCGGATGAATTCCTCGACGACGCGCGGCACGTCGCTCTTTTTATCGAGCCGCACGGCAAACTTGAATCCATCGGCGAGAGCCGCTTTTACAAAATCCTTGGTGTGCAAGCTCTTGTCGCTGGCGCTCAAGCGGCCCTTGAAGAACAGCTTCTGCCACTGCTTGACCATGCCGTCGCCGCAGTTGTTCAGGACGACGACCTTGATCGGCAAATCATAAGTGGTGACGGTCTCCAATTCGCCGATGTTCATGCGGATGCTGGCGTCGCCATCGACGTCGATCACCAGGCGATTGCGCTGCGCGAATTGGGCGCCCACCGCCGCCGGTAATCCAAACCCCATCGTACCCATGCTGCCGGAGGTCAACCACAGCCGCGGGCTGCGGAAGTCGAAATACTGGGCCGCCCACATTTGATGCTGGCCGACCCCCGTCGTGATGATGGCCTCGCCGCGCGTAAGCCGATTGATCTGCTCGATGACGTAATAAGGCTGAATCAGCGCGCTGTCGCGGTCGTAATTCATGCGGTATTTGGCGCGCAGCTCATCGCATTGCCCGAGCCATTCGGACCAGTCGTGATTGACTTTTTTGCGTTTGGCGTAATCGAGCAAGCACAGCAGCGCGTCCGACATCAGGCCGACGTGGCTCCAATCGACTCGCTTGACCTTGTTGATCTCCGATGCGTCGATATCCAAATGAGCGATGAATTTGGCTCCGGCCGCGAATTTTTCTGGATTGCCGGCCACGCGATCGTCAAAGCGCGCACCGACCGCCATCAGAAAATCGCAATCGTCGAGCGCATAGTTCGCGAACGCGGCGCCATGCATGCCCAGCATGCGCATGGACAAAGGGTGCGTGGTATCGACGGCGCCGATTCCCATCAGCGTCGTGACCACCGGCAGCTGCAACCGGCTCGCGAAATCGCGCAACGCGTGTGCTGCGCCCGCATTGATCACCCCGCCGCCGGCGTAGATCATCGGCCGCTTCGCCGCCGCCAACGCCGCAAAAAAGGTCGCGCAGGCGGCATCCGGCAATTTGTTCGCCTCCAGCCGATTCATGCGTTGCCGGTATCCGGGGATCGGCAGCCGCCCCGATCCGTGAAACACGCCCTTCCAGTTCTGCACGTCCTTCGGAACATCGAGCACTACCGGGCCAGGGCGCCCGGTCCGTGCGATCTCAAACGCGGTACGCACGGTGACCTCGAGCTTGGCGGGATCGGTCACCAGGAAGACGTGCTTGGCCACCGCGCCCATGATGCTCGGCACGGGGGCTTCTTGGAACGCGTCCGTACCGATCGCGGTGGTCGGCACCTGGCCGCATATGACCACGATGGGCACCGAATCGGCCTGGCAGTCGCGCACCGGGGTCACCGTGTTGGTCGCGCCGGGTCCCGACGTGACCAGCGCCACGCCCACCCGGCCGCTTGCACGGGCGAAACCCGCGGCCATGAAGGCGGCCCCCTGCTCGTTGGCCGGAACGATCAGCGGCATCGAGGACCGGTGTTCCTGGTTGTAGCGGAATACCGCGTCGTAGATCGGCAAAATCGCACCGCCGCTGTATCCGAAAATCGTGTCCACGCCCTCGTCGGCCAGGACCTGAACCAGCATTTCAGCGCCCGTCATACTGGCGCCGGCGAGCGGGTGAGCACCTTGATTCAGCATGTCAGATCGATCTTTCACGCCCAAAGCCTAGCAGTTCTCGCCCTGGCGCCCAAGTGCCACCGTCCCGTATCCTTTGCGGCCATGCGGCACCTCATTGCGATCCTTTTGCAAAACGAGGCCGGGGCGCTCACCCGCGTCACCGGCCTGATTTCCACCCGCGGCTACAACATCGAGTCCCTCTCGGTGGCGCCGACCAACGATCCCACCGTGTCCCGTGTCACGCTGGTGACCACCGGCTCCGACGCGGTCATTTCGCAAATCAACGCGCAACTGCTCAAACTGGTGGATGTGGTGGCGGTCGAGGATATGACCAGCGGCGATCATCTCGCGCGCGAACTGATGCTGATCAAACTGCAAATCGCGCCCGAACATGTCGAGGCGGTCGGCGCATTGCTGCGCCGGGTGGGCGGCAGGGTGCTGTCGCCGAACCCATCGAGCTTTATCGTGGAACTCACGAGCACCGAGATCGAGATCGGCGAGTTCATCGCCAACGCAGCGGCATTCGGCGAGATCATCGAGGTCGTTCGCAGCGGCGTGCTCGGCATTTCGCGCGCCAATCCGCGGTTGCATGTCGTCAAGTGAGACGGCATCTCATCCGGCGGAAGCAAGGAATCACCAGCCAACGAAGGATATCTTTTCATCATGCCTGAAATCGAAGTCACGCCGGAACACGCGGCGGATCCCGCGACTCGCCGTGTCGGTATTCTGGTCGGTGTGGTCGGAATCTTTCTTTCGGTGGTCACGATCGCTTCGCACCGGTCGCACACGCAAGCGGTCATCCATCGCACCGAATCGAACGATCAATGGGCCTACTATCAGGCGAAAAAAATACGCGAAAGCTCCAACGATATCGCGTTGACGCTGCTGCAGAGCCTGAGCGCCGATCCCGCGAAGACGGCGGCAGCGGCGCACAAACTGGAGGGCGCGCGCGATAAGTACGCGGACGATGCCAAGCAGATCATGAAAGAGGCTCAGGCGAAGGATGCTCTGTGCGACATCGAGGAGCACCGGGCGCTGCGTTTCGACATCGGTGAGGGATTGCTGGAGCTCGGCCTGGTGTTGAGTTCCTTGTACTTCCTGGCGCGGAAGAATTTCTTTCCCATCCTCGGGGTCGTGTCCGCGACCGCCGGAATCGCCATGGGCATCGCGGGTTGGCTGCTCTGAAGAGCAGGCACGCCATTTGGGCGGCCGGCACGCTCGGTCTGCTCGGCTTCTTCGGCCTCCCCGGCCTTGCGCCGGCGCTGGCCGAGGCGCCGCCGGCGGCCGGGTCCGATCAGCCGGCGCGAATCGAAGCGCGGTCCGCCGATCTGTTGGCGGTCGGCACGGTGCACGGCGGTCGGATGACGATTCACGTGAGCCGCATCCTCGACAACGCACCGGTGCGAAACGCCGTCGTGACCGTGGTACTGCGCGGGACGGCGCATCCCGCCAGCGCCGAGGCCGACGGCAGCTACTCGCTCGAAACGCCGGATTTGAGCCTGCCGGGAGCGGCGGCGGTGCAATTCAAAATCGTCCAAGGCGCGGCGTCCGAGGAGCTCAACGGGACCATGCGCATCGCCGATGCGGCGGGTCCGGCCGGGGACAAGAAGGGCGCACGCCAGCTCGGCTGGTGGGTCCTCAATTTCGCGGTGTGCATCGGAATTCTGTGGCTGTGGCGCCGGCGCAAGGCGCAAAAATCCTAGAAGCTCTGGAACGTCTGCACCAGGAATTGAAATTTTTGGATGCCGACGGTATTTCCCAACGGAAAGGCCAGATCCACGTGCACTACATTGCCGAGGGCGGTGCGGGTGTTGCCAAGGCGCAGTCCGAAGCCGACGTCGCGCAACAGGCCAGGGTCGCTGTTGCCGACCACGCCGCTGCCCCACGTTCTGCCGACATCGACGAAGGCGGCGGCTCCCACGCGCACCAGCCGAAACGGGTACCAATCGGTGAAAACCCGCTGCTCCACCGTCAGAATGCCCAGCGAGGTGCCGGATTCGTAGCGCAACGGGTAGCCGCGCATGCCGTTGTCCCCGCCCAGCAGGAGCTGCTTGTCCGGATCCAGCGAGTCCGTGACGGTGCCCGACAGCGACGCATAGAGCAGCCAATCCGTGTGCCAGCGCCAATAATATTTGGCGCTGCCGTCGGCAATCAGGTTGCGTGCGCGGCCGTCCTCGACGCGCGAGGAGAAATCCCCGTTCAAGAATAGCTGCTGCTCATAGGGCAGCTCAAAGCCGCGTACCACGGTGGCGGCCAGCATCAGCGCATTGGTATGCGCGCCAAACACGCCATTGGACAAGCCCACTTGTCCGGTCACTTCGGTGCCGAAGTACAAATCCTCGGTTCTGCCGATTTGGTTCTGATCGCCGATTTTCTTGTAATTGTCCTTGAGGATGTCGAATCCGACGAATGGGTAGGACAGGGTTCGGTCGGGCGGCAAGGGATTGGCCGGAAGACTCGTGACCGGCGTGGGCACGAACAAATTCTGGTCGTAGTGCATGCCGAACAGCAGACGCCGGGTCCAGCCGTCGACCAAGCCCCTGGAAACGCCGCCGCTCAATTCGTAAGCCGTCTGATTGTCGTTGAACTGATCGACGATGTTGCCCAGATTGTAGCGCGATACCGTGCGATCGAAAGTGAGCGCCGAGATCTTGGCGCTCCAACGCGTATCGAGCGAGTAGAAGGGTTGCGCAATCTGCATCGCACGCTCATTGCCGTCGCTGGAATTGGCAAAGGCCAGGTCCGTGGTCCAGCGCGATCCGAACACGTTGGGATCCGCGTATTTCACCGTGTTGCTGGTTCGATCGACGTTACTGCTGTGACCGACCTGCAGGGTCTTTCCCCACCCCAGGAAATTGCTGTCTTGCAGGTTGTAACCCGTGGAATTGGTGCCCCCGGCGCGCGAGAACGAGATGCCGGGATTCAAGGTCCAGACATCCTTGGTAATGACTTTGATGTCCACCTTACCGTCGGCATAGCGAACCGGAACCAGGTGCGCGTCATAGACGTAGATCAGCTTGCGCAAATTGCGCTCGGTTTCGGCGAGCGCCCGGCCGTTGTACCGGTCGCCGCTCTTGAACAGCAGTTGCGCCTTGATCGCTCCGCGCTTGGTGCGCAGATGCAGGTGATTGGCGAGCATGAACAGATTGTTGTTTTCGCGCGGATCATCCCTGTCGAAAATATTGCGGACGTCGATTTGGATGCTGCCGATGACCGCGCCCTCGGTCTCCAATACCGAATCGCTCGGCACACCGGGCGCGCGCGGCACCTCGATTTGAGTGTGTTCCGTGTCGGTGAACTTGGCCGCGTGCGCCGGCTCGGCCAAGGCGGCAATGAGGATGCAGTGCGCAGCGCATCGCAGAAGCCGCCATCGACGGCCGCGGATCGCCGCGATCACGCCCGTTAAGATCGGCAAATTCGATCCGTTACAAGGCGGCGTTGTCGGTCTCGCCCGTGCGGATACGTATCACTCGCAGAATGTCGGTGACGAATATCTTGCCGTCACCCACCTTCCCGGTCTTCGAAGCGCCTACGATTGCCTCCAGAACCTGATCCACCAATTCATTCTTTACGGCAACTTCGATGCGCGTCTTCGGAACGAAATCGACGACGTATTCCGCTCCGCGATACAGCTCGGTATGGCCGCGCTGGCGTCCGAAGCCTTTGACCTCGGTGACGGTCATTCCCGACACCCCAATTTCCGAAAGTGCCGCGCGCACATCGTCCAGCTTGAAGGGTTTGATGATGGCAGTGATCAATTTCATACAGGAACTCCACTACAGCATTGGGGCGCCGAGACAATCCTATTACTATTCTGCGCAACCGGCACGACCATATGCGCCGGGCGCCCCCTCCGAGCACGTTTAGCATAAGCTTGGGCTCAACGGGCGGGAAAATCATGATCGCGACGATTCTCATTATCGGCGGCGGACAAGCGGGTGCCCAGGCCACGGATACTTTGCGCCGCAGGGGTTTCGCCGGGCGCATCGTATTGATCGGCGACGAGCCCCGACTGCCCTATCAGCGGCCTCCGCTGTCGAAAAAATACCTCGCCGGGGATCTGACGGAGGACCGGTTGCTGATTCGGCACCAATCCTATTACGACGAACACCACATCGAGCTGAAGTTGGGGCTTCCGGCGACCCGAATCGATCCGCGCGCGCACCGGGTGGTGCTTGCCGGCGGCGAGGAGTTGGACTATGACCGGCTGCTTCTGTGCGTCGGCGCCAAATCGCGGCCGTTGACCTGTCCGGGAGCGGATCTGTCCGGCGTGCACTACTTGCGCGGCATCGCGGATGTGGCCGCGATTCGCGAAGGCCTCAAATCAGGCGCACGGGTCGTCATCATCGGCGGCGGGTACATCGGTCTCGAGACGGCGGCGACGGCCTGCCATTACGGCTGTACGGTCACGGTTCTCGAAATGGCGGATCGGGTGATGAACCGGGTGGTGGCCCCCAGCGTATCGGAGTACTTCGCCCAACAGCACCGCATGCACGGCGTAGATATCGTTTGCAATACGCGCGTGGTCCGGCTCGAGGGGGCGGGACGCGTCGAGCGCGTGGTCTGCGCCGACGGCGGCAATTACCCGGCGGACCTGTTGGTGGTCGGCGTCGGAGCGACGGCCAATACGGACCTGGCCAGCGCCGCCGGGCTTGAATGCGACAACGGCGTGGTCGTCGATCAATACTGCCGCACCAGCGATGACGCCATTTTTGCCGCAGGCGATTGCACCAATCATCCGTCGCCGCGATACGGCGTGCGCGTACGTTTGGAATCGGTCGACAACGCCTTTGAGCAGGCGAAGACCGCCGCCCTCAATATCCTGGAGCAGCCGACGGTGCACGACCGCGTTCCGTGGTTCTGGTCGGATCAATTCGATAATAAATTACTCATCGTCGGGCTGTCCCAGGATTACGATCGGCAGGTGCCGCGCGGCGATCCGGCCACGCGCAGTTTCAGTGTCTGTTATCTCAAGGACGGTGAACTGCTCGCGTTGGAAGCCATCAATCATTCGGCGGACTATATGGCGGCGCGCAAGCTAATCGCCGAGCGCGCACGCCTGGATCCTGGCAAGCTGGCGGACCCGAAAATCGGGCTGAAAGAAGCCATTTAATGCCCAAGATGCGGCGCCAGTGATAGCCTTACGGCGGCACACCGGCGAAGGGAGCAGGACCACAGCATGTTCGGGTTAGCGATTCACGGCGGTGCCGGCACGCTGCCGCGCACCGAGATGACCGATGATCGAGAGCGACTGTATCGCGCGGGGCTCGCCGCAGCGCTCGACAGCGGCTTTGCCGTGCTTGCGGGCGGCGGCACCAGCCTCGATGCGGTGACGCGGGCCGTGGTGCTGCTCGAGGACAATCCGCTGTTCAACGCGGGCCATGGCGCGGTGTTCACTTTCGACGGTCACAACGAGTTGGATGCCTCCATCATGGACGGCGCCACGCGAATGGCCGGAGCGGTCTGCGGCCTGACGCATATCAAGAATCCGATCGAACTCGCGCGTGCCGTGATGGAGCACTCCGAGTACGTGTTTCTGAGCGGCAGCGGCGCCGAGGAGTTCGCGCTCGCCCGCGGATTCGAATTGGTGCCAACCAGTTACTTCCACACCGCGGAACGCTGGCGGCAGCTCGAGCGCATCCGCGGCGGCGACGGCGGGGTCGCCGCCTTGACCATATCGCATGTGGGAACCGTCGGCGCAGTCGCCTTGGACCACCGCGGGCGACTGGCCGCAGCCACGTCGACGGGCGGCATGACGGGAAAACGCTACCAACGTATCGGCGATTCACCCGTCATCGGCGCAGGCACCTATGCCGACGATCGGGCCTGCGCCGTGTCGGCGACCGGGCATGGAGAGGTCTTCATTCGCGCCGCGGTAGCGCACGACATTTGCGCGCGCGTGCGTTTCGCCCGCCAAAGCCTCGCGCAGGCCGTAGATGCCGTGGTGTTCGAAGAACTGCCGGCTCTGCGCGGCGAAGGCGGGGTTATCGCGATCGATCCGAAAGGCAACATCGCCATGGAATTCAATTCCGAGGGAATGTTCCGCGCCAGCAGGGTCTGCGGCGAGGAGCCGCAAATCGCTATTTATCGCTCCGATTGAGGTTCGACGAGGCGCGGCGCGGCTGCCGAGCGGACGACGCCGAACGCCGGATATTCAGCGGCCTTTGCCGCGATGTATTTGGAAGCGCCCGGTCAGCAGGGAGTGGTACTCGGATTCCAGGACCACCACGCGGTTCCTGCCCTGCTCCTTGGCGCTGTACAGCGCCTCGTCGGCCAGTTGAATCAATCCCTCGGGCGTGCGGCTCGATCCGGGAAGAATGAACGCTGCACCGATGCTGACCGTCAGGCGGCTGGCCACCCGCGATGCTTCGTGCGGTATATTCAATTCGGCGATCGAGCGTTGAATCCGTGTGAGCACTTCCGCCACGTATTCCGGGCTTGCGTCGTAGAG
>DAINPA010000001.1:24163-43440 GCA_036743675.1 Steroidobacteraceae bacterium
AGCGTTGAATCCGTGTGAGCACTTCCGCCACGTATTCCGGGCTTGCGTCGTAGAGAATGACCGCGAACTCCTCGCCGCCGTACCGAGCGACGAAATCCAAGGGGCGCCGGGCGCAGCAACTCAAGGCAACCGCCACTGCACGCAGGCACTCGTCGCCCGCCTGGTGTCCGTAGCGGTCGTTATAATCCTTGAAGCAGTCGATATCGATCAGCAGCACGGCCACCCGCCTGCCTTCAAGTATCGCCTGATGCCATGCACGGTGAATGTATTGATCTAACATGCGGCGGTTCTGAATACCGGTGAGCCCGTCGCGAGCCACCATTACCCGCAAAAGTGCGGCCTCGAGAAAGCGGGTGCGGCTGGTCTTTTCATGCATGTAGACCACCGATGCACAAAACAAATTGACCGCCACGATCGACATCGCGTTGTAGCCGAACTCGCGACCGGGTAATCGCAGGACGATTCCCGCCCCCAGATAGGCGAGCGTCACCACGGCGTTGGCGGCAAGCCCATGATAGAAAATCAAGCCGCCCATGAAATAGATGAATATGACGGTCAACACCAATCCGCTGAACAAAATCGTGGTGCCGCCGAGCGCGGCGATGAGCTGGACCGCCACCACGCCCAACCCCACGAGGATGGAGGCGGCCAGCGCGAGCGGCGGGTAGATGCGCTCGCGGCGCGCCGAAAAGCTCGCGGCGAGGCAGGCCAACAACAGGGGAATCATCACCAGCAGGTGAATCATGGCGGGGATGCGGTTCAGGTCGCGGCCCAACAGCGTCGCCTGCATCGCCGACACGGCGATGATGATCGTGATCGCCAGACACAGATTGGCGCGGATCTGCCCCAGCTTCTCGTCGAGTACCGTCTGCCTGAACTCCGGCTCGAGTGCGGCGTCGAACGTAAGCCAGGGGAACCCCGCCTTCAGCTGCCGCGAATGCGGCAAATCCGGTAGATCCTCTCCTTGAATTCGATTTCCCTTGATCATCACGGTCCACCGTACCCGCCCATGCAAGCCGACTCGATGAATTGGACCACAGCTTGCCGAGGAAATATTGAGTGCTGGGTCGCTATTTTATGTTGAACGAAGCCGGCCGCGCCGGCAGCCGGACCGCAACCCCGCGCCGAACGGCGCTTCAGTCCGCAAGGTAGTGCGCGAGATAGGTGTCGAAATCCCACTTGTCGGCAGCTTCTATGCGCCGCTGCTCATCGCGCGACTCTTGCGTCGCAGCAGCAAACTCCGCCAAACGGCTCTCGTTGGGCGGATAAAGATCCAGAAAATAGTCCTTGTGCATCTTCGACATGCGCCGCGCCAGCTGCACGAACGATTCGCCGCTTTGGCGCATTTCCCCGAGCAGCCGTGCCGACGGCGTACGCTCGACGTCCTCAACCTTCGCGCGCTGCTGCTCCAGTGCCGTCACATAGGGGCGCGCCGCCTCTCCGTAGTCCAACATCTCGCACAGACCCAGCATCGAATCGAGCAGCTCCCGTGCCCAGTCGAGCATCGGAAATTCGCGTCCGTCGCGGTTCAGCGTGAGTCCCGGTTGCCGGCCGCGCCGCGCCACGCGCAGATGATTTTCATCGAGTGCTTCTTGCTCGCCGCGACCGATGGGTTTGCTGTCGCTGAGCAGGCACAGCGCGAGGAACGCCTCTAGAAAGCGCAGCTTGTTTTGGTTGACGCCGACCGGATCGAACGCGCTCACGTCGAGTGCGCGCACCTCGACATATTCCACGCCTGCCCGCCGCAGCGCCTTGGTCGGTCTCTCGCCGGACCTTGCGATGCGCTTCGGCCTGATGAAACTGTAGTATTCGTTTTCTATCTGCAAGATATTTGCGTTGAGCTGCAGATATTCGTTGTTCACCTTCACGCCGATTTTCTCGTAGGGCGGATAAGGCGTGCTGATGGCTCTCGAGAGATCGCGCACGTACTCGTCCAAACTGTTGACCGAAACGCTCACCGTCGCCTGGTTCTTGTTGCGATAGCCGACATCGCTCATTCGCAGCGAGGTCCCGTAGGGTTCGTAGACGGTATCTTCGTCGAGCGACGGCAAACTGATTTCGCGCCCCGCGAAAAAGCCCTTGGATACCGCCGGCGAGGTACCGAACAAGTACAGCACCAACCAACCGAAGCGCCGGTAGTTTCTCAGAACGCCGAAGTACTGCTCGGACACGAATTCCTGACGCGGCTGCCTGGATTGATTGATGTGCCCGAGCGCGTCCCATAGGTCGGACGGAAAGGAATAATTGAAATGCACTCCGGAAATGGCCTGCATGATGCGGCCGTAGCGCAGGCCCAGACCCCGGCGGTATATCGTCTTCATCCGGCCTACGTTCGAGGTGCCGAATTGCGCGAGCGGAATGCTTTCGTCGCTGTCGACGGCGCACGGCATGCTGGTCGACCACAGCAGCTCATCGTCGAGGTGTCGATAAACGAATTGATGGATGTCGCACAAATATTGCAGCAATTCCCAGGTCTCGCGGAACGGCGGGGTGACCAGCTCGATCAGCGATTCGGAAAAGTCGGTGGTGATGTGCTCGTTCGTGAGCGGCGAGCCCAGCGCGGCCGGATGTGGAGTGTGCTGGAGTTCGCCCGCGGGCGACACGCGCAGAGACTCCTTCTCGACGCCTTTGCGACCGCCGCGAAGCACCCCTCGTGCACCGGAATTCATGAGGCCGGCAAGCCGCCGCTCGAATTTCTTGTCGACCATATTACGCATCAAGCCTAGGATACTCGAAGCTCGAGGCACGGCGCCTCGACAATCCCGCCCGCCACCCCTCAGTTTGATCCGTGAGAGGCGGGCTCCTGCCGCTGCACCAATTCAGCGCGAGTGCGCAGTGCACTCAGCAATTTCGGCAAATCGTGACGCAGGGCGGCTCTGACCAGCCACTGCGGAACCCAAAACCCCGGCGCCAATTCCACCTGGTAGCTTGCAATGGTGTATTCGCCGTCGCGCTGCAGGATCCACGAGCCCTTGAGGACGCTCAAATCCCCGGATATCCGCTCGATCGAGACTCGCGCCGGATAATCATAGGTGGCGCGTATGTCATAGGTTAGTTTCGGCAGGTACCAGGAATAATCGAGGACATGGCGAATGATTTGCCAAGACTGGTCTGGTGCGGTCTCGAGTACCTTGCATGCCACCAGCCCCGGTACCAGTTTAACCGACTCGGCGCAGCTCTTGATCAGCGGCCACACGACTTCGCGGTGCGCGTGAATTCTCACCATGGCGCTCGCGCGGCCGCGCTGCCCCTCGGAATCGAGGGCCACTCGCACGTCGAATTCGGCCTGCTCCCCCGCCTCTGCCGCGGTGTACGGATGGCCGATGTCTGCGCGGACCGGGGAACCGATCGCCAGCAGCAGCACGGCGCACGAAATCGCTAAGCGCACTTTAGCGGGCGCCGTCCAGCCAGCGATTGACTTTGGATTCGAGGATATCGAGCGGCATCGCGCCTCCCTCGAGAATTTGCAAATGAAAAGCGCGAATATCGAAGGCCGTCCCCAGCGTTTGCGTGGCCCGGGCGCGCAACGCCTGAATTTTTCTCGCTCCCATGGCGCACGCCAGTGCCTCGCCCGGCAATGCGATATCCCGATCGACGGTTTCGCGCACGGTTGCCTCATCGATCGGTGACCTCGATTGCAGGTATTCGATCGCCTGCCGGCGGCTCCAGCCTTGCGAGTGCAAACCGGTGTCGATGACCAGCCCGGCCGCGCATTCGAGCTCGGCGATCAACGCCGCGAACTTCGATTCCGTATCGCGGTACAGTCCCAACTCCTCTCCGAGCGAGGCGGCGTACAGACCCCAACCTTCGACAAATGCCGGATCGCCGCCGAATCTGCGGAAACTCGGCAATTCGGTGCGTTCCTGCTGCATCGCCAGTTGGAAATGGTGACCGGGAAGGGCCTCGCGAAGAAAGCCCGCGGCCGGCGCCGTGATCGGTTGCAGCGCGATCCCGCCCGCATTGACGTACAGCACCGCCGCGGTTGTTCCATTCGGCGAGGCCCGTTGATAGGACAAGGGCGGCGCCCAAGCCTCCCGGTAATTCTCCACGATGCGGATCGCGAAATCGGCACGCGGCGCTTGCGCAAATGCCGCCGGTACGGCCGCCGAGGCTTGAACTTTGAGTTCGTTGTAGAAATTCAACAATTCGGCAGGCGTCTTGTAAGACAAGCGCGGATCGCGGCGCATGGACGCGAACAGGCCCCGCGCATCGCCGGCGAAGGCGGTACCGGCGAGCAGCCCCTGCATTCGTCCGTGCAGGCGCTCGACCTCTGCTTTGCCCAACGCATGAATTTCCGCGGGAGCCATTGCAGTGCCGGTTTCTCTCTTGACCAAAAAGGCGTACCAGGACTCCCCGAGCGGCAGCGTCGAGAGCCCCACGCTCGCCCTAGCGCGAGGCAGGTACTCGTTGCGCAAGAAATCGTGCAAGGTGCGGTACGAGGGAAGTATTTTGTCCTTGACCCCGGCGCTGATGCCCTTGATCAGCCGGGACCGTTCGGCATCCGTGGCGGTCGCGGGGATGGCGGCGAGCGGCTGATAGAACACATTGCCGGGCGTGTCCGCGCCCAGAGCCGCCAATATCGGCAGTATCTCCTCGACCAACACGCGCGGCAGCGTATATCCGCGCCGCATACCTTCTCGCATATTGGCGATGGCCTCATTGGTCCATCGCACATAGGAATCGGCTCTCGCCTGCCAATTCTCGTAATCCTTCGCACTCAGAACCGAGTACTGTCCCACTCCGGTCCCGGTTTGTGCGAACAACAGCGGAGTCGACCTTACGGGGTTGATCGGCAACAGTTCCGAGGGGTATGTGAAACTCGCAACGGCCAACTCTCGTTGCCGTGCGAATATGTCGTAGGTCAGGCGTGATTCGCGGTCCAGGCTCGCGCGCGGCATCGCCAGGACCGCGGCGAGATAGCCGCGCTCGAGCGCCAGTGAATCGGCGAGGAACTGCGCGGAAATGTCATATCCGCCGGTGGCCTCTGCGCTGCTCCGGGCGCCCTGCGGCAGCCGCTGCGGGTTGAGCAACCCATAGTCGTCCCAATAATGCTCGACCAGTTGGCTCAACTGATCGCCGGGAGCCACCGGCTTCACCGTGCGGGACGGCGCAGGCGCGGGCGCCGCGTCGCATGCCGCAAGGGCTAGGAGGGCCAGCCCGAGCGGCGCCGACTGCAAAAAACGCATCATGAATCGATTATATGCCGTTGGCATCGGTTCATAATCTCGAGCTGCGGTATTCTCATGGTCGAGTAGTCGGGGTCGCCGAGCAATTAGTGGAGGTGGGCAATGTTGGTCGGAGCAACACCGCGACGTGTCGCCGTTGTCGGCGGCGTGCGCATTCCGTTTGCAAGAGGCAATGGCGCCTATGCGCAGGTGGGAAACCAGGAAATGCTCACCGCGGCGCTGCGTGGTGTCGTGGATCGGTACGGCCTGCAGGGACTGCGCATCGACGAGGTCGCTGCCGGCGCGGTCATGAAGCACTCGAGCCAGTGGAATCTGACGCGCGAATCCGTGCTCGGATGCGGTCTCGCGGCCGAGACGCCGGGGCTCGATCTGCAGCGCGCCTGTGGGACCGGTCTCGAGGGCGCCATCCTTCTCGGCAACAAGATAGCGCTCGGGCAGATCGATAGCGCCATTGCCGCCGGCGCGGACACGGTCAGCGACCCTCCGGTGGTCTTTCCCAGGCTTTTTCAGCAGCTCCTGCTCAAGAGTTATCGCGGCAAGAGCGCAAGTGCGCGACTCGGACCCTGGTTGGGCATGCGACTGAAGCACCTGCGGCCGGTGCTGCCGGGCATTGCGGAGCCGCGCACCGGATTGTCGATGGGCGAGAGCACCGAACTCATGGTCAAGACCTGGGGAGTTGCCCGCGCCGACCAGGACCAATTGGCCTTGGAAAGCCATCAAAAGGCATCCGCCGCCTATACGGCCGGTTTCTACCGGGACTTGGTGCGCGAGTATCTGGGACTCGCGCGCGACGAGAACATCCGCGAGGACAGCACCCTCGAGAAACTTGCGAAGCTCAAGCCGGTGTTCGATTCCTCCGGTGCGGGCAGCTTGACGGCCGGCAATTCGACGCCGATGACCGACGGCGCCTCGGCCGTGTTGCTCAGCTCCGAAGCGTGGGCGCGCCAGCGCAATTTGCCGGTGCTCGCTTTCTTGACCTACGGCAAGGTCGCCGCCGTGGACTACATCGACAAGAAGGAGGGCCTGTTGATGGCGCCGGCCTATGCGGTGCCGCGGATGCTCGAGGATGCGAGTTTGACCCTGCAGGACTTTGATTTCTACGAGATTCACGAAGCGTTCGCCGGGCAGGTGCTGTGCACCCTCAAAGCGTGGAGCGATGCGGCGTTTTGCCGGGACAAGCTCGGCGCCGCAGCCGCTCTCGGCACCATAGATCGCGCCAAACTCAATGTGAAGGGCGGTAGTTTGGCGATCGGCCACCCGTTCGCCGCCACCGGCGCGCGCATCGTCGCCACGCTTGCGAAGATTCTCGACGAGAACAAGGCGAAGCGCGGTTTGATCTCCATCTGCACCGCCGGCGGCATGGGGGTAAGCGCCATTTTGGAGCGTTAAGGAACGCCGCGACCCAAAACTTTAGGCGACCCCTCGCCAAGGCGTTTATCATCTATATTCTGCGCAAAGTGCCCAGCTGGCGGTTGCGCGCAGTCTCGATTTTGTCGGCCAACACCTAGGTTAAATTCGGCTCTTATGAAACTAAAAGACCCTCTGCTGTTTCGAGAACAGTGCTTCATCGACGGCCGTTGGGCGTCCGCCGCCAATGGCGCTACGCTCACGGTACACAATCCGGCGACCGCGACTGCGTTGGGCCACATCCCGAACATGGGTACCGAGGAAACGCGAAGTGCGATCGCCGCCGCTGCCCGGGCCCTGCCTTCCTGGGCGGCCCGAACCGCAAAGGACCGCGCGAACGTTCTGCGCCGTTGGTTCGATCTCATGCTGCAGCATCAGGAAGATCTTGCGATGCTGATGACCGCGGAGCAGGGCAAGCCGCTGGCGGAGTCGAAGGGGGAAATCAGCTATGCGGCCTCATTCATCGAGTGGTTCGCCGAGGAAGGCAAACGGCTGTACGGGGATATCATTCCGGGCCATCAGCCCGACAAGCGCATCATGGTGCTGCGCCAGCCGATCGGGGTGGTGGCGGCCATCACGCCGTGGAATTTTCCATCGGCGATGATCACGCGCAAGGCGGGACCGGCGCTCGCCGCCGGTTGCACCATGGTTTTGAAGCCCGCCACCCAGACGCCCTATTCGGCCCTGGCACTCGCCGAATTGGCGAGCCGGGCCGGCATCCCGCCGGGTGTGTTCAGTGTGATCACGGGATCAGCGGCGGCGATCGGCGGCGAGATGACCGCCAACCCGACCGTGCGCAAGGTGACTTTTACCGGATCGACCGAGGTCGGCAAGAAATTGATGGCGCAATGCGCCGGCACGATCAAGAAGCTGTCACTGGAATTGGGCGGCAATGCGCCTTTCATCGTGTTCGACGATGCCGATTTGGATGCGGCGGTGGAAGGAGCCATCGCCAGCAAATACCGCAATACCGGCCAGACCTGCGTGTGCGCCAATCGCCTGCTGGTGCAGGAAGGCGTGTACGAGGAATTTGCCAAGAAACTGTGTGCGGCGGTCGGCAAATTGCGCGTGGGCGACGGCCTGAAGGGCGCGACCGATCAGGGTCCCCTGATCGACGAGAAGGCCATTGCCAAAGTCGAAGAGCATGTCGCCGACGCGGTGTCGAAGGGAGCGCGCGTTGCACTCGGCGGCAAGCGCCATGCGCTAGGCGGTACTTTTTTCGAACCCACGATACTCACCGGCGTGACCACCGGCATGCTTGTCGCCCGCGAGGAAACCTTCGGACCGGTGGCGCCGCTGTTCAAGTTCCGATCGGACGCGGAATCGATTGCCATGGCCAATGACACTGAATTCGGCCTGGCGGCATATTTCTACACCCGCGATCTCGCGCGCAGCTGGCGCATCGCCGAGGCCCTGGAATATGGCATCGTGGGTCTGAACACCGGCATCATTTCCACCGAGGTCGCGCCGTTCGGCGGAGTGAAGGAGTCCGGAACCGGACGAGAGGGTTCGAAATACGGAATACTCGACTACACCGAAATGAAATACCTATGCGTGGGCGGTGTGAGCTAGGCGACAGGCTAAGAGGTGCTCGGGCGGTTCCTGGAATATTCGATCGCCACGCCGGATATCCGCGCGTCCCTGGAGTTCTATGCCAAGCTCGGATTTTCTCAGGCGCAAGTGGGCGAAGCCTGGCCGCATCCTTATGCGGTGGTCACCGACGGCAGAATCTGCCTGGGGTTGCACCAGGCATTCGACGCCGCGCCCAGCATCACCTTCGTCAAGCCGGACTTGCTCAGGCATTTGAGCGCTCTGGAGAGGCTCGAGCTGATTTTCGAGTTTCGCCGTCTCGGCAATGACGTGTTCAATGAGCTCGCCTGGCTCGACCCTTCCGGCCATCTGATACGGCTGGTCGAGGCCCGCACCTTCAGCCCCGCCAAGCGCCCGGTGACCGATACCTCCCTATGCGGCTACTTCCTCGAGATCGCATTGCCCGCGCCGCGGCGCGCGGTCGCCAAGGACTTTTGGGAGAAACTCGGGTTCGTCGGCATCGATGAGCTCGATTCGCGCCTGCCGCATGTATCCTGCACCAGCGACTCGGTCACTATCGGATTGTATGAGCCCGCGCATTTGCAGGGGCCCACTCTGCTGTTCGACGCCGGCGACGTCGGCGGCACCCTGGCGCGGCTGGCGGAGGCCGGTATCTTGCCGGCCGGTCAAGTGCCCTCGCCGTTGCGGCAATTGCCTGCGGCCGTGATAACGGCGCCGGAAGGAACTCCCATTCTGCTGCTGTCGGATTCGGCCGCCTGAATCGCCTCGCGACCGCGGTCAAAGTGTCGCCGCGACGAACCGGAATTTGATGCGCATGTCGTCCCGCACGCGCAGCGCGCCCAGCATCGCACTGAACGGAGTCAAGCCGAGAGCGGATTGGTGCACCCACAGCGCTCCGCTTGCGGTCAGACGGCCGGGAGACGCTTCCAGAGTGAACGGTACCTCGAACGTCGACTCGTGACCGGCCACGCTTACCGCCACGGCGGCCGTGAACTCGCCTTGAGCGCCCGTGATCTTCATGCTCCTGACCGTGATCTCGGGAAATTGCGCGCCGTCGAGCACCGCGGCGCTCTGCATGTGGCGCAAAGTCCCTGATTTCGCATGTTCAGGAGTCTCTTCGGCAAAATCCGCGCCTTCTTCGCGCCGCATCGCCTCATCGTCCACCACGAATCCCGCATCGGGCACGGTCAGCGCGAACGATGCTTCGGTGACCGTCCCCGCATACCTCACCCACCCGCCGAGCGTGCGATTGGCGATGACGTGATTGTGGCCGAGCATCGCCATCGGCCCGGCGCGATATACCAGGATTCGCAGCTCCGACTGCATGGAATCGATGCGATAAGCTGCACCGGCGACCGCTGCCGGCCCGGTGGGATTCCGCGGAGCGTGCGGCGCGGATTGCCGGGATTCCGGTGCGCCGCATTCGGCCGACAGCAATGCGAGCAGGGCCGCAGCGTAGATTTTCAACACGTTCCGAGCCTCGTTCTCTCGCTCTGTTGTTAAACTTGAGTGTCGTGCCAGTGTGCACTCGGAGCCGCTCGATGCCAAATCCACAATCCCCCACGCGTTACGGCACCGTGGCGCAGGCCTTTCATTGGGTGATTGCCGCGCCAAGGCGCCTGTTTATGGCGCAATGAGGCGATTATTAAGAATATTCTGCCATAAAGGATGTTTCTGTAAGGAGTATTTGCAATTTTCCGGCCCAGCGTGCGCGTAGGCTGGCAACCCACTACGCCACGCCCGGAGCGATGTCATGAAAATCGGAGTTCCCAAAGAGATCAAGATTCATGAGTATCGAGTGGGCCTGGTACCGGCGGGAGTTCGCGAACTCGTCGACGCAGGGCACCAAGTCCTGGTGCAGAGCGGCGCCGGCGCCGGCATCGGACTCGACGACTCGCACTACCAGGCGGCGGGCGCGAGCATCGCGCCGCGCGCGGCAGATGTGTTCGCGGCGGCCGATCTCATCGTGAAGGTGAAGGAGCCGCAGCTGGCCGAATGCAAATTGCTGCGTTCCGGACAAACGCTGTTCACCTATCTGCACTTGGCGGCCGATCGCGAACAGGCCGAAGCGCTCAAGGCCTCCGGGGCCACCGCCATCGCCTATGAAACCGTGACGGCGCCGGACGGCTCGCTGCCGCTGCTGACGCCCATGAGCGAGGTAGCGGGCCGCATGTCGGTGCAGGTGGGCGCGAATTGCCTGCAGAAGGCCAACGGCGGATTCGGGGTGTTGCTGGGCGGAGTACCCGGCGTGCCGCCCGCCAAAGTGGTGATTCTGGGCGGCGGCGTATCGGGCACCCATGCGGCTGAAATGGCCGTGGGTCTGCGTGCCGATGTGACCGTGGTGGACCGCTCGGTCAAGAGACTGCGCGAGCTGTCCTCGATTTTCGCCAGCCAGCTGAACACGGTGTATTCCACGGCGCACGCGATTGAAGAGCTGGTTCGCGACGCTGACCTCGTCATCGGCGCAGTTCTCATTGCCGGCGCCGCCGCGCCCAAGCTCGTCACCCGCGCCATGGTCAAGACCATGAAGCCCGGGGCAGTGCTGGTGGACATCGCCATCGATCAAGGCGGTTGCTTCGAAACCAGCCGGCCGACCACCCACGCCGAACCGACCTATGTGCTGGACGGCGTGGTCCACTACTGCGTGACGAATATGCCCGGAGCGGTGCCGCGCACCTCGACTTTCGCATTGACGAACGCCACGTTACCGTACGTGAAGGCGCTCGCCGATCACGGCTGGAAGCAGGCCATCGCGAACGACGCAGGCCTCGCACGCGGCTTGAACGTGCATGCCGGTCAAGTGACCCACGAAGCCGTGGCGAGCGCGCTCGGACTCGAGTTTCGGCCGTACCGTCCGGCCTAAAACCCGCCCGCCTTCCCGGCCCGTGCGGCGGCAAGTTGCTACTGTACGGTCGATCAATTACGCTCGCCGCTTTCCGCCTTCGTTTGCGGCCGCCGGCGGGTGCGGACTCGCCTTGGGATTTGGCAAATAGAAAGGGATCTTCATGGCAAACAAACGGCGTGTCCCCAAATTTCGTCGTGCCACCCCGCAGGTGCGCCGCGAAGCGCTCATCGACGCGACGCTGCGCTGTCTGAAGCGCTATGGACACGAAGGCGCGTCGGTGCGCCGCATCAGTACGGCGGCCGGCGTATCCATCGGATTGATCAACCACCATTTTCCAAGCAAGTCCGGTCTGGTGGCGGTGACCTATGAGACCCTTGCGCTCTCTTTGCAGGAATCGATCCGTGCTCAAGCGGAAAACAGGGCCGTTTCGCCGCGCGATCGGTTGAGCGGGTTCTTCCGGGCCTCGTTCGCCCCGGAAATCCTCGATCCGCAGTTATTCAACGTCTGGCTGGTGTTCTGGAGCATGGTGGCGCATTCACCAGAAATCCGCGCCGTGCACGATCGAACCTACGGCAAATACAGGTCGATCCTGGAATCCTTGCTGGGCCAGCTCGCGATTTCCGGCGAAGCCCCTAAATTCAAGTTGCGCCCCGCGGCCATCGCCTTGTCCGCCTTGCTCGACGGCCTGTGGGTCGAATTGAGCCTGAGCCCGACCACCTTCAAGCCGCGCGAAGCGATCGCACTGTGCGAGGACTGGGTCAATGGATTGTGCAACGGCGCCTTTCCGCGGCTGCTCGCGCGGCCCACCGTCAAGGCGCGACCTGCGCCGCGGCGGCGTACGCACCAATGAATCAACGCGCCAGTGCATCGATCCGTCTGATCCTGCGCCGCGCATTCCGTGGGCGGGGTCTTAGTTGAAGAATCATTATCGGGTGGTGGTCATCGGCGGCGGCGTGGTGGGCACCAGCGTGCTCTATCACCTCGCCCGGCTCGGCTGGACGGACATTGCGCTGATCGAGCGCTCCGAGCTCACGGCCGGATCGACTTGGCACGCCGCGGCGGGCTTTCACGTGCTCAACGACGACCCCAACGTCGCGGCACTTCAGTCGTACACCATCAAACTGTACGCCGAAATCGAAAAGGAAAGCGGCCAGAGCGTCGGCATGCACATGCCGGGCGGCTACAGCCTTGCCACCACCCCGGCCCGCTGGGAATGGCTCAAGGCGGAGGCGGCGATATACGAGACGCTGGGAATCGGAGCCCGGCTCGCCACCGCCGAAGAGATAGTCGCCGCCTGCCCGATCGTGGATCCGACGGGTCTTTTGGGCGGGCTCTTCGACCCGCACGAGGGCGCACTCGATCCGCACGGCGCGACGCATGCGTTCGCGGGAGCCGCCAAGAAACGCGGTGCGGACGTCGTGCTGCGCAACCGGGTGACCGCGCTCGCGGCGCAGCCCAACGGCCGTTGGCGCATCGAGACCGAGCACGGCACGGTGACGGCCGAGCATGTCGTCAACGCCGGCGGGCTCTGGGCGCGGCGCATCGGCCGCATGGTGGGGATCGATCTGCCGCTCACTCCGATGCAGCACCACTACCTCATCACCGAGGACTTGCCGGAACTCGTCGCGCGGAAAGATGAAATGCCGTGCGTGACCGATCTCGAGGGGTTCACCTATCTGCAGCAGGAGCGCAAGGGCGTGCTGCTCGGCGTCTACGAACGCAATCCCAAGCACTGGAAGACCGAGGGCGCCGATTGGGACTACGGCATGGAACTGCTCCCCGAGGAGATCGGCCGGATCGGCGAGGAACTCAGCATAGGCTTCGCCCGTTTCCCGAGGCTGCAGCAGATCGGGATCCGCAAGTGGGTGAACGGTGCATTCACCTTTACACCGGACGGCAATCCGCTGGTCGGCCCGGTTCCGGGGCTGCGCAATTTCTGGGCTGCGTGCGGCTGCATGTCCGGCTTCTCGCAGGGCGGCGCCATTGGCCTGGTGCTCGCCAACTGGATGGTCGAGGGCGATCCGGGGGCGGACATCTTCGGCATGGATGTCGCCCGGTATGGTTCGTTCGCGAGCAACGACAAGTACCTGCGGGAAACGACCGCGCAGTTCTACGCGCGGCGATTCGTCATTGCCTATCCCAACGAGGAGCTGCCTGCCGGGCGGCCGCTCAAGATGACGCCGAGCTATGACGCGCAGAAGGCCGCCGGGGCGGTCTTCGGGGTGGTGTGGGGCATGGAGACCCCTCAATATTTTGCCGACCGGCCGGATTTCATCGAGCAGCCTTCGCTGCGGCGTTCGAACGCCCACTCGCTCGTCGCGGCGGAGGTCGCCGCGACTCGCATGGCAGCCGGGCTTCTCGATACCGGCGTCTACGGCCGCTACGAGGTGTCCGGGCCCAAAGCCGCCGAGTGGCTCGATCGCCTGCTCGCCAATCGACTCCCGCCCATCGGCAAACTCCGGCTCGCACCGATGCTCGCGCCGTCGGGCAAGCTCATGGGCGATCTGACCGTCACTCGCCTGGCAGCCGATCGGTTCTGGCTGGTGGGCTCCTACCACCTGCAGGAATGGCATCTGCGCTGGTTTCGCGACCACCTGCCAAGCTCCGGCGTCACGATCGAGAACCTGTCCGAAAGTTGGCTCGGCTTCTCGCTCTCGGGCCCGCGCTCACGCGAAATTCTCGCCCGCCTGACTCGCGCGGACGTGAGCGATGCGTCATTGCCATTCCTCGGGTGCCGCCCGCTCGACATCGGGCTCACGCAGGCCGTGGTGGCGCGCCTGTCGCTCAGCGGCGAGCTGGGCTATGAAATCAATGTGCCGGCAAGTCAGCAGCGCGCGTTGTGGGAGGCGTTCCAGGAACACGGGGCTCCGCTCGGGATGAAGCCGATCGGCATGCGCGCCCAGGACAGTCTGCGTCTCGAAAAGGGCTACGCCGTCTGGTCGCTCGAATTCTCCCAATCCTATACTCCGGCCATGTCGGGCCTCGACCGCTTCATCGCCTTCGACAAGGGCGAGTTCATCGGCCGCGATGCGGCGCTCGCCGAGCGCGCTGCCGGCCCGAGCCAGCGTCTGGTCCTGCTTGCGATCGATGCGCTCGACGCCGACGTCACCGGCTTCGAGCCGGTCTCGGTCGGGACTCGCAAAGTCGGATTCATTACCTCCGGCGCCTACGGACATCACGTGAAGCAAAGCCTGGGCTTGGCCTATGTCGACCGATCGATAGCCGAGAAGCCTGCGCCCCTCACCGTGCACGTGGTCGGCGAGCCCCGCCCCGCCCGGATCCTCGCGGAGGCGCCGTACGATCCCAAGGGCCTCAAGCTGCGCGGTTGAGCGCTTAGGAGCCTGTCTGAGTATTCCGCGTGAGCCACGGGGAATACTCAGACAGGCTCCCAGGCGCCGGCGCACAGACGCGCCACCGCAGCCTTGAAGTCTGCGGCGTAGCTCGATTGCACGTAGACGAGGTAGCCCTGCGACGATGTCGCGAGCACCCCGGGGCAGTCGAACATCACGACGGCGGCGCAGTCGCGCGAATCGAGCACCGCTGCGACATCGAGCGAGGAGGACAGCAGCCGGGAGGCGTCCGGACCGTTGAGTTCCAGTGCAGCCCACTTGCCCTCGACCTCGACGGCAGTGCCGGCGCCGGCCTCAGCAGCCGACAACCAGGCGCCAAGCTCGACGTCGGGATCCGGCAGGAGCCAGCGAGCCGGCGCGAAATGCAAAACCGCGGGCCGACCGTCCGCGGCGCGCCGGACACTGCCCGGCGCCAGCGCGCCGGCTCCGAGAGCCGCCAGCGCACTGGGCAACGTCGAGGCGAAGGCGGCGAACTCGACCATGCGCGCGTCGGGCAGCGCCGTGAGCGCGCAGCGAAATCCCTTGGCGCCGTTCGTACTGCTCATGATTTCATCCGCTCGCCGGCGGGATCGAAATGCACCGGGGACACGGCGCGCAACGGCGTGTCGCCGCCGCGCAGCGGATCGCGCGCCACGATGCGCGCCTCCTCCCCAAGGCGCCTCGCGAGCAGCGCGAGGCCGACCCACTCGCCGAGCGCCGGGCTGTAAACGGCCGAGGTGACGTAGCCGGCCGCGCGCTTGGTTTCGTCCTCGGTGGTGAGTTGCGCGCCCGCCAGAAACTTGGCCTTGCCGTCACGGGCCCGGACACCGACGAGCCGCGGCCGCGACGGCTCGTGAAACGCCGGGCGGTCGAGCAGCTCGCGCCCGAGACACGCGTTCCCCAGTTTGAGCAACCCGTCCATGTTGAGATCGTGCGGGGTCGTCTCGCCGTTGATCTCGGAGCTCACCAGGTGTCCCTTCTCGACCCGCAGAATGTCGAGCGCTTCCAAGCCATAAGGCGCAAGACCCGCCGCAATGAGCGCCTGCCACAGCGTCACGGCGATGTGCGGCCGGCAGTGCAATTCATACGCGAGTTCTCCCGAGAAGCTCGCGCGCAGCACCCGCAGATCGCGCCCCTCGAACCTCCCGACGGCAAAATCCATGTGACCGAGAGACTCGAGAGAGCCGCGCCAATCCGGCCCGAGCACGCTCTCGAGCGCGGCGCGGCTCCGTGGGCCGGCCACCGCGATGACGCCCCATGCCTCCGTCACGTCGGTGAGCGTCACGGCCCGTCCGCTCCACTCCGTATCGCGGTAGTGTTCGAAGTGGGACAGCATGTGCAGGGCGTGACCCGAGCTCACTGTCGCGAGAAAGCGATCCGGCGCCAGGCGCAGCACCAGGCCATCGTCGAGCACCATGCCGTCCTCGCGAAGATTAACCATGTATTTGCTGCGTCCGACCTTGATGGTGCCGGCCTTGGTCAAGTACATCGAGTCGAGGAATGCCGCGGCATCGGGGCCCGCGATCTCGATCTTGCCGAGCGTCGAACCGTCGGCGATCCCGCCCGAAGCGCGCACCCGGCTCGCCTCCGCGATGCCGGCGGTGAAGGCATCCGCGCCATTCGACAGATAAAAACGCGGTCGCATCCACAGTCCGCTCGATTCGAGCGCAGCGCCGTTGGCAGCGTGCCAGCCGTCGAGCACAGTGCGCCGCACGATGCGATATGCCGGACCGATGCGCAGCCCCGCGAGCGACTTCAAAGCCACCGGCCGATACGGCGCGCGTGTTCGGAAGGTACCCACCTTATCGAGCCGTTCGCCCTTGAGTTCGGCCAAGATCGCGGCGCCGAGCACCGAGCTGGTCGCACCCTGCTCCGTGCCGATCCCGAGCGTGGTGTAGCGCTTGACGTGCTCGATGTCGACGAAGCCCTCGGCGAGCGCCGCGCGCAAATCCGCGACCGTCACATCGTTCTGCAGGTCGACGAACTGCCGCTTCTCGGCCTTCAGCGGCGCGGGCGACCGCCAGAACGCCACCAGCCGCGGAGCGCCGTCGCCGCTAATCTCGCCGCGCGCCTCGTCGCGACCCGCGGTAGCGCCGGTCGAATGTCCGGCATGGCGGGCCGCCTGCTCGCCGGCCGCAGCGCCGTCGGCGAGCACGGCACCCAATTCGAGGTGGCCGTTCGCCGCACCGCAAAGAATCCTCCATGGCGGCTGCGCCTGCGCCAGAAATGCGCCGCGCCCGGGCGAGTACTCGCGCGCGCCGCCTTCCTGCAATCCGGCCTGCACGCAGGGCGACCATCCGCCGCTGTGCAACAGCGCATCGCACGCGATGCGCCGGACAGGTTCCGCGCCCGCCAGCGGCGCCACGCGCACCGCGCGCACCTCACGACCACCTTCCGCCGCGACCACCGCGTGACCCGCGAGGCACACCGTTCCCTGCCGCCCGAGTTCGGCGCGCAGCGCTGCCGCACCACCGTCCATGCCCACCGCGTCGCTGCGCGTATCGACGATCGCACGCACCCGCATGCCGCCCGCGGCGAGCCGCGCGGCGGCGGCGTACACACGATCATGATTCGCGAACAGCACCAGCTCTCGACCGACGGGTACACCGTAGCGCGCGAGATAACGCTCGGCTGCACCGAGCAGCATGACGCCCGGCCGGTCGTTGTCGACGAACGAGATCGGGCGCTCGACCGCTCCCATGGCGATCACGAAGGAACGCGGCCGCACGCGGTACAGGGTGCTCGCGCCCGGCAATCCACCCGGCTCGGCGTGCAACACGAGTTGCCCTCCCGAGCCGCCGACCACCGCCGTTTCGGTGAGCAGCCGGACGCGGCGCGCGGCGAGTTCTGCGAGCGTCGCCGCCACCCACGGCAGCGCGTCCTGACCCTCGATGCGGCCGCCCTCGAACTCGAGTTCCCCGCCGCAGGCCGGCTCGCGCTCGCACAGCACCACGCTCGCACCCGCGCGGGCCGCGGCGCGCGCCGCCGCGAGACCGGCCGCGCCCGCTCCGGCGACCAGCACGTCACAGGAGAGATGCTCGACCGCGATCGGCGGCAGCTCGCACGCGCCCGGCGCCTCGCCGAGCCCGGCGAGCCGGCGAATTATCGATTCGTAGACACGCCAGCTCGGCCACATGAAGGTCTTGTAGTAAAAGCCGGCGCCGAAGAAGCCGCCACCCGCCTGCAGCAGCGACGCCAGATCGCGCTGGAGCGTCGGCCAGCGATTCTGGCTGCGCAGCGCGAGGCCGTCGCGTATCGCGAGCTGCGGCGCCGACACGTTCGGAATGACGGTCGGACGCTCACCGACCGTGAGCAGTGCGTTCGGCTCCTCAGGGCCCGCGGCGAGCACGCCGCGCAGACGGCGGTATTTGACGCTGCGGCCGAAGTGGCGAACACCCTGCGCGAGCAGCGCGGAGGCCGCGGTGTCGCCCGGCTGCCCCGAGTACTCGCGGCCGTCGAAACTGAAGCGGATCGAGCCTGAACCTACGCGCGTACCGCGACGCACATTGCCGCTCATGGCGCACCGCCGTCCGCAGCGCCACCGAGCAGCCGAGTCTCGAGCACGGCGCCGCTGGTCGGGTTTCGATGCACCAGCAGCCAGCCGCGGCAGCCCTCGAGGTGCTGCCAATGCTCGACCGAGAGCTCGGGACGATCGACGCGCTCGTAGGTGCGAGAGAACGCGCTGCCGGGTCCCGCGGGCAGCGTCTTGTGGAACTCGAACTCGCGCAGCTCGCGCGGCCCGCAGAACGGGCAGATGAGCCGGGTCACTGGCGCACCGGGAACGGTCCGCCGCCGCGCTCGTCGAGCAGGTGCCCGGTGGCGAAGCGCGACAGACGATAGGGTTTGATCAGGTCGGGGGCGCAACCGGTGGCCACCAAGGTCGCGCAGGCCGCACCGGAGGCCGGAATGGTCTTGAAGCCGCCGTAGCACCAGCCCGCGTTCAGAAACACGTTGTCGTAGCGCAGGCGATCGATGATGGGGCTGCCGTCCATCGTCATGTCGTTGGTGCCGGCCCATTGGCGCAGGATCTTGATGGCGCCGATCTGCGGCAGCAGCTCGACCGCTCCCTGGGCGACGTCCTCGAGCCGATCCCACCGGCCTTCGCGCGTGTAGGAAGGGAACCCGTCGAGATGGCCGCCCATGACGAGACCGCCGCGGTCGGATTGGGAGATGTACACCTCGCCGTGCGCCGGCGAGACGTATACCAGGACCGTGTGCAGCAAGGGCTTCACCGGTTCGGTGACCATGGCCTGCAGCAGATGCGTCTCGATGGGCAGCGGCACACCGAGCATCGTGCCGATCATCCCGGTGTGCCCCGCGGTGGCGAACACGATGCGTTCGGCCCGGACGTAGCCGCGGTTGGTCTCGACGCCCGTCGCACTGCCGCCGTTGGTACGAACCCCCGTGACTTCGCAATCCTCGATGATGTCGACGCCGTGAGCGGTCGCGGCGCGCGCGTATCCCCACGCGACCGCGTCATGGCGAACCGTTCCACCGCGGCGCTGCACCAGCGCGCCCAGGATCGGAAAGCGCCGCCGCCGGCGCGGCTCGAGCTCCGGGCAGAAACGCTCCAGCGCCGCGACATCCATGAGCTCCACGTCGATTCCCGCCAGCAGCATCGCGTTACCGCGGCGCGCGAGCCCAGGGAAATCATCGTCGGACAGCGCGAGATCGACCACGCCCCGCGGGCTGTACATCACGTTGTAGTTCAGATCCTTCGACAGGGTCTGGTAGCGGCGCAGCGAGTCCTCGTAAAAATAGTGGTTCTCCGGCAGCAGGTAGTTCGAGCGCACGATGGTGGTGTTGCGCCCGACATTGCCGTATCCGACCAGGCGCTTCTCGAGTACCGCGACTCTCTTGACGCCGTGGTCGCGCGCCAGATGAAACGCGGTGGCCAGGCCGTGGCCGCCGGCACCGACCACCACCACGTCGTAGGCGTCCTTCAGCTTCCGGCCGCTC
>DAINPA010000001.1:43540-45511 GCA_036743675.1 Steroidobacteraceae bacterium
GCCGCCGGCACCGACCACCACCACGTCGTAGGCGTCCTTCAGCTTCCGGCCGCTCCACAGCGGGCGCCAGTAGCCGCTGCCGGCGAGCCGCGCCCGCATCAGCGCCCAGGCCGAGTACTCCCGCGTCGTCTTCCTGTTGAGAGCCAAGCCCAGTCACACGAACACCGCACGCCGCGGCGGATGGAAGTGTGCCTGTATTGTGCTCGCGCGCCTAGAGTAACCTGCGCGGCGATCTCAATGCGTCCCCGCGAGCTGCGCGGCGTAATGCGCGATATTCACGTTGCCGCCGCTGACGACCACGCCAACCCGTTGGCCCTTGAGCCCCGCGCCCTGCGCCCGCACGGCCGCGAAGCCCAAGCACCCGGTGGGCTCGACCACGATTTTCATCCGCGTGGCAAAGAAGCGCATGCACTCGATGAGCTCGGCGTCGGTTGCGGTCAGGATATCGGCGGCTTCGCGCCGGATGATTTCGAAAGTCAGGCGCCCCAAAGACTGGGTCTGGGCGCCGTCCGCGATCGTCTTCGGCACCTCGATGCGCACGATCGAACCTTGCCGCAGCGACAATTGCCCGTCGTTTCCCGACGCGGGTTCGACGCCGTATACCTTGCAATGCGGGGACAGGCCCTTGGCGGAGAGCAGCGACCCGCTGAGCAATCCGCCGCCGCCCAAGCACACGAACAGGCTGTCGAGCGAACCCGCGTGCTCGATGAGCTCCGCCGCCGCCGTGCCCTGTCCGGCGATGACATCCGGATGATCGTAGGGCGGGATGATGGCGGCGCCGCGCTCCTCGGCCAGCCGCCGCGCGATGTCCTCACGGTTCTCGCGGTAGCGATCGTAAGTCACCACTTGGCCGCCGTAGCCGCGGGTCGCCTGCATCTTCGACGCCGGGGCATCTTCGGGCATGACGATGATCGCCTGAATGCCGAGCATCCGCGCAGCCAGAGCCACCGCCTGGGCATGGTTGCCGGAGGAATATGCGAGCACGCCGCGGGCACGCGCGCCGGAATCGAGGCATGACAGCGCGTTGAAAGCGCCGCGAAACTTGAACGCGCCGGTACGCTGAAAGTTCTCGCATTTGAAGAACACAGTGGCGCCCAACGACTCATCCACGGTTCGCGACCTCAGCACCGGTGTCCGGTGCGCGTGTCCGCGAAGGCGGCGAGCGGCCGCCTCCACATCGGCATAGCTGGGCAAAATCAATGCCGGATCCTAGGAGCCCTATCCAAGCGGCGACAATCCGAACAACCGCTGGTGCGCCCAGCCGATGAACAGTGCGTAGACGGCGAGCCCGAGCAGCACGGCGATGACATCGTTGAACGGGCCCATGGGGGCCGTGCGAACCGTTGACGGCGGCCGGCGCTTCAGCGATATGCGATCGAGCACCGCCCACGTCAAAAATCCGCCGAACAACAGCACGTCGGCCAAGCCGCCGTTGGCGAGCAAGTGCGCGAGCGCCCAACACTTGACGGCGACCAACACCGGATACTTCATCGCGGTCTTGATGCGCCCCGGCAAATAGGCCGCGATGACAAACGGAAACACCGGCAGCATGAGAAGAAATGTCGCCATCCGCAGATAGCTCGGCGGCACATACAGCACCACGGGCGCTTGGCGCGCCAAGCCGAAGCCTTGAACGATCAACGCGAGACCGACCAGCGACATCAATCCATGCAAACTCTTCCACACGCCTTCACCGAACCTCAGCACCGCTCGATTCCGCAGGTCGGGTGAGACGATGACGACCGAGTGCATCCCCAGAAAGATCGCCAGGCCGAGAATCAATATTTCCATGACCGTTGATTACTTCTTGGCATGCGGTTTTCGTTTGAGCGCTCTTTTGATCCGGCGCACCGCGGTCTTATTTCGAGCCGGCGCTTTCTTGCGGGCTGCGGACTTCTTGCGCGCCGCAGCTTGGCTGGGCGCTGCGGATTTCTTGCGAGCGGCAGCCTTGCTCGCGGCCGCCGGCCGCTT
>DAINPA010000001.1:45611-66453 GCA_036743675.1 Steroidobacteraceae bacterium
CCGCTTAGGTCTGAGGGCCGCAGGCTTGGTCTTCGCGGGTGTAGCCCCCGGGCGCGGCGGCACGCCGCGCAGTTGGTCGAGAATCGCCGGATTTTCCAGCGTCGAGACGTCCTGAGTGATTTCCTCGCCGCGGGCGATCGAGCGCAACAGCCGGCGCATGATTTTCCCCGAACGGGTTTTCGGCAAATTATCGGCCAACCGGATTTCGTCGGGTTTCGCGATGGGACTCAACTGCGATGCCACCCACGCGCGCAGCTCCTCGGTCAGCGCCGGCGCCTCGGCGCGGCTCGGACGTTTCCCTTTGAGCACCACGTATGCGAACACCGACTCGCCTTTGATCTCGTGCGGCTTGCCGACGACGGCCGCTTCGGCGACGCGCGGGTGCGCGGCCAGAGCCGACTCGATCTCCATGGTTCCGAGCCGGTGTCCTGCGACATTGAGCACATCGTCGATGCGGCCCATGATCCAGAAATAGCCGTCGGCATCGCGATGCGCGGAATCGCCCGCGACGTAGAATCTCTGCTGGAATTTTTCCCAATAGGTTTTCAAATAACGCGCGTTGTCGCCCCATATCGTGCGCAGCATCGAGGGCCACGGCCGTTTGATCACCAGGTAACCGCCGGCGTCCGGCTTCCTCACCGACCGGCCGTCGCCATCGACGATATCGGCAAAAATGCCCGGCAGCGGTTTGGTGCAGGAGCCGGGCTTGGTCGGCGTGACGCCGGGCATGGGTGCGATCATGATGGAGCCGGTCTCGGTCTGCCACCAGGTATCGACGATGGGACAGCGCTCCTTGCCGATGTGGCGGTGGTACCAGATCCACGCTTCGGGATTGATCGGTTCGCCCACGCTGCCGAGGAGCCGCAATTTATCCAGATTGTATTGCGCGGGTATGTCATTCCCGAGCTTCATCAGCGCGCGAATCGCCGTGGGCGCCGTATAGAAAATGCTCACGCCGTGCTTCTCGCAAATCTTCCAGAAGCGGCCCCCGTCCGGCTGCATCGGCGTACCTTCATACATGACCAGCGTCGCACCGGCTGCCAGCGGCCCGTACGCGACGTAGGTGTGCCCGGTGACCCAACCGACATCGGCCGTGCACCAAAACACATCGCTGTCCTTCAAGTCGAAGGTCCAGCGGGTGCTCAATTTGGCATTGAGCAGATAACCGGCGCTCGAATGTTGAATTCCCTTCGGTTTGCCGGTCGATCCCGAAGTGTAGAGCAGGAACAGCGGATGCTCGGCATTCACCCACACCGGTTCGCAATCGGCGCTTTGGTGCGCCACGGCCTCATGCCACCATATATCGCGGCCCTCGTGCATGTCGCACTCGCCGCCGATGCGGTGATAGACGATGACTTGTTGCACGGTGTCGCAGCCCTCCGCGAGCGCCTTGTCGACGGCACGCTTCAGCTCGACCGTGTGGCCGCCGCGCCAACCCCCGTCGGCGGTAACCACCAGCTTCGCACCCGCATCCTCGATTCGATCCTTGACCGCGTTAGCGGAAAAACCCCCGAACACCACCGAGTGAATGGCGCCGATGCGGGCGCACGCTTGCATGGCGATCACGGCTTCGGGAATCAGCGGCATATAAATGACCACCCGGTCGCCCTTGTCGATTGCGGCGGCCTTGAGCGCATTTGCAAATCGGCAGACCTCGTGATGCAGTTCGCGGTAGGTCAGTTTGCGTACGTCCCCGGGCTCGCCTTCGAACACGATCGCTACCTTGTCGGCCTGGGCGGCAAGATGCACATCGAGACAGTTGTAGGATACGTTGAGTTCACCGTCGGTGAACCACCGGTAGTTGGGCGCGTCCGAGTCGTCCAATGGCACGCTGAACGGGCGGTGCCAGTCAATCTCCGCAACCGCCAAATCGGCCCAGAATCCGACGTAGTCCTTTGCGGCGTCATCGTACAGGCGCTCAAGCTCCGCGGCATTCGGCGCGGCTCGCTCGCTGAAATGTCGAGGCGGAGAAAAAACCCGCTCTTCGTGCAATACGGATTGAATGTTCTTCTCAGCCATGGCATTTCCCCTTTAGACCGGCGTAGCGTCCGCAATGCGCCGCGCCTGCTGGCGCAGTATGTTGCCAAATCCGTGCATGTCGAAAAAACTCTCGAGGCCCGCCGCGTCCGGCGGCCGAGGTTTCAGATCATCGAGCCCCACCTCGAGCGGCATGTCGCAAACGATGCCGGTCAACCGTCTCGCCAGGTACGCGGCTTCCTTGTTCGCGAACAGTCTGGCGGCCACCGCCGCTGCACCGCGCAGCTTCAGCTTGGGCACGCGCTCGAGATTCGCGTACAGTTCGTCGAGCGAGGTGAAGTTTTCAAGCAATGCGGCCGCGGTCTTCTTGCCGATCCCGGGCACTCCGGGGATGTTATCCACCGTATCGCCCGTGAGCGCCAAAAAATCCGCAATCAGTTCGGGATTTGCGCCGAAGCGCGCCCCGATCTCGTGATACCCGTAGCGGACGTTGCCGCTGTAGTCCCAATACACATCGCCGTCGCGGATCAACTGCGATAGATCCTTATCGCGGGTCACCAGCACGTTGCGCAGGCCGGCGGCGCGGGATCGCGTCGCCAGCGTACCGATGATGTCGTCGGCTTCGTATTCTGCGCTGGCGAATTCGGCCAGGCCCAGGTGCCGGCAAAACTCGCGGCATAACGGGAATTGGCGTTCCAGATCCGCGGGCGCCGACTCGCGATTTGCCTTATATGCCGGGTAAATTGCGCTGCGGATCGAGGTCTCGCTGCGCAGGCTTTGGTCGAAGGCGATGCCTAAGCGCTCCGGCCGGACCTGTTCCATGAAATCCGAGATGAAGCGCGCGAAACCGTACAGGGCATGAGTCGCATTACCCTCGCCGTCCACCATGTCCGGCGGCATCGAATAATACGCCCTGAAGATGAAATAGCTGGCGTCTATGTGATACACGACGCCGGAAGACGCGGCGCCGTGCACTCTGCCGGTAGACGCCGCGGCTGCGTTCACATCGGCCAGCGTTGCATGCGCTCGTGCAGCGGGCTCGAACGCGGAAAGTGCGCGATCAGGTACTCCATCTGATCCGCCAACACCCGGCGGCCCTTCAAAAAGATGTACTCGGCATAGGTCGGCGTGAAAGGTACCGCCAGCAGCTGCATGCCGGCCTGCTCAGGAGTCCGCGACGCCTTGGCGTTGTTGCAGCGGCGGCAGGCGGAGACCACGTTGCTCCAGGTGTCGTGTCCGCCGCGGCTGAACGGCGTGACATGATCGCGCGACAACAGGCTGTAGCTGAAACGCGCCCCGCAGTACAGGCACAGATAGGCGTCGCGGCGGAACAGCGTTTGATTGTTGAGCGGCGGGGTATAGGCGGCGCCCCGCAAATTGCCGGGGTTGCCGGTGCGCCCGAGGGTCGCGATGATCGAATTGACGTCCACGATCGTGCGCAGCCCGGTGCTCGCGCAGGTGCCTCCGTACAGGCGGTACAACAGCGTGCCGCAGGCGTAGGCCACCTGATCGGTATGGTACAGGCGCGCCGCCTCGCGGTAGTCGACCCACTCCAAGGGCATGCCGGACACGTCGGTGCGCAGGATTTGTTGGGACAAAGGGTAGCCGCGCGAGACGACCGCGGCATCGTCCCGCAAATCCAGCGATTTCACCCGCCACTCCGAGGTTCGCGCGTCAGTTTCCGCCATACGATTCATAACAATACTAAAGATAGACGACTCTTATGCCATAATTCAACGCTTTGGGAGATATGTTGCATGCCTGTCGTCGTGGGTGTCCTTAAGGAAACCGCCGCCAACGAGACCCGCGTTGCGTTGGTGCCGGAAACCGTCGGCAAGTTGAAGGCGCTCGGAGCCCGCATACTCATTGAACGCGGCGCCGGAGTGGCGGCCCATTTTGCCGATGCGGCCTATGGGGATGCGGAAATCTGCGACTCGGCGGCGATTCTGCGAAGCGCCGACGTGCTTTTGTGCGTCCAGCCGCCCCGCATCGAGGACGTGAATGCGCTCAAAGAAGGCGCCGTGGTCGTCGGATTCATGCAGGCGTACGCCCGCCACGACCTGGTGCGCGCTCTCAAGAGCCGGCGCATCACGAGTTTTTCCGTGGAATTGGTGCCGCGTATCTCCCGCGCGCAATCCATGGATGCCCTGTCTTCGCAGGCCGCCGTGGCCGGCTACAAGGCGGCGCTCATCGCGGCCAACACCTTGGAGAAATTCCTGCCGATGTTGACCACCGCCGCGGGCACCATTCGCCCCGCATCGGTGCTCGTTATCGGCGCCGGAGTCGCGGGCTTGCAGGCCATCGCCACCGCAAGGCGCCTGGGTGCGGTGGTCGAGGCGTATGACGTGCGCAGCGCGACCAAGGATCAAGTGAAATCGCTGGGCGCCAAGTTCGTCGAAACCGGCGTGTCCGCCGAAGGCGCCGGCGGTTATGCCCGGGAACTCACGCCGGATGAGAAGCAAAAGCAGCAGGAAATCCTCGATGCCCGGATCGCCGCGAGCGACGCCGTGATCAGCACCGCATCGGTTCCGGGCAGAGCGGCGCCGCGCATCATCAGCCGGGCGGCGGTCGAGCGCATGAAGGCCGGTTCGGTCATCGTCGATATCGCCGCCGAACAAGGCGGCAATTGCGAGCTCACCCGCGCCGGCGAAGTCGTGGACCATGGCGGGGTGAAGATTCTCGGGCCGAAGAATCTGCCGGCTTCCTTGCCGTACCATGCGAGCGAAATGTACTCGCGCAACTTGTTCAATTTTCTCAAGCCCGCGATATCGAACGGCGAAATTGCGTTGGATTGGAAGGACGAGGTGTTCCTGGGCGCGGTACTCACGCATGACGGCGAGATCAAACACGAAGCAACGCGCAACATGGTGGAGGGCGTAAAAACATGATCGACGGTGTGATCGCGCTGTACATATTTATGTTGGCCGCATTCACGGGCTACGAAGTCATTTCGCGGGTGCCGGTCATCCTGCACACGCCGCTCATGTCCGGATCGAATTTCGTGCACGGCATCGTGCTGGTGGGCGCCATGGTCGCGCTGGCGCGCGCCGACAGCGCGCTGCTGCGGGTCATCGGCGTCGTCGGCGTCATCCTCGCCGCGGGCAACGCGGTGGGCGGCTACGTCGTGACCGAACGCATGCTCAAGATGTTCGTATCCGCGGGCAAAAAGGCCGCGGGAATCAACAAGGAACACTAGTCAATGCCTGCCGTTTCGACCGAAACATTGACGCAACTGTCGTATCTCGTGGCAGCGGCGCTGTTTATTCTGGGCCTCAAGCGCATGAGTTCGCCCGTCACCGCGGTGAGCGGTGTACGTTGGGCGGGTGTCGGCATGCTGCTTGCGACCGTGGCAACCCTGGCCTTCATGGGTGCCTCGTCCTTCAATCTGATGCTGGTGATCGGCGCCATAGCGGTCGGCGGCACCGTGGCGTGGGTCAGCGGCAAGCGCGTCGCCATGACCGACATGCCGCAGATGATTGCGTTGTACAACGGCATGGGCGGAGGCGCGGCGGCGGCGATTGCGGCGGTGGAACTGTATCGCGGCACCGAAGCCAACGCAGTGCATATGGCCATGGCCACGATCGGCGGCTTCATTGGCGCCGTGTCCTTCAGCGGCAGTCTGATCGCCTTCGCCAAACTGCAGGGCTTGATCACCAAATCGGTGCGCTTCGGCGGGCAGAGGTTCCTGAATTTGGCGATATTGCTGGCCACCGCCGCGTTCGGTGTGATGGTTGCTTCGGGCGCGCATTCCGGCTTGGCCGCAGTCTCTCTGTTTTTCGTCCTGGCGCTGCTGCTCGGCGTTGCGATGACCCTGCCGATCGGCGGCGCCGACATGCCGGTGGTGATCTCGTTGTACAACGCTCTCACCGGTCTCGCGGTCGGCTTCGAGGGCTTCGTACTCGACAACGCGGCCATGATTATAGCCGGCACCGTGGTCGGGGCCGCCGGCACCTTGCTCACTCAGCTCATGGCGAAGGCCATGAATCGATCGCTCGGCAACGTGCTGTTTTCGAACTTCGGCGAGACCTCGGCGGCGAGCGGCGGCGGCGTGACCGGCACCCAAAAGACCATCGAGGCCTCCGACGCCGGCGTGATGATGGCGTATTCGCAGAAAATCATCATCGTTCCGGGCTACGGCTTGGCGGTCGCTCAGGCCCAGCACAAGGTGTGGGAGCTTGCCCAATTATTGATAGAGCATGGCGTCAAGGTGCGATTCGCCATTCATCCCGTCGCCGGACGCATGCCGGGCCACATGAACGTGCTGCTGGCCGAGGCGGGTGTTCCTTACGATCTGATCTCGGATCTGGATGAGATCAATGCCGAGTTCGAAACCGCGGATGTGGCGCTGATCATCGGCGCGAACGACGTCGTCAATCCCGATGCGCGCACCAACGCGGGCAGCCCGATCTATGGCATGCCGATCTTGAATGCCGACAAGGCGAAGAACGTCATCGTCATCAAGCGCGGCCAGGGCCAAGGGTTCTCGGGCATCGACAACGCGCTGTTCGGGCTGGATCAAACACGCATGCTGTACGGCCACGCCCAGGCGGCCGTGAGTCAGTTGATCCAAGGCGTCAAGGCGGCAGGGTAAGCTCGAATCGATCCTTGATCTGCCATTGACCGCGGTCGGCGGCGTCGCCTTGCCCGTATCGAATCATTTCGCCGGCCAGGGTATTGGCGCGCAATTCGAACCGCAGGTAATGGTAGTTCGGAAAATCCGTGTCCTGATACAGGTCGGCGGGCGTGCGCTCCACCGCATAGGGCGCGGCCCCGCCGCCGCCCGACACCAGGTAAGGGATGCCGTCGCGCACAAATCGTTCGTAATTGTGGATATGCCCGGCGATCACCAGCATGCGGGCTCGCGATTGCGGCGCGATGGTGCCCAGATAGTCGGCGAGCGCCTGTTCGTTCGGCTGCGGATTATGGTTGGCCAGATTATCGGTTTGCAGGTCAGCCACGGGCGGATGATGCAGAACGATCAAGACGAGCCGTACCTTCGAGCTCTGCGCCGCGAGTTCCCCCTGCAGCCAGAGACGCTGCTCGCTGCCGGCCAATAGCGAGGCATCGCTGTCGAGCACCACGGCCAACACCTTGCTGCCGAGGGCCACAGAATACCAGCGCCGGCCGCGCAGCTCGGGAAATTCGCTCCACCAGCGATCGAGGCATGCCGGCTCCGAACAGGCCGCCAATTCGTGGTTGCCGAGCGCCGGGTAGATCCGCAGGTGCTGCTCGCGCCATTGTCCTGTTTCCTCGCGATACACATCGTAATCCGGCGCCACCCCGTGCCAGGGCAGATCCCCGTTGATGAACACCGCAGCCGGCCGTTCGGCCGCGATCCCGGCGATCAGCGCCCGGCGCGCGATCGGGTTGCTTGCATTGGTTTCGCTCGAATCGGTGAAACGCATATCGCCATAGGCGATCAGCACCAGCGGCAGCGGCAACTCCGAGTCGGGAACGCTGAAGGTCGCCGCGGACGAAGCCGCGCAAAACGCAATCGTGGATACGAGCAGAGCGATGGATGCGGCGCGCACCTCGCCATGCTACCTGCATTGGACGCGTCTTAGAAACCAGCCGCCCAAAAAAGCGCCGGCCAACGCTGCGGCTAATGCGCGCTGCGGTGCGCGCCCGACGGAGGGGGAAGATTGCGGATGTAAGTGCGGCGCTGCTCCGGGCTCATTTGACGCCACTGCCGTCGCAACTCCTGGCGGCGCTCCGGCGGCATCTGGCGAAATCGCTGATATTGTTCGCGTACGCGCTGCTGCTGCTCGGGAGGCAGGCTCTTGAATTCGTGCCAGCGCTGACGCAGCTGTTGCCGCTGCTCGGGCGGCAAGGCGCGCCACTGCTTGAAGCGCTGCTCGGCGCCGCCACGTTGCTCCGGCGTCATCGAAAGCCAACGCTGGCTCCCCTTGGCCAACGATTGCTGCTTCTCCGGCGGCAGGCTACCCCACTTTCCTTGAAATCCCTTGAGCACTTGCTGCTGCTGCGGCGAGAGCGACTGCCACGACTGCGGCGCGGCTGCCGGAGCGCCGCCCGGGGCAGCCGAGGCCGGCCCCGAAGCAGGCGTTTCCTGGGCGACGCTCGCATTCGCGGCTGCTAGCAACAGGCTGGCTCCGAGCACTATGCACTTGATCATTGCTTTGGATCCGGCGGCGGCGCGGCAGGTTTCTGTTTCCCCGACGGCGCGTTTTTCAATAACTCCCGCCATGCGGCATCATCTCCATGATCATCTGCGCCCAAGAACTCGATGAATTCCTCATCCGGCTCATCCGCCGAGGTCGATTGAGGCGGCACCGGAGCCGCCGGCTGTCCCGCGTTCGCAACCACCACAACTGCACACAGAGCCAGCCAATACCTTCCGGCGATCAACGGCTACGCACCCTAGGCTGCCGGCTCCGTGCTCGCTGCCTTGTCCGCCCAGTCATAAAATTCTATATCGTCCTGCAGCATCTCCATGGCATCCCCGGCATTCTCGTCGCTGGACGCGACGAGCTCCAAATCCTCGAGGTTCATCGGATTATCCGCCGACATCATCCCGTGGTGACCCGCCGGAGTGCCGAACCACAACGCAACTCCCAGCACCGCAGCAGCGGTCACGCCGGCCGCCGACGTCCGGATCGGAATGCGCGCGAACCATGCGCGGCGCCCGGTAGGACCGGCTGCTTCGAGCGCCGCGTAGCGAGCCCGAGTGAGCCTCGAACGCAGCGCCATGTCGAGACCATCGACGCTCCCTTGAAATAGAGCCCGGCTGCGCTCCTCAAGTTCGCGTGGTCGCGGCTCTGGCGTGTGCTCACTCATCACCAAACCTCGCCCAGTTGTTCGCGCAGCGCATGCACTGCCCGCGAGTAATGCGTCTTCACACTGCCTTCCGAGCAGCCCATGGCGCTCGCCGTCTGCGCGACATCGAAAGCTTCGAAATTGCGCAGCATGAACGCCTCCCGCTGGCGCGCCGGCAATCCTCGCAACGACTCTTCGAGCTTCTGCATCGCCTGATCCTGCATCAATCGCTCCGGCGCCGATGGCGACATGTCCGCGACGCTGTCGAGCGGGTCCTGCGCTTCGTTGTCCGGATCCTCCTTGGCGCCCGGCAGCCAGGTCATGAACCGTTTGCGCACGGTCCTGCGCCGCTGCAGATCACGCACACCGTTTTGCAGGATGCGATAGAACAGCGGCCGCCATTCCGCGCTGGGGCGTGCTCCATAATTGAGCGCCAGCTTCAGCATCGCATCTTGCACCACGTCCAAGGCATCGTCGGGATCGCGCAGCGCGATCTGAGCCAAGCGAAACGCGCGGCGCTCGATCTCGGCTAAAAATTTATCGAGTTCTCGCGTCTGCTCCAGAACCGCTCCCTCGGGTGCTGGCGCGGGACCATCCCATACCATCCAAGTTGCATTGAGCGTACCAAAGCGCAGCATGCCACGTCCTCTTAACGTCGACGGACTCTGTCCATTCCAGGTATAAACGCCTGGCGCCCAAGCGGGTTGACGGCACAGAGTGCGCAAGATCAGCGACTTACGCACATACTCTGTGACGTGCGCTGCAATATCCGAGTTGGACAATTCGATTAGAGATCCAGAGGGTCACTTAACCCATTGAATTCTTTATGTTCATTTCTATTTCGACCAGTTTTTGGCCATTTTGAATGTGTCTCGAAACAGAACCGGCACTTAGGGCCAATGATCCCGGCTTACCAACAGAGTTACCCACAGATTTTGTGGACAAGAATAGCCCCCTGATCCTGCAGGTTGCGCTCGACACTCCTCTGCGCCGAACTTTTGATTACTTGGCGCCGGTGAATTGCGATCACCCGACCGCGGACGGCCCCGCCGAGCGCGATCCAGACTCCTTGGCAGAGCTGAAACCCGGCACCCGCGTGCGGGTCCCGTTTGGCCGCCGTCACCTGATCGGTATCCTGGTCGGAACGTCGCGCAGCTCATCGGTCCCCAGAGCCAAGCTCAAGTCCGCCATGGAAATTGTGGACCACCGTGCGGTATTCGATCCGGTCACTTTCGATCTGCTGTGCTGGGCGGCCGATTACTATCACCACCCGATCGGCGAAGTCATGGCGGCGGCGTTGCCGGTAAGCCTGCGCGCGGGCCAGCCGCTGCAGGCCACCGGCGAATCGTGGGTCCTGAGCGAGGCGGGCCGACAGCGGCTTGGCGACTCCACCTGCAGGCGCGCGCCTCGGCAGCATGCCTTGCTGGGATGGTTGGCCGCACGCGGCGCGGCCACGGTGCACCAGGCGAGCGAATTCAAGCCGCAGCACTTCCGGGCCCTGGCGAAGCAGGGTTGGATCACCGCCGAGAGCGTGCCGCCGCAACCCGTGCCGCTCGAATCGCGTCCCAGCGAAGTCACGCTCACCGACGCTCAGGCACAGGTGGTCACGGCGATCAGCGCATCCTTGGGCCGCTTCGCCGCGCATTTGTTGGACGGCGTGACCGGCAGCGGCAAGACCGAGGTCTACCTGCGCGTGATCGCCGCGGCACTTGCCGGCGGCGGCCAGGTTCTGGTGCTGGTGCCCGAAATTGCCTTGACGCCGCAATTGGTCGAGCGATTCCGGCGGCGCTTCAGCGCCGGCGTGGTGGTCATGCATTCGGCGCTCAAGAATACTTTGCGCCGCGATGCCTGGCGCGCCGCGGCAAGCGGCGAGGCACGGATCATCATCGGCACGCGCTCGGCGGTGTTCACCTCGCTGTGCAGGGTCAGCCTCATCGTGGTGGATGAGGAGCATGACGCCTCTTACAAGCAGCATGAAGGGTTTCGCTACTCGGCGCGCGACCTGGCCGTGTGGCGCGCGCAGCGCGCGCAAGTGCCCATCATCTTGGGTTCCGCCACGCCATCGCTCGAAACGCTGGAGAACGTCGCGCAGGCGCGCTACTCGCGATGGGTGCTCTCGCAACGGGTCGGAGCGGCTCAGCCGCCGCGCATGGTTCTCATCGATCTGCGCAAACACGCGAGCGAGCAGGGGCTGTCGCAGCCCGCGATGCAGGCCATCGGGCGGCATCTCAAGGAGGGCGGACAGGTGATCGTCTTCTTGAATCGGCGCGGCTACGCTCCCAGCCTGTTCTGCAATGCCTGCGGCTGGATTGCGAACTGCGCGCATTGCGACGCGCGCATGACCCTGCACCGCCGCGCGGCGCAGTTGCGCTGCCATCATTGCGGTGCACATAGCACGGTGCCGGCCCACTGTGGCAGTTGCCGCCAGCCGCTCAATCCGGTCGGCCAAGGCACCGAGCGCGTCGAGGAGACGCTTGCGCGCCTGTTCCCGCATGCGCCATTGGCCAGGCTGGACCGGGACACTGCGCAGGCCCGCGGTGCCATGGAAGCGGTGCTCGGCCGCGTGCACAGCGGCGAGGCCCGCATCTTGGTCGGCACGCAAATGCTCACCAAGGGGCATCACTTCCCGGACGTCACATTGGTCGTGATCCTGGATGCGGATCAGGGCCTGTTTGCGTGCGACTTTCGCGCAACGGAACGCCTGGCGCAGACCATAACCCAGGTCGCGGGACGCGCCGGAAGGGCCGCGCGCCCCGGCGAAGTCATGATCCAAACCTCGTTTCCCGAGCACCCGTTGCTCACTCGCTTGATCGTTGAAGGCTATGAGGGGTTCGCCGCAACCGCCCTTGAAGAGCGCCGCGCCGCGAGCTGGCCGCCTTACTCGCGACTCGCCCTGCTGCGCGCCGAAGCGAAAGACAGTGTCGGCCTGGACAGCTTCCTGCGCGCCGCCGCCGCCCGCGGGCGCAGCGCCGCGGGCGGCACGGCGTCCGGTGCGGTCGCGATACTCGGGCCGGCCAACGCCTTGATCGCGCGGCGCGCCGACCACTTTCGCGCGCATCTGTTGATCGAGGCCCCGACGCGAGCACCCTTGCAACGCTTTCTCACCCTGTGGCTGCCGCTGCTGGAATCGCTGCCGGGCCCCCCCGGCCTGCGTTGGTCGATCGATGTGGATCCCATGGATGTGGATTGAGGCGTTTGCGGTAAACTCACCGACCCTTTGCCAAACGGATCCGCCTTGAAGACATTGATCGATGAGTTGTTGCGCCAGGCGCTGGCGGCGTTGCCCGAAGCGCTTGTTGCGGCGGCCGAGCACACCCTCGACATCGAGATCGAGCGCACGCGCGACCCGCAGCACGGCGATTTTGCCAGCAATATCGCCATGCGTTTGGCGAAGGCGACGCGCCAGAACCCGCGCAAACTTGCCGCCGCGCTGGTGGCGGCTCTGCCGCCGAGTCCCGCGCTCGCCAAGGTGGAAATCGCCGGGGCCGGGTTCATCAACTTCTTCCTCAAGGAGAGCGCCTACCACGCCGAGATCGGCCGCGTGCTCGCGCAAGGGGCAAACTACGGTAAATCGGGGGTCGGCGGCGGCAGATCCGTGCTGGTGGAATTCGTCTCGGCCAATCCCACCGGACCGCTGCACGTCGGCCACGGACGGCATGCCGCCTTCGGCGCGAGCCTCGCCAATTTGCTCGAGGCGGTAGGCTTCAGGGTCGCGCGCGAGTACTACATCAACGACGCCGGCCGTCAGATGGAAATTCTGGCGGCCAGCACTTGGCTGCGCTACCTCGAGCGCTGCGGCGAACGCCTGACTTTTCCGGCCAACGGCTATCGCGGCGACTACATCGTGGCGATAGCCGATGAGCTTTATGCCGCGCAAGGCACCGCGCTCGCGCGCAGCGCTGCGGAAGTGTTCCGAGAATTGCCGGCCGACGAGCCGCAAGGCGGCGACAAAGACATCTACATCGATGCGCTCATCGCTCGGGTCCGATTGCTCATCGGCGATGTGAATTTTCGCCTGGTGCTGGATCCCGCGCTGGGCGGCATCCTGGCAGATATCCGCGACGACTTGGCCGAGTTCGGGGTCACGTTCGATTGCTGGTTTTCGGAGCGTTCCCTGATCGACAGCGGCGCGATCGACAAGGCGATCGAGGCACTGCGGTCCTCGGGCCACGCCTACCTCAAGGATGGCGCCCTGTGGTTCAAGAGCACCGCTTACGGCGATGAGAAGGATCGCGTGATGGTGCGCGAAAACGGCGTCAAGACCTATTTCGCATCCGACATCGCCTTCATCTTCAACAAGCGCCAGCGCGGATTCGAGCATCTCATCTATGTCTGGGGCGCGGATCACCACGGCTATATCGCCCGCTTGCGTGCCGGCTTGATCGCCCTCGGGGGCCCGCCGGAATGCTTCGAGGTCCGGCTGGTGCAGTTCGTCTCCCTGTTCCGGGGTGGCGAAAAGGCGCAGATGTCGACGCGTTCCGGGGAGTTCGTCACCTTGCGCGAATTGCGCGCCGAGGTGGGCAACGATGCCGCGCGTTTGTTCTACGTGATGCGCAGCAACGATCAGCATCTGGACTTCGACCTCGAACTCGCAAAGGCCCGTTCCAACGACAACCCGGTGTACTACATTCAATATGCGCATGCGCGCATCGCCAGCGTCAAGCGGCAGATGCTGGAGCGCGGGCTCGCCCATGATGCCGGACAAGGTCCGGCATCGCTTGCGCTGCTCACCGAGCCGCAGGAGATGCAGCTCATCAAGCGCTTGTGTTCGTTCCCGGAAATCGTTCGGCACTGCGCACTACAGCGCGCGCCCCACGGTCTGGTGCATTATTTGCGCGACCTCGCCAACGATTTTCACACCTATTACAGCGCGCACCAGTTGCTCAGCGAGGATGCGGCGCTTCGCTCAGCTCGTATCTGTTTGGCGCTGGCGACGCAGATCGTGATCCGCAACGGCCTGCGCCTGTTGGGTGTGTCCGCGCCCGACACCATGTAGGCTTAAGGAGCCCACACATGGCGCGCAGCTACAATGCCAGGGGCAAACCGCACAGCCGACACACCCGGGCGAGCGGCTTTTCCGGATGGGTGGGCCTCGCTTGCGGACTTGGCGTAGGGCTCGCGATAGCCGGTTTGGTGTACGTCAAAGATCATCGGCCCGACGCGCCGGTTGTCCGCACCGGCAAAGCCGATAAGAAGAAATCCCGCGCGGACGCGCCGCCGGATGCCGACAGCGGCTATACGGGCACGACGGAGGACTCGGCGAAGTCCTATGCTTTCTACGACATGCTGCCCAAATTCGAAGTGGTGGTTCCGGAGAAGGAAAAGGACGTCCGCTCGGACCTTCGGGCGGTGCCCGAAATGCGCCGCGGAACCTACGTGTTACAGGCCGGTTCGTACAAGAATTTCGCCGATGCCGATCGCGTCCGTGCGCAACTCGCGCTGCAAGGGATCGAATCCAAGGTGCAAAAGGTTTCGGTCGACAACGATACCTGGCATCGCGTCCGCATCGGCCCGATCTCCAAATTGGACGAACTCAATCGCCTGCGCACCATCCTGCGCAAAGCTGAGGTCGACGTCCTGGTTATCCGGGTCGGCGACTAGCGGCCCCAAATCTGGCTCAATCTTCGCCTAATTGACGAAAATCGACGCCTAATGCCCGCAACTTGCGGTACAGATGCGTGCGCTCCATCCCCACTCGCTTGGCCAGCTGCCCCACCTTGCCGTTGCACAGCAGAAGCTGCTGTTGCAAGTAGGCGCGCTCGAACTGTTCGCGCGCCTCGCGCAGCGGCAACGCCAATAGATCCTGCTTGACCAGGGGTTCGTCGAGCCCGGTTTTGACGGCGAGTTCGCGCTCGATTTCCTCGAGCCGAATCTCCTCGCCCGTGCCGAGTATCAGAACCCGCTGCACCAGACTCTTCAGTTCGCCGAGATTGCCGGGCCAGGGATAATTGCGCAGGCGGTTTTGCGCCGCGACGCCGAAGCGGCGCAGCGGCAAGTGCTGCTCATCGACCAGGCGATCCACGTAGTAGCGCAACAGGTCCGGAACGTCCTCCGCATAGTCGCGCAACGGCGGCACGCGCAACGTGATCACGTTTAAATGCGCGATCAAGTCGCGGCGAAAAGGCTCCGGAGCCGCCCGTGACTCGAGGCCATCCTGCGCCGAGCTGATCCAGCGCACGTTGATCGGCAGCCGCGCGCGACCGCCCACCCGCGCGTACCCGCTCTGTTCGATCGCACCGACCAGTGCGCGCTGCGCCTCGCTGGTCAAATCCTCGAGCCCGTTCAAGTAGAGCGATCCTCCCGCCGCTTGGTCGAAAGCGCCGGGTACCACCTTGCCGTCGCTCTCGCTGCCGAAGAGCGCGGCCGCCGGATCGACCACCAGGGTCGCCGCCGCAACCATGAAGAACGGTTTGGCGGAGCGCGCGGACAGCGAGTGCAGGTAGCGCGCATACGCTTCGCGTCCGGAGCCCAGCTCGCCGACCAACATCACCGGCGAGGTGCTGGAGGCGGCCTGCTGCACTTGCTCGCGCAGGGCCATGGTGATCTTGCTCTTGCCGATGGGCACGGCAAGACTCGAATCCGGCGTGCGTTCGGATAGGCGCTTGCGGCGGCCGGCATCGAGCGCCCGTTCGACGGTTCGCAGCAGTTTGGTCAGCGACAGGGGCTTTTCGACGAAATCGAAGGCGCCCAGGCGCGTCGCTTCCACCGCTGTCTCCACCGTGCCGTGGCCGGACATCATCACGACCGGGCAGTGATAGCCCTCGCTCACCAACCATTCGCGCAGCAAGGTGATACCGTCGGTATCGGGCATCCAGATATCGAGCAGCACCAGATCGAAGGTGCGCATGGCCCGCGCGGTTCGGGCCTCGGTGGCGTCTGCCGCGACCTCCAGCTCGTACCCTTCTTCGGTGAGTATCTCCTTCAACAGCCCGCGGATATCCGCCTCATCGTCCACCACTAAGATTCTGGCAGCGGTCATACGCGCTCTCTCCTCTGTTCGTCCATCCGCGATTCGCGACCGATCGCCCCACGTGCGCCGTCGCCCAACGGCAGCAAAATTCGCACGCGTGCGCCGCCCATGCGCCGATTATCCGCTTCGATGCGCCCGCCGTGTTCTTCCACGATCTTTTTAACAATTGCGAGCCCCAGGCCCGTGCCCTTGGATTTGCTGGTGACATAGGGATCGAACACCGTGCCGATCAGATCGCGCTGAAAGCCGGGCCCGTTATCCGAGACCACGATCGACGCCATCTGTTTAGGACCGTCCATGGCGACCTGAGTTTCGATTTCGACGCACGCCGCGGCCTTTCCCTCGAGCGCCTCCAGCGAGTTGGTCACCAAATTGTTGAGGATCTGCCGGATTCGGATCCGGTCGGCCGAAATCTGCGGCAAGTTCGGGCTGAGCAGCAACTTGAGCGCCGCGGCACTGTCCTGGACTTTGTACAGATCCACCACTTCGGTAATCAATTGGTTCAGATCGAAGCGCGAGAAGTGCATGTCCGGCGCTCTGGCGTATTCGCTAAAGGCATTGACCATCTGCTTCATCGCATCCACCTGGGCGATGATGGTATGGGTCGCGCGTTCCAGTATCTGCGCATCCTGCGGGTTCATGCTGCCGAGAAATTTGCGCCGCATGCGCTCGGCGGAGAGCTGAATCGGCGTCAGCGGATTCTTGATTTCATGCGCCAGGCGCCGCGCAACCTCGCCCCATGCGGCATCTCGTTGCGCCTGCAACAAGGCGGTAATGTCGTCGAATACCAGCACCACCCCCGGCGCGCCGCCGACATCGTTCGGCAATGCCGTGCAGGCGCACATGAGCACGCGCTTGCCCGATTCGGACAACAGATCGAGCTGCTCGCGCCAATCGAGCTCTGCGGCGTTGAGCCGCAACTTGACCGCGGCGAGGAACTGGCCGAACAAGGCGCTGTCGCGGTCGGATTCATCGAACCGCGAGCCCACCGCCGCTTGGAGATCGACGCCGAGGATGGCGCTCGCCGCCTGATTGGCGGTCCGCACCGTGAGGTCCGGGCCAAGAGACACCACGCCCGTGGAAAGTCGCGCCAGAATCACGGCCAATCCCGCGCGTTCCGCTTCCACCGCCTGCTGGCTGCGCCGAGTCTCCTCGCGAGCCCTGCCGAGTCGTTTGGTCATGTCGTTGAACGAGGTCACCAAGAACCCGAGCTCATCGCGCGACGGCAGCGGCAGCTGCGTGTCGTAGTTGCCCTTGGCGACAGCGCGAGTGCCGGCGATCAGATCCTGCACCGGCTGGACCAGTCGCTGCGCGGCAAAGAAGGCGCCGTATACCGCGGCGATCAGCGACATCAGCACCACGAAGGTCAGAATCAACACGAAGGTCGATTTCAACGGCTGCCGCAGCTGCACCAAATTCGCGTATTGCGTATAGGATCGCTGCACCGTGTCGGCGAGCTGACCAAGCTGCGGCGGCACCGGATACAGCGCAATCAAAACGCGTGCGGCGGAGTTCGCAGTGCCGCCCAGCGGTGCGGCGGCTCGGATCACATATCCGCCCACCGCATCGGTGTCCAAGCTGACGTAAGGCCGCCCGCGGCGTATCTGCAGCATCATCTCGTCGGTCGCGGGAATCGGCAAAGTGTCCATGGGGCGATCGGAACTGGTCGCGATGATTTTCGTCTGCGCGCCCACCACGGTGAATTCCAAGGCGGTGCTTTCGCGCCGCTCGCGGTCCAGCGTGCCGATCAGGTCGAAATCCGGCAGGCTCGACAGCGTGTGGGCCACCGCTTCGGTGTGCTGCAAGAACTCGCGCACACGCACCTCGAGGGCCGCACGCGACAGCTCGCGCGTATCCTTCAAGCCCTGGCTTATCTCCAGCTCGAACCAACTGTCGATGCCGCGATTGAGGAATTGCAGCGAGAAGTAATACACCACCAGGATCGGCGCCACGGCGAGCGCGCCGAAAATGGCGACCGTTTTCCCCTTGAGGCGCGAACCCGGCACGTGCCGGCGGTAGTCCCGCACCAGTTGCGAGAGCTTCGCTGCCAGCAACACCACGAGGGTGAGCAGACCCGCGATGTTGACCAGCAGAATCCACGGCAGCCAGCGGTCGAATTTGGCGGAATTCTGCGCGGCCGAAGCCAGCATGAACAGCGCGACCAGCCACAGCACCACGCCCAGTGTGCCGAGCACGGTCGAACCGTGTTTACGAATTACGGCTGCAGCGCCCATGTATACCAGTCGCTGTCTCGATGCCATTCATTGACCCAGAACATCAGCACCCGCAGGCTGAACGGCACGCTGCCGTAATCGACCTTGGCGCGCACGCTCGCCTCGTAGCGGCGGCCCGGCGGGAGCAGCGACTTGTCGAGCACCGGCAAGTCGCGCACCTCGGACAGAAGTTCGAGCGCCGCCTCGACCGTGCCCAACGACTCCTGTTGGCCGCTGTTTTCGTTGCGCAGGATGTAGCGCGCGCTCACGGCGTTGTATTGCAAGTGGTAGCGCTGGGTCAGTTCCGCGACCCGCGAGTTCGGCAACAGCTGGCGCACTCGCTCGAGATCCAGATCGATCTCCACGGTGAGCGGCACGCCTTCGGCCAGACCGCGCCTCACGGCATCGCCGACCGGCAAATCGATGCGCGCGTTCAAATGATAAACGCCGTCCCGCAGATCCAAATCGGCCGAACGGACCTCGAAACGCCCCTCGAGTCCTTCGGCGCGGCAAGCCGTTGCCCACAGCCCCCCCGCGGCGGCCGCAAACAGCAGCAGGCCGCACATCCGGCCGGCGGAAACCCTCCAGGGCGACCATGTTGAGCGCAGGGCGTTCATTGTTTGTTCAGGGCAGCATAATAGAAGCCGTCGGCGCCCGCCTCCCCGGGGAGAATTTGCCGCCCGAACTCATCGGCCTCGCCGAAACCCGGCCAGCCCGGCCAATCCTCGGCCGGCACGCTGCGCGCATCGCTCGTTTCCCGCAAGAATGCGCCGATCAGGTCGCGATTTTCACTGCGGGTCAGGGTGCAGGTGACGTATACCAGGCGCCCGCCGCGAGCCAGCATGCGCCACGCTCCCGCCAGGAGTCGCGCCTGGATCAACGGCATTTTGTCGATTTCCGACGGTGACTTGCGCAGCCGGATATCGGGATGGCGGCGGATCACGCCGAGCGCCGAACAGGGCGCATCGAGCAAAATGCGATCGAAAGGCACCCCGTCCCACCAGGCGCCGGGAGCGGCCGCATCGCCGCTCGCGAGATCCGCCTCCAGGCCACTGCGCGCCAGGTTTTCCTCAACCCGCTTGAGACGCTGCGGGTCGATATCGACGGCCACCAGCTTGCCGAGCTGCGGCTCGCGCTCGGCCATCAGCGCGGTCTTGCCGCCCGGCGCCGCGCAGGCGTCGAGCACCCGCTGACCCGCCGCGAGAGTCAGCGGAAACGCGACGCATTGGGCGCCGAGATCCTGTACCGACACGACGCCGTCGGCAAAGCCCGGCAATTCATGCACGTCGCATGGCGAATCGAGCGCCATGGCCTGCGGCACGCGCGGCTCGGCGCGGGCTCCGATGCCCGCCGCGCGCAGGGTCTCAAGATATCCCTCGGTGGTAATGCGCCGGCTGTTCACACGCAGCCACATCGGCGCCTGCGTGTCGCCGGCCGCCAGAAGCTGCGTCCAGCGCACCGGCCAATCAGCGCGCAGCCGGTCTGCCAGCCACACCGGCGATGCATGGCGTGCGGCGGGGCTGCGCGCGATCTCGGCGTCGAGCGCCTTGCGTTCGCGCAAATAGCGACGCAGCACCGCATTGATCAAACCGCCGGCACGCACCGCGTCGGTCGCCTTTGCGGTCTCCACGGCGGCATCGACCACGGCATATTCGGGCGTGCGCGCATCCTCCAGCTCAAACAGCGCCACCGACAACAAGGCGCGCACCAGGAAATCGAGAGACCTCACGGGCTGCGACAGCAGTCGCGAAAGTACTGCCTCGTGGCGGTAGTAGCCGCGGACCGCTCCAAAACTCAATGAGCGCACCGACGGCGCGAGAGCAGCGGGCGCGGAGCCCAGAGCCGACTGCAAGGCCGCATCGAGCGTCACTCCCTCGCGCAGAATTCGCGCCACCGCGTGGCTTGCAACGGAGCGCGCGCCGCCGGCCGCCGAGTTCATGAACTCGCGAATCTCGCGCCAAGCAGGCGCTGCGCCTTGATGAAGTCGCGAGCCGCCAGCGGTTTGCGGCCGGCGAGCTGCAGACGCTTGATGCGCAGCCGGCCCCGGCCGCAGGCCACGTCGATCCCTTCGGGCGTCGCGCCGAGTACCGTGCCCGGCTCGGCGCTCATTGCCGCCGCGCCGGGCACATCGGCAGCGGTTTGCGCCTGCCAAATACGCAGCTGCACTCCATCGAGGCGCGTTTCGGCGACGGGCGAGGGGTTCAGAGCCCGGATGCGGCGCAGAATCTGCACCGCATCCTCCCGCCAATCGATCAGCGCCTCGGCTTTGCTGATCTTGTCGGCATAGGTTTGGCCGATTTGCGGCTGCGGCACCTCCCGGGCGCGGCCGGCGGACAGCGCATCCAAGGTTCGGCAGATCATATCGCCGCCGAGAACCGCGAGCCGATCCTGCAGGCTGCCCGCGGTATCGAGCGGCGAGATGGCGATCTCGTGCATGTCCAATATAGGACCGGTATCGAGCCCGGCGTCCATGTGCATGATGGTAACGCCGGTGACGGCGTCGCCGGCCAGGAGCGCCCGCTGAATAGGCGCGGCGCCGCGCCAACGCGGCAACAGCGAGGCATGAATATTGAAGCAGCCGAGTCTTGGCGCAGCGAGCACCACCGGCGGCAAAATCAAGCCGTACGCGACCACGATAAGGGCATCCAAATTCAAGGCGCGCAGCGGCGCACACACCTCGGGGGTCTTGAAGCTCCCGGGCTGATGAACCGCAATCTCAAGTTCGAGCGCGCGCTGCTTGACCGGGCTGACTTGCATCAATCGGCCGCGCCCCGCCGGCCGATCCGGCTTGGTGAACACCGCCCGTATCGTGTGTGCAGAGCGCGCCAGGGCATCGAGCGCCGGAACCGCGAATGCCGCCGTGCCGGCGAAACCCAGCGTCAAGGGGCTCTGCGGCGTATTCAAGACT
>DAINPA010000002.1:0-55589 GCA_036743675.1 Steroidobacteraceae bacterium
GAGACAATTACCGACCGCGCGACTTTTTCCGCGCCGAATCAGCTCTCGGTCGGCATGCAATGGGTGCTGGTGAACGGGGTACCCGTCGTCGCAGACGGCGCGGCGACCAGCGCGCTGCCCGGTCGCGTGCTGCGCGGGCGCGGCTTCAAAAACTAGCATTCAAGGGATTTATGTGCGCTAGCTCACCCACGCAGAAGCGCCGTGCGCCTATAATTTACAGGCTGTTGGGAGGGCGATTTTAGAATGAGGACACATGGAACCGACCGATACCGGGCACGCTGATTATTTCCATAAAGTGGTTGACTGCCAGTGGGCCTGCCCGGCGCACACCGATGTCCCCGAATACATCCGGCTGATCGCTCAAGGCCGGTTCACCGACGCGTATATGGTGAATCGCGCGTCCAACGTGTTTCCGGGCATTCTGGGCCGCGTCTGCGACCGCCCCTGCGAGCCCGCCTGCAGGCGCGGGCGGATCGAGAGCAAGCCGGTGGCCATATGCCGGCTGAAGAGGGTCGCGGCCGATCACCGGGACGACATCAGCGCGCTGCTGCCGCGCGCCCCGGAGCAGAAGAACGGCAAACACGTCGCCTGCATCGGCGCAGGGCCGGCATCGCTCACCGTGGCGAACGATCTGTTGCCGTTAGGGTACCAAGTGACAATTTTCGAGCAATTCGCCGTCGCCGGCGGATTGATGCGCACCAATATCCCGGCCTTCCGCCTGCCGGCCCAGGTGCTCGATGAGGAAATCGGATACATCACCAATATGGGCACCGACCTGCGTCTGAACTCACCCGTCGGCAGCATGAAGCAGCTGCTCGAATCCCGAGAATTCGACGCGGTGTTCGTCGGCACCGGCGCACCGAAAGGCAAGGAACTCGAGCTGCCCGGACGCCATGAAAGCAAGCGTATTCACATCGGCATCGCCTGGCTCGAATCGGTCGCCTTCAAGCACATCGAGACCATCGGCGCGCGAGTGCTCATCATCGGCGTGGGCAACACGGCCATGGACTGCTGCCGCACCTCGATGCGCCTCGGCGCCAAGGACGTCAAAGTCATGGCGCGCAAGCCGCGCCAGTTCTTCAAGGCCTCGGCGTGGGAACTCGAGGACGCCGAACAGGAGACCGTTCAGATCGTGGTCAATCGGGCGCCGAAGAGTTTCGTGGTCGAGAACTGCGAGCTCAAGGGGATGCTGTTCGAGCACCTCGAATATGAACTGCGGGATGGGGAAATCACCGGGACCCGCGTACGCGGCGAAGAGTTTTACCCCTGCGACGACGTCATCCTCGCCATCGGTCAGGAAAACGCCTTCCCGTGGATCGAGCGCGACATCGGGATACAGTTCAGCCGCTGGGACCTCCCGGCGGTGGATAAACACACCTTTCAGTCGACCCGCCCCGAGGTGTTTTTCGGGGGCGATGCCGCGTTCGGTCCAAAAAACGTCATCTGGTCGGTGGAGCACGGCCACCAGGCCGCCATCTCGGTGCACAAGTACTGCATGGGCGAACCGGTTTCGGCCCGCATGCCGCGCGGGGTGACGCTGGAAAGCCGCAAGATGGGCATGCACGAATGGTCCTACAAGAACGAGTACAACGCCGCCGAGCGCCGCTTGGTGCCGCACGTCGGATTGATCGAGAGATTCAAGAAGATCAACGTGGAGGTCGAATTGGGGTTCACCGCCGAGCAGGCCGCGCTCGAGGTGCAGCGCTGCCTGAACTGCGATGTGCAAACGGTGTTTGCGGCGAAGTTGTGCATCGAGTGCGATGCCTGCATCGACATCTGTCCGGTCGACTGCCTCACCATTGCGCCGAACGGCACGGACGCGGAACTGCGCTCGAGATTGAAGGCGCCGGCGCTGAATGTCGAGCAGGCTCTGTACGTGTCGAGCCCGCTGCCGCACACCGGGCGCGTCATGGTCAAGGACGAGGACGTCTGCGTGCATTGCGGCCTGTGCGCCGAGCGCTGCCCGACCGCCGCCTGGGACATGCAGAAATCCACGATTAAAATTCCTCTGGCCGAGGATGAGGGCAAGACATGCCGAAGCTAACCGCCGCACCGGATCGAGTGAACGACTTCGTCGTCAAGTTCGCGAACGTCAATGGCACGGGCTCCGCGAGCGCGAATTCGCTGATCATGAAGACCATTTTCCGCATGGGCGTGCCGGTGACCGGAAAGAATTACTTTCCATCGAACATCCAGGGTCTGCCGACCTGGTACGAAATTCGCGTGACCCGACAGGGCTATGCCGCACGCGCCGGCCGGGTCGACATCATGGTGGCGATGAATGCCGAGACGTACGCGAAAGACGTGCGTGAAGTCGTTTCGGGCGGCTACCTGATCTACGACGCGACCTGGCCCCGCAGTGCGCTATTGCAGCGGGGCGACATCACGGTCATCGGTGTGCCGTTGGCGAAAATGGTGAATGAAAACTTCGACGGCGTGCGCAATCGCATATTGCTGAAGAACATCGCCTATGCCGGCCTGCTGGCCGCACTGCTCAACCTCGACCTTGAAGTCATCGACGGTTTAATGCGTCAAAACTACGGCAAGAAGCCGAAGCTGCTCGATGCCAACACCAAGGCGCTGCGTCTGGGATTCGACTACGCCAAGCAGCACCTCTCGTGCCCGCTGCCGCTGCGGGTGGAGCACATGGACAAGACGCGCGGACACATCATGATCGACGGCAACACCGCCGCGGGCTTGGGCTGCGTGTACGCGGGTGCGACCGTGGGGGCCTGGTATCCGATCACCCCGTCCACCTCGTTGATGGATGCGTTCAAGGGATTCTGCGAGCGCTATCGGGTTGATCCGGGCACCGGCGCGCGTAACTTCGCAGTGATCCAGGCCGAGGACGAATTGGCGGCAATCGGCATCGTGTTGGGTGCCGCCTGGAACGGCGCACGAGCCTTCACTCCGACCAGCGGGCCGGGAATCTCGCTGATGAACGAATTCGTGGGACTCGCGTACTACGCCGAAGTGCCTTGCGTGATTTTCGACGTGCAACGGGTCGGTCCGTCCACCGGCATGCCGACGCGCACTCAGCAATCGGACATCATGCTGTGCGCCTACGCCTCGCACGGCGACACCCGGCACGTGCTGCTGTTTCCGGCGAATCCGGAGGAATGCTTCTACATGGCGGTGCAGGCCTTCGATTTGGCCGAACGCCTGCAGACACCGATCTTCGTCCTCTCCGATCTGGATATCGGCATGAACGATTGGATGTGCCGCGATCTGAAATGGGACGATGCCTACCGGCCCGACCGCGGCAAGATGCTCTCGGCGGAGGAATTGGCCGGTCTCGACAAATTCTATCGCTACGTGGATCGGGACGACGACGCGATTCCCTACCGCACTTTGCCCGGCGTGAATCCCAAGGGCGCCTACTTCACCCGCGGTTCGGGCCATAACCAATACGGCGGCTATACGGAGGATTCGGCCGAGTATCAAGTGGTGCTCGATCGACTGAAGCGCAAGTTCGTCAATGCGGCCAACTACGTGCCGAAGGCCATATTGACCGGCAAGGGCGACAACCAGATCGGCATCGTGAGCGTCGGCAGCTGCGACGGCGCGGTGCGCGAGGCGATCGACGTGCTCGATCGCCAGAAGCTTCACCTCGATTACCTGCGGCTGCGGGCATTCCCGTTCGGCAGCGATGTGGAGAAATTCCTGAGCTCGCACAGCACGATTTTCGTGGTCGAGCAGAATCGCGACGCGCAATTGCGCTCGCTCCTCACCCTCGAGACGGCGGTTGAGAAATCCAAACTCAAATCCATCTTGAGCTATAGCGGGTTTCCCATGTCCTGCGGACCCATCGTCGACGGCATTCGCGCGGCGCTCGCAGAGGAGCCGCGGTTGTCGGCGGTTACCACCAACAGTACCCGCTGAAGGGTATTGGCGAGAGCACCATGTCATTCATCAATAAGCCCAAGGTCGCACACCCTTCATTGCCCACCAACGCGCTCGGTCTGACGCGCCGCCAGTACGAAGGCGCCATGTCCACTCTGTGCGCCGGCTGCGGACACGATTCGATCACCGCCGCGATCATCGAAGCCTGCTGGGGACTCGATATGCGGCCCGAACAATTGGTCAAACTCTCCGGAATCGGCTGCTCCTCCAAGACCACCGCCTATTTCGTGAGCGGTGCGCACGGCTTCAATGCCGTCCACGGGCGCATGCCCTCGATCGCGAGCGGCGCGAACGCGGCCAATCGCGAACTGACCTACCTCGGCATTTCCGGAGACGGGGATTCCCTGTCGATCGGCTTGGGACAATTGGTGCACGTGATCCGCCGCAACGTGAACATGCTTTATTTGATCGAGAACAACGGCGTGTACGGCCTCACCAAGGGTCAGTTCTCGGCCTCGGCGGATATTGGAACTCAGGCGAAGAAGGGCGACGTCAACCAGACTCCGCCCATCGATCCGGTGCTGCTCGCGCTGTCGCTCGGCGCCACCTTCGTTGCGCGCGGTTTTTCCGGAGACAAGGCGCAGCTGGTGCCCTTGATTCAAGCGGGACTCCGCCACAACGGATTCGCGCTCATCGATGTGCTCTCGCCCTGCGTCACTTTCAACGATCATGAGGGCTCCACCAAGAGCTACATCTTCACGCGCGAGCACTATCACGCGGTGATGGAGGCGGACTTCGTGCCTCCGGCGGCCGAGATCGCCGTCGATTATCCGGTCGGAGAGTCGATACCGGTGCAACTGCACGACGGCAGCCGCGTCCTTCTGCGCAAGCTGGATGCCAGCTACGATCCGACCGATCGCAGCGCGGCCTATGCCTTCATCGAGGGCAAGCTCAAGCAAAAGGAATTCGTGACCGGATTGATCCATATCAATGAATCGAGCACCACCGAGTTTCACACGCTGAACAAATCGAGCGCGGTGCCCCTGAATCGCATCCCGTACGAAACGCTGTCCCCCGGCAGCGGCGAGCTCGACAAATTGATGGGCCGCTACCGCTGATGCCCGGGAGCCTGTCTGAGTATTCCGCGGCCACGGGGAATACTCAGACAGGCTCTGCTCCTAACGCGGCGCGCCCTCGGCCTGCCGCGTACCGTTGCGCTAAAGTGGGGTTTGCAACTTTTCCGGCCCAGCCGTGTTATGGGTCTAAGCGACCACATTCAAGTGCAAATGCCACCCCCGGAGCCCGGCAGCTCGAACGAGTTCACGACCTTTATGCGTGCCTATCAGGATATGGTTTTCTCGACCGCGGCCCGATTGGCCGGGGACGATGCGCAGGCGGAGGATATTTCGCAGGCGGTGTTCCTCAAGGCCTTCGAAAACTTCGATCATCTGCGCGCGAGCCCCGCGGCGGGCGGTTGGCTCAAGACCGTTGCCACCAATCTCGCGCTCAATCACCTCACGCGCTACCGCAGGCGCTGGCGGCTGTTCTCCGAGATGAGGCCGGCAGGTGAAGACGATGGGTCGATGCAGGATGCGCCGGAGCCGGAACTGCCGCCATCGGACACGCTGCTCGCGGATCTTGGCGCCGAGCAACGGCGGGCGGCGATCGACGGTGCGCTGAAGCGCCTGCCCACGCATCAGCGGCTGCCGCTGGTGCTTTATCACTTCGAGGAAATGTCCTACGAGGAAATCGCGCTGCGCCTGCGCGTCTCTCTCGCCAAGGTCAAGACCGATATTCGGCGCGCCCGCGCCGCGCTGCTGCCGATGCTCCGGTCGCAGGGTGTCTCATGAGGGAGCCTTACGAGGCGCAACGGGGATTGGAGCGTTTGCTCGACCGCTCCCTGCGCGAACTGCCGGTGCGCCGGGCGCCCGCCACCTTGGAGTCGCGTGTGCTCGCCGAGTTGGCGCGCCGCGCCGCGCTGCCGTGGTGGCGCCGCAGTTTCGCGCACTGGCCGCAGGCGACACGCGCCGTGTTCGTGTCGATGTGCGTGATCCTTGTGGGTCTGGCCTTCGCCGCAGGCGGCTGGGCCGCGTCGGGCTTGAGATCGCTGCATGCGGCCGGCGTGTGGCCGATGCCTTGGGCGCGCGAGGCGGTGGCGGTCATGGGGGTTGCGCAATGGCTGTCGGGGGAGCTCGCGCGTGCCATTCCGCCGGATTGGATCTATGGCGGCCTGGCTGCGGGCGCGCTGTTGTATACGGCGTTGTTCGGACTGGGCGTCGCCGCCTATCGCGCGCTGTATCTTGATCAGGAAATGGCATGTGAGCACAGATCATGAATACATTCCGTTTGCAACGACTCGCATTATGGCTCCTGGTGCTGCTGCCCGCTTGGGGTGCGATCGAGCGCGCGCAAGCCGCGCCACCATCCGACGACACGCCACCGAGCGCCGCCGCAGCGGCTGAGGACTCGCCGGCGCGCGATGCGTCTGTGGCTCTCGACTCGGACGAGCGGGCGGGCGGGGCACGGCTCGGCCGGCGTCACCGCCACGGCAACAGTGTGGTCAGCATTGGGTACGACTCCATTTTGCGCGCCGATGAGCATGCCGACTCCGTGGTATCGATCTTCGGCTCCTCGACCAGTGCGGGCGAAGCGGGGGACGTGGTGTCAATCCTTGGCGATACCCGGGTCAGCGGACCGGTCAAAGACAGCGCGGTCGCGGTGTTGGGCGACACCTACGTCGACAGCCCGGTCGACGGCAGTGTGGTCGCCGTCGTGGGGAACGTCGAACTGGGGCCGCATGCCGACATCGGGGGCGATGTGGTCGCGGTCGGCGGCATCGTGAAGCGCGATGCGGCCTCGATCATTCACGGTGACGTCAACAGCATCGCCGGCGGCGCCGCCGGCGCGGCCTGGCTGCGGCCGTGGATCGATCATTGTTTGCTTTACGCAAGGCCGTTGGCTCTGGCCCCGGGGATTGGATGGGCCTGGGGCCTGGCGTTCGCCCTCTGGGCGCTGTACCTGGGCCTCGCACTGCTGTTTCGCGAGGCCATTACGGAATGCGTGAACACCCTCGAGACACAACCCGGCACCACCGCGTTGGCTGCGCTGCTCACTCTGCTGCTGATACCCGTGCTGTTGGTGTTGTTGTGTATCACGGTGATCGGACTCGTCGCCGTGCCGTTTCTCGGGTTCGCATTGTTCTGCGCGGGGCTGTTCGGCAAGGCCGTCATGCTCGCGTGGTTGGGCCGTCGCTGTCTCGGCGGGAACCGCGAGGGCGCGCTCGGGCATCCCGCATTTGCGGTGCTCATCGGCGGTGCAATCGTATTGGCGCTGTACTGCGTGCCGGTGCTGGGCATCGTGGTCTACAAGCTGCTCGGTCTGCTCGGGTTGGGTGCGGTGGCCTACACGCTCGCACTTACCGTGCAGGCGCAGCGCGCATCGCAGGCGGACCCTGCGCGCTCCGCCGCAGCCCCGGCGCCGGAGGCGGCCAGTCCGGACGCCGCACATGTTTTTGCTGCGGCGGAGACAAGGGCCGGCGGAGCGGCGGCGGCTGCCGTGCCGGACATCACGGCGGCGCTGCCGCGCGCCGGATTTTGGGTTCGCATGCTGGCACTGCTGCTCGACGCATTGCTGGTCGGATTTCTGATGGGCGTGCTGCATCATGTGTTCAAGCTCGAACTGCTGGTGCTCGCCGCCTATGGAGCGGTCATGTGGAAAATGCGCGGCTCGACGATCGGCGGCATGGTATTCGACTTGCGGGTCGTACGCCTGGATGGGCGGCCCATAGATTGGGAGACCGCGATCGTGCGCGCGCTTGGCTGCTTTCTGTCTTTGGCGGTCGCGGGCCTCGGATTTTTCTGGATCGCCTTTGATCACGGAAAACAGGCGTGGCACGATAAGATAGCCGGCACGGCGGTGGTGCGCGTGGCGAAGAGCGCGCCGTTGCCGGGATGAGCGCTGTGCCGGCATCCGGCGCCGCACCGATAGCCGCCCGGACCGGCTGTCTGCCGGCGCCTGGCCAGGGTGCAAAGGCTAGCTTTCGAAGAACCCCATTTTCACGCCCGCGAGCTGCACCACGTCGTTATCGTTGAGCCGACGGGCCTGCGGACCGATGGGCACGCCGTTGACGAGCGGATAGTCGCCTTCCTTTTCGCTGTCGACGTGCACGATGAAGTAGCCTTCGGCGCGCCGCGTAATGGCGGCGACCTGAACGCCGGGCCTGCCGAGGGTGGTGAGCGCCTTGGTCAGTTCGAGTTCGCGGCCGGCGAACGCGCCGCTCAGCACTTGTAGTTTCGCCTTCGGGAGGGCGGTGGCGTTCTCCGGCACGCCGCCCCGGCCGGCAGGGCGCTTGGCCGCGATGGCCTTGGCCGCCTGATCGACCGCAACGCCGACCCGCCGAATCCGCTCTTCGCCCTGCGAACTCGGCGTGATGACCATCGTCTTTTCGAATTCGTCCTGCTCGGCCTCGCCATCCTGGCTGTCGACGAAGCGCAGCTGGTGGTGTCCGACCGTGATGACATCGCCGTGCTGCATGGCGTGCTTCTTTATCAGCTTGCCATTGACGTAGGTGCCGTTGGTGCTGTTCAAGTCCTCCAGGAAGGAGTCGTTGAGAATATTGATGATGAGCGAATGGTGTCCGCTCACCGCCGGATTATCGATGCGAATATCGTTATCCGGAAGGCGTCCTATGGTGTAGCGCTCCTTGTTCATGTTGTATTCCGCGAGGACTTGACCATCCAAGCTGAGCATCAGGCGTGCCATGCAGACTCCAATTTGCTAGCCGAACCATCCCAATATTTTGTCAAATATACGCCGGTGTGCGGGGAACGGCTCCGCCACGTGTGCCATGATGACCGACACATTGTCCCGCCCGCCATTGTCGTTCGACAGCTGAATCAATTGCTTAGCAACCGTATCAAGATTAGCACTAAAGGTGCTGATTGTTAAATGAATATCCTCATCTTCAATCATGTCCGAAAGGCCGTCCGAGCAAAGCACGTAATAGTCGCTCTTTTGGACCGGCTCCTCGTGGATCTCGACCTCGACATTCTGCTCGACTCCGAGCGCCCGTGTAACATAATTCTTGTTGGCGGCGCGCTGCGCCTCCTGCTGTGAATAAAAGCCTCGATCGACCAATTCCTGCAGCAGCGAATGATCCAGGGTCATCTGTTCGAAGCGGTTGTCGCGCAGCCGATACAGGCGCGAATCGCCGACGTGCGCGATCGACATCTTATTGTCGTGGAACAGACAGGCCACCACGGTCGTACCCATGCCTTCACATTGCGCCTGGGTCTTGGAGGTGTGGTAGATGATTTTATTGGCTCTGTAAATCGCGTCACGCAAGATGATGCTGGGGCGCGTCAGTTCGGTCTCCGGGTCGCGCACGGAGAGATCCTCGCGGCGCAGTGCATCGCGCACCAGATTGATGATGGTTTTGACCGCGATTCCACTCGCGACCTCGCCCGCATTGTAGCCGCCCATGCCGTCGGCCAGGACGAACAAACCGATATCCGTCTCCGCGCCGATCATGTCCTCGTTGTGCTCGCGGACCTTGCCGGTGTCGGTGAGCGCTACGCTGGTGATTTTCCCCCGCAAACTCATGATCGCAACTTCGCTTTTAAAATCTTATCGTGACATTCGGTCATCGCGGCGCGCTCGGCATGCTCGCGCGACACTCATCCAAAGCGGCCGCCATTTGTCCGCCCGACTCGAACCGCGCTTCGGGATTCTTGGCCAACGCACGATCGACGATGCTGTCCACGCAGGCCGGCAGATCCGGCCGGAAGGCGCGCAACGGCGGGTGCGGCGCCTCGGCGATTTGCTGCATCAACCCGGTCATCGAATCGGCCGTAAAGGGCAGCTGGCCGGTCAGTAATTGAAACAGGCTAGCACCCAGGGAAAACAAGTCCGAGTGACCAGTCACAGTTCGCCCTTCGAGCTGCTCCGGCGACATGAACGAGGGCGTGCCGAGCACGATGCCGGTGCGAGTGCTGCCGGCGTCCGTCAAGCGCGCGATTCCGAAGTCGGTGATCTTGAGCACATCGGCGCTTGGGTCGTACATGATGTTCGCCGGTTTGATATCCCGGTGCACCACCTGCTGCTTGTGCGCAAATCCCAAAGCTTGCGCCGTGCGCCCGATCAGATCGAGCACGGTGCGCGCCTCCAGAAGCGTATTGGACGTTGAAAATTCGCTCAAATGACGGCCCTTCAAGTACTCCATGGCGATATACGCGAGCCCCCGTTCCTCGCCGACATCATAAATAGTGACGATGTTCGGATGATTGAGGCGTCCCGCAGTTTCGGCCTCGCGAAAGAACCGTGTTCTCGCTTCGGTGAGTTCGGTATCGCTGAATTCGCTGGCGAGCGGGATGACCTTGATCGCGACCAATCGATTGATGGCCGTATCGCGGCCCAAGTAGACGATGCCCATGGCACCGCGACCGATTTCGCGCTCCAGTTGGTAGCGGCCCAGGCGCTGCATCGCGGCGGCAGAGCCGGCGAGTTCCCGCGCCGCCTGACCGTTCGCCCCGGCGCCGGCCGGGCGCGGTCCGGCCGCCGCCGTCACGGTGGCAGCGGCTGGCCCGCTTGCCCGAGTCGCGGCCGGCGAGCGCGCTGCGCTCGCGGCCGGGGCCGCCGCAGTCGATTTGGTGCGTTCGGCGTCCATCAGACGCCGCAATCTCGCGGCCACATCGCGGTAGGTATTGTCGATGCGCGCCAAATGGCGGTACACGGCGGTAGCCTGGAGGGCACGCCCGCGCCGCTCGAGCTGCGTGCCGAGAGCGTACAGCTCGCCCGCCACCGTATCGCTCGCCTTGCGGCCCTTGAGTTCGGCGAAGCGCTGTTCGAAGTTGTCCAATATCCGCGCGGTGTCGGTTCCCAGCGGGGCGGCCGCTTTCGGCGCAGGAATCACCGGCGCTGCCGAGGAACCCCGTGCCCACAGGTAAAGGCCGCTGCCACCGCAGAGCAGCGCCGTGCCGGGCAGCCACAGCCAGGAGCTCAAATGAGCGAGTACTCGGAGCAGCAGGTCCAGCCCAAGGATGCCAAAGCCCACAATTGCCGCGATCAGCCCGAATTTGCGCATGCAATAAACATAATCCGTCCACTAAAGTCTTGCAGTATAGGTGATCGGGACGCCCAGGCTGCAATGCTAAGCTCACAAAATCGGCGCCCAAGGTAGCAGAATGCCAAAATTAAAAGAGGTTTTCGTTTGCCAGAACTGTGGAATCGCTTCACCGAAGTGGCAAGGTCAATGCACCGGTTGCAGCGCATGGAACACCCTGGCGGCCGAAGCCCAAGCCCCGGGCCCGCGCCGCGCCGTGGCGGGGCGGGCAAGAGCGGTCCGAGCCGACCTCTCGTCCTTGGCGGCGGAAGCCAGCGTCGATCAGCCGCGTCTGACCACCGGTTCGGCGGAGCTCGATCGAGTGCTCGGCGGCGGCTTGGTTCCCGGGTCGGTGACCTTGATCGGCGGCGACCCCGGAATCGGTAAATCCACGCTGATGCTGCAGGCGGCCGCGGCCCTCAATCAAGCGGGCCCTGTGCTCTATGCGAGCGGCGAGGAATCGCTCAAACAGATCGCCTTGCGCGGGCGCCGGTTGGGCCTTCAAGCCGCAACCGCCCGACTCATCGCCGAAACCCAGGTGGAGCAGATCGTCGGCGCCGCCGCCAGCTTGAAGGCGTGCGTGCTCGTCGTCGATTCGATCCAAACGATGTATTCGGAGCGCATCGAGGCGGCGCCGGGCGCGGTTTCCCAGTTGCGCGAATGCACCGCCGAATTGGTCCGCTTCGCCAAGGGCAGCGGCACCGCCGTATTGCTGGTCGGGCACGTCACCAAGGAAGGCCAGATCGCCGGGCCCCGCGTGCTCGAACACATGGTCGATACCGTGCTGTATTTCGAGAGCGATACCGGCAGCCGCTTTCGCGTGCTGCGATCGGTCAAGAATCGCTTCGGCGCCGCCAATGAAATCGGCGTGTTCGCCATGGTCGAGCAGGGGCTGCGCGAAGTGGCCAATCCTTCCGCGATTTTTCTGTCGCGCCACCCCGAGCCGGTTCCGGGAAGCGTGATCACAGTGATGCGCGAGGGCACGCGTTCTTTGCTGATCGAGGTGCAGGTGCTCGCCGATGCCAGCCTCGGCGCCAATCCGCGCCGCGTGGCCGTCGGGATCGACGGTAACCGCCTCACGATGTTGCTGGCCGTGGCACACCGCCACGCCGGACTGTTGCTGCATGGTCAAGATGTGTTTGCCAACGTGGTCGGCGGCGTTCGGCTGGCGGAAACCGCCGGGGATCTCGCGATCGTGCTGGCCGCGCGCTCGAGTTTGCGCGATCTACCGGTGCCCAATTCGCTGGTCGCGTTCGGCGAATTGGGGCTCGCGGGGGAGATTCGACCCGTGCCGTTCGGCGAGGAACGCTTGCGCGAAGCAGCAAAGCACGGATTCAAGCTCGCGTTGGTGCCCCAGGCGAACGTCCCGAAGCGCGCGCCCGAAGGCATGACGGTGCGCGGTGTGACGCGGCTCAGCGAGGCGCTTGAGGTATCCTTGTGCTAGCTGATCGATCAGCCGGCGGGCGGCGGGAAATGGATCGTCGAAGCGCCCTATGTGATGCACGCGGCCAACGCGCTGCATTATAACCTGGGCTGGGTGGTGCAGATCTACAACGCCGCCGAAGCGCTGCCCAATCTCATCAATCCGTTCTGGATGCTGCCGATACTCGGCATCATGGGATTGCGGGCGCGGGATCTGATCGGCTTCACCTTGGTCCAGTTCGCGATCAATTTGCCGTTGGTGCTCGCGCTGCTGTGGATTCTGGGCGCGACGCTCACGTATCACCCTCCGGCAATCCCTGGTTGAGCGGCGCTCACCGGCCGCTCGGCCTGGCGAGCTCGTGCGTGAGATGCGCCTTCACCGTCGGCCACTCGCGATCGACGATGCTGTATACGCAGGTGTCGCGCAGGGTTCCGTTTGCGGCGATTTGATGCTGCCTCAATACACCGTCCAATTTCGCGCCCAGCCTCTCGATGCCGGCGCGGCTTTGCCGATTGAAGAAATGGGTGCGAAACTCGACCGCAATGCAACGCATCTGCTCGAAGGTATGGGTCAGGAGCAATAGTTTGCATTCGGTGTTAAGGGCGCTGCGCTGCACGCGCCTGCGGTACCAGGTGGACCCGATCTCCACGCGCCGATTATCGGCGTCGATGTTCATGTACGTCGTCATCCCGACCGCCGCGCCGCTGGATTTTTCAATGACGGCGAAGGGAATCATCGAAGCTTTTTTGTGCAGCTCGAGCCGCCGGTCGATTTCGGCAGCCATTCGATCGGGGGACGGTATGGAGGTGTACCACAAGGTCCACAGCTCGCCGTCCTTCACGGCCTCGATGAGTTCGGCGCAATGGACCTGCGAAAGCGGCACCAGCGACACCTGCTGTCCGATCAAGGCAACGGAATCCGCGAAACCCATCATTGACCCTGGTAAACTCGCACAACAATTCAATGCGGCGCCGGCGGCCGAATGCGCACCGTCTTGATGGCGTTATCGCCGGTCTGCAAGACCTCCAGCATGTAGTCCGCGAGCTTCAAAGTGGTGCCCGGTTCCGGAATCGTCTCGAGGAATTCGACGATCAGGCCGTTCAAGGTTTTGGGGCCGTCCGTGGGCAGGTTCCAGCGCATGGAGCGATTCAAGGCGCGGATGGTGGTGGAGGCGTTCGCGATGTAGCTGCCGTCGGCGTCGCGACGCACGTCCTTGTGCATCATGGCGGCGGGGTCGGTGGTGAATTCGCCGACAATCTCCTCGAGGATATCCTCCAGCGTGACCAGACCCTGGATGTCGCCGTACTCGTCCACGACGAACGCCATGCGGCGTTTGTCGCGCTGAAAATTCAGTAATTGGGTGTTCAGGGTGGTGCCCGACGGCACGAAGTAGGCGTCTCGCACGCTGGCCGCCTCGATCAGCCCCTCCCGGTCCAAATGGCTGCGTGCGAGCTCGTGCACCACGCGCTTCATGTGCAACACGCCGATGATGCGGTCGATGTCGCCCTGGAACACCGGCAAGCGCGTGTGCTGGCATTGACGCAGCTGTTCGAGGATCTGGTCCCAGGCGTCGTCGATGTCGATACCGGCGATTTCGGTCCGCGGCACCATGATGTCCTCCACGGTGGCCTTTTCCAGATCGAGAATGCTCACCAACATCTGCTGGTGGCGGTGCGGAATCATGGCACCCGCTTCCGCGACCACGGTGCGCAGCTCCTCGCTGCTCAGGGAATGCGAGGCTTGGTGCGGCGAGACGCCGAGCAGGCGCAGAACACCGTTCGCCAGCAGATTGGTGGCCCACACGAACGGGTACAGCGCCCATAACAACGGCGAGTAGACATAGGCCGCCGGCAGGGCGACACGCTCCGGTCGCAGCGCGCCAAATGTCTTGGGAGCGACCTCGCAGAAGATCAGCAGCACCAGCGTGAGCATCACCGCGCCGAATGCGACCAGGAATTCGCCGCCCAGCCGCAGCGCGATGAAACCGACCAGCATGGGCGATGCCACGTTGACCACGGTGCTCAACAGCAAGATGAGACCGATCAACCGGTCGGGTTTCGCGAGCAGGGTCTCGGCGAGTTTCGCGGCCCGATTGCCGGCCTTGGCTCGATGCCGCAGCCGGTATCGATTCAGGCTCATCAGCGCGGTCTCGCTGCCTGCGAGAAACGCGGCCAGAACCAGCAGGACGCCCAGCGCAGCGAACAATGCACCGGTAGGGATTGGTGTCATTCGTCTACGCGATCAGCCCCAATGTCGCCCGAGCAGGGTTTCGAGAACGAACTTGGAGCCGAAATACGCCAGGATCAGAAAGCCGAATCCCCACAAGGTCCAACGCACTGCCGCGCGCCCGCGCCAGCCGTAACGGACGCGGCCGAGCAGCAAGACGGCGAATATCACCCAGGCGATGAGCGACAGGATCGTTTTGTGTTGCAGGTGCTGCGCCCACAGATTGGTGACGAAGATGAAGCCGGTCAAAAGCGCGAGCGTCAACAGAATGAACCCGGCGCCGATCAGCCGAAACATCACCTTCTCGAGCAAATCGAGCGGCGGAAGCGCGGTCGGCAGATCGGCGATGCGCCGGGAGTGCAACCGGCGATCCAGGAACACCAGCAGCAGGGCGGTGACGGCGGCGGCGAACAGCAGTGCCGCGGCGCCCATCGAAAGCAGTATGTGCGCGGTGAGCTCCCACCCGGGCGCGGTCTCCTCGACGTACAGGTGTCCGGAACCGACCGAGGCTGCGCCGAATGCCGCAGCACCGAACGCCGCGCACCCCAGCAAGATGGCCCCCAGCACCCGATTCTGCCTTTCGATGGCAATGAGGCACGCCAGCACGCTCAAGGTCCACGCGAGCAGCGAGAGGGCCTCGAGCAGGCCGATCGAAAACTGTCCCTGCGCACGCATCATGTGCACGATGGCGTCGCTGTGAGCGAAGATCGCAGTGAGGGTGATAGCCCACGCGAGGGGTTCCAAGCGCGGATTGCTCACCGTTCGCAGCATCAGCCAAGCACTGGCGGTATAGAGCGCAAACAGGGTAATGGCGAGGGTCACGGCCGCGAAATAATGACACAACGACGCAAGTGCGCCTAGGCGCCTGGCTGCACCCCGAGAATCCAGCCGCGAACCCTACTATACTATCGGCGATGTTCGACCGTCTTGCTTCCGGCCTATCAAACGCGCTCAAGGCATTGTCCGGCCGCGGCTATCTGAGCGAGGACAATGTCGCCGACACCGTGCGGCAGGTCCGGCTCGCGCTGCTCGATGCCGATGTCGCGCTTCCCGTCGTGAAACGCTTCACCGATGCGATCAAGGCTCGTGCGATCGGCATCGAAGTCACCAAGAGCCTCACCCCCGGGCAAGCCTTCATCAAAGTGGTGCACGAGGAGCTGGTGCGCCTCATGGGCGAACCCAGTGCGGGCCTCAACCTGCGCGCGCAGCGCCCGGTCACGGTCATGCTCGCCGGTCTGCAAGGGGCCGGCAAGACCACGACCGCCGGCAAGCTCGCGCGCTGGCTCATCGAAAAACAGAATAAAAAAGTGTTGCTGGCCAGTACCGACGTATACCGGCCGGCGGCGATTCTGCAGCTTCAAACGCTCGCTTCCCAAGTGGGGGCCGGATTCGCCAGCGGCGATAGCGGGGAAGCGCCCGTGGAGATTGCCAGGCGCGCCTTGAACGAGGCGACGCTGCAGGCGTATGACGTGCTGTTGCTCGATACGGCCGGACGCCTGCACGTCGATGCCGAGATGATGGCCGAAGTCAGGGCGTTGGAAGCCGCGATCAAGCCCCACGAACGGCTGTTCGTCGTCGACAGCATGGCGGGACAGGATGCGGTCAACGCGGCCAAGGCGTTCAACGAAGCATTGAGTCTGACCGGCGTGATACTCACCAAGGCCGACGGTGATGCGCGCGGCGGAGCGGCACTATCGGTGCGGGAGGTCACCGGCAAACCGATACTGTTTGTCGGTACCGGCGAGAAATCCGAGGCCCTCGAGCTGTTCCTGCCGGAGCGGATCGCTTCCCGGATCCTCGGCATGGGCGATGTGCTGTCGCTGGTCGAGCAGGTCCGGGAGCAGGTCGATCAGGAAAAGGCCGAGAAGCTCGCCAAGAAGATCAGCAAAGGCAAATCTTTCGATCTTGCGGATTTGCGCGACCAATTGACCCAGTTGCAGAAGATGGGCGGCATGAGCGCGCTGCTGGACAAGTTGCCGGCGCAAATGCAGGCGAATGCCGCCGCCGCGGCCGGCGCGGTGAATCCGAAGATGCTCAAGCGGCAGATGGGGATCATCGATTCGATGACCCCACGCGAGCGCCGGCGCCCGGAAATGATCGATGGGTCGCGAAAACGACGCATAGCAACAGGTGCGGGCGTGCAATTGCCCGAGGTCAATCGCCTGCTGAAGCAGTTCGATCAGATGCAAAAGACCATGAAAAAGCTCGCCAAGGGCGGAATGCTCAAGAACATGATGCGCGGCATGGGCGGCCGGTTGCCCCCGGGATTTGGCACAAAGCCGTAATTTGACGTCCGGGCATGCTTTTTGTTGCCCTTAGGGCCTCGGATTCATTACAATTAACGGCTCGGCATTGCAAGGTGAAAAAAGATGGTGACGATCCGTTTGACTCGACGCGGCGGCAAGAAGACGCCGTTCTATCACGTTGTGGTGACCGACAGCCGCAAACGCCAAGGCGGCACCAGCCTCGAGAGTGTTGGGCTCTTTAATCCGGTCGCGCGCGGCGCGGAAATCAAGCTGCGCTTGAATGTGGCGCGCATCGAGCACTGGCTGAAGCAGGGCGCGCATATGTCGGATCGGGTCAAGCATCTGTTGACCGTGTTTCGCAAACAGGCTGCATAAGGAATCCCAAAGAGGACACCGGGGGCTTAGGATGAGCGGCGAAGCTTCCTCGCTCATCGAGCTCGGAGTCGTGGGTGCGCCCTTTGGAGTACGCGGTTGGGTCAAAGTTCGCTCGCACACGGAACCCCCTGAACGCTTGCTGGAACACCGCAACCTGCAGCTGCGCCTGGGAGGCGACTGGCGGGCGTACAGAATCGACGCGAGCGGCCGCAGCGGCGGACAGCTGACCGTCAAGCTGGCCGGTGTGGAGGATCGCGACGCGGCGGCGGCGCTCAACGGGGCGATGATCGGCGTGCCGCGCAGCGAGTTGCCGCCGCGCGAGGATAAGGATTTTTACCGGACTGATCTGATCGGCTGCGAAGTGACGAATCTCAAGGGCGAGCGGCTCGGAGTGGTGAGTCATTTCGTCGAGATTCCGGCGCATGCGCTGATGGTGGTGCGCGGGGAGAAGGAATATTGGGTGCCGGCCGTGCCGCAGCACTTGCGGCGGGTGGATTTGCCGGCACGGCGGATCATCGTGGACTGGGACGCGGCGACCCGCTGATTGCGGTAGGTTTTAAAGCGCATGCGTATTGCAGTGGTGACTTTGTTTCCGCTCATGATTCGCGATGCGTTGGCGCATGGCGTAGTGGGGCGGGCGCTCGAGCGGGGAGTGGCGCAGGTCGAATGTTTCGATCCGCGCAATTACACCACCGACCTGCACCGTACGGTGGACGATCGTCCGTACGGCGGCGGACCGGGCATGGTGCTCAAGGTCGAGCCGTTGCGGGCCGCGTTGCGGGCCGCGCAGGCGGGACTCCCGGCGGGAAGCCGGCGCGTATATTTGGGCGCGGACGGATCGAAGTTCGAGCACAGCAGGGCGCAAGAGGCCCGCGATTGGCCGGGCTTGATCCTGGTGGCGGGCCGCTACGAGGGTGTCGACGAGCGGTTCATCGAGCTGGAGATCGACGAGCAGTGGTCGATCGGCGATTATGTGCTGACGGGGGGCGAACTGCCCGCGCTGGTGGTCATCGACGCGATCGTGCGGTTGCTGCCCGGAGCGCTCGGCAGTGCGGAGTCGGCGGTGCAGGAATCGTTCGCCGGCGGGCTGGTGGATTGGCCGCATTATACGCGGCCCGCCTCGTTGGAAGGTCATGCGGTGCCCGAGGTGTTGGCATCCGGCGATCATGAGGCGATCCGGCGCTGGCGCTTGCAGCAGGCGCTGGGCAGGACCTGGCTGCGCCGGCCGGAGCTGCTCGAGCGGCGCGGTATGAACATTGAGGAGCGGGCGCTCTTGGAAGAATTCAAGTGCGCGCGCGAAAAGTAAGAAAGCAAAGGGTTCCGGTCACAAGACGGTTGTTACGGTGAGGTCGATAGCTATGAACAAGATCATTCAAGAATTGAACAGCGAGCGCGCGACGCGCCAGCTTCCGGACTTCAACCCCGGCGATACGGTGGTGGTGCAGGTCAAAGTGACCGAAGGCGATCGTGAACGCGTTCAGGCCTACGAAGGCGTGGTGATCGCCAAGAAGAATCGAGGCCTCAATTCCTCCTTCACGGTACGCAAGATTTCGCACGGCGAGGGCGTGGAACGCGTGTTCCAGACCTTCAGCCCCTCGATCAGCGAGGTCAGCGTCAAGCGCCGCGGCGCGGTGCGGCGCGCAAAGCTGTATTACCTGCGCGACTTGTCCGGCAAGGCGGCGCGGATCGACGAAAAGATCTGACGCTCGGCGCTATTTTGCGCGCCGGCCGACATGTTGGACATGTTGAGAAGCATTGAATGGCTGTCGGGGCGGCTCTGATGGGGTTTTTCGGACTCGTTTGGCGAATTCTGGAGGGCGTCCGCAAGACCCTTCACCTCATCCTGTTGCTGGTCATTTTCGGCTTCATCCTCGCCGCATTGCATACCTCGATTCCGCTCGTGCCGCGCAGCTCGGCACTGGTGATAGCGCCCGAGGGCGAACTGGTCGAGCAGTTGTCGAGCGATCCGGTGCGCCGCGCGATTGGCCATGCCTCCGGGGGGCCGGCTCCGGAAACCCTGCTCAAGGACGTGATCGATGCGATCGAGTCGGCCAAGAACGATTCGCGCATCAAGTTGATCGTGTTGGATCTCGGCAATCTGGATGTCTCGGGACTGTCGAAGCTGCAGGAGATCGGCGCTTCGTTACGCGATTTTCGCTCCGCCGGCAAGCGTGTGGTGGTGGGCGCCGATTCCCTCGACCAGGGGCAATATTATCTCGCCGCTCAGGCCGGTGAGGTATACCTCGACCCGCTGGGGTTCGTCTACATCGACGGCTTCAGCTACTACCGCATGTTCCTGAAGGACGCGATCGAGAAGCTCGGCGTCGACGTCAACATCTTCAAGGCGGGCACCTTCAAGAGCTTCACCGATCAGTTCTCGCGCAGCGATATGGCGCCGAGCGAGCGGGAGGAAAGCTCCGCGTGGCTCGCGGCGCTGTGGAATGCCTACACTCAAGACGTCACTCGGGCGCGCTCCCTGCCCGCCAACGCCTTGAGCGAGTACGTCTCGGAAGCGCCCGCGGCGCTCGCAGCCGTCAACGGCGATGCCGCGAAGCTGGCGCTGCAGCGCGGTCTGGTGACCGCATTGAAGAGCCGTCGACAGCTCGCCGATGAATTGAAAAATCTGGTGGGCGAGGATCAAGACACTCATTCCTTCAACTCCATTGGAATGAATCAGTATCTGGCGGCAATCCGCGCCAAGCGCGTGCTCAAATCCAAATCCGACGCGAAGGTCGGCGTGGTGGTCGCCTCCGGGGAGATTCTGGACGGCCGCCAACCGCCGGGCAGGATCGGGGGCGAAAGCACCGGCGACCTGTTGCGCCAGGCGCGCTATGACCGCACCGTCAAGGCGGTGGTGCTGCGCGTCGACAGCCCGGGCGGCAGCATGTTCGCCTCGGAACAAATACTTCGCGAGGTACAGGCGCTGCGCAAGGCCGGCAAACCCGTGGTGGTATCGATGAGCACTTACGCGGCATCGGGCGGATACTATATTTCCGCGGCCGCCAATCAAATATTCGCGAGCCCCACCACCTTGACGGGTTCCATCGGCGTGTTCGCGGTGGTGCCGACCTTCCAGCGCACGTTGGAGAAATTCGGCGTCAAGGTCGACGGCCTCGGCACCACCCCGATGGCGGGGGAGTTGCGCCTGGATCGCGCCTTGGATGCCCGGGCGCGCCAGATCCTGCAAAGTTCGGTCGATCACGCCTACGCCGAATTCCTGCGCCGCGTCGGCGAAGGGCGCAAGAAAAGCGTGGAGGATGTGGACAAGGTCGCGCAAGGCCGCGTCTGGGCAGGCGTCGATGGGCAACGCATCGGTCTGGTGGACCATCTCGGCGGGCTCAAGGATGCAACCGACGCTGCGGCAAAGCTTGCCGAACTCGGCGCGGACTACGATGTCGAGTACATCGAGTCGGAGCTTTCGCTGCGCGAACAGCTCATGATGCAGTTGCGCGCCGAAGCGCTGCGACTCGGCTCGATGGCCGGCCTCGCTGCGCCGCGCAGCGACATCGAGCAGGTGCTCGATCCTCTGCTCGAGCAGGCGCGCGCCATCGCGCGGCTGAACGATCCCCGCGGGCTTTACGCCTATTGCTGGTGCAAGGAGCCGCCCGGCACGCGTCGGGCGCTCGCTCCGCGCTAGATCGGCGCGCGGCGCGGCGCCATGCGGCCGCACATATAAGTCCACACCAGCGTCGCGGCCGCGTTGCTGCTCAATTCGGCGTGATCGTACGGCGGCGCGACCTCGCACAGGTCCATCCCGATCCAGCCGAGATCGTGCAGCTCCTCCAGCAGCGTCATCACCTGGGCCGTAGCGAGGCCGCCCGGCTCGGGCGTGCCGGTTCCGGGTGCATAGGCCGGATCCAGACAATCGATATCGAGCGAAAGATAGACCGGCGCGTCGGCCACGGAGGCGAGGCGTGCGCGCACCTCGGTGCAGATCTCGCGCAGCTCGGCCGGGCTCGTGCGCCCGCGCAGGTCGCGACCGGTGTAAATCAATCCGCCCTGCGTGCGCACGTAGCCGCCGACCTCGGGATGCGCCGAGGAGCGAATGCCAAACTGCACCGTGAGCCGCGGATCCACCAAGCCTTCGAGAATCGCTTCGCGAACCCAAGTGCCGTGCCCCGACGGTTCGCCGGCGTGATCCGGCCAGGTGTCGCAGTGCGCATCGAAATGCACTAACGCAATCGCTCGACCGTAGCGCGCACGGTATGCGCGCAGCAGGGGCAAGGTGATCGAGTGATCGCCGCCCAGCCACACCATGTGATGCCGCGCGATCAGCTCGGTGGCCTGCGGTTCGAGCGCCGCGCGCATGGCGGACAACGAGGTGTTGGGCAGGGCGAGATCGCCGATATCGGCAATCGCATCGACCGGCGAGACCTGGAACAGCGGATGCCACCCGTCGCACAGCATGTGGCTGGCGCGGCGGATGGCGAACGGTCCGAAGCGGCTACCGGGGCGATTGGTGGTCGAACCGTCCCACGCGATCCCGGCCACCACGACTTGCGCGTTGGGACGGCCGGCGAGCGGCGGTGCGTTCAAAAAGCCCGGATGGGTGGTGGAAGTCAAATACGCGAATTGATGATCGGCCATGGGATCCGCCAGTTGAGGATGTGCCGGCGATATTATCGCCCAAATTTTCCGAGCCGGGCGCTGCTGCGGTCGAATGCGCAGAGCGTGCCTTTAGAGCGCCGACCAGTCGAGGATGATCTTGCCGGATTTTCCCGAATTCATGATCTCGAAGCCTTTCAGGTAATCGTTCACGCCCAGGCGATGAGTGATGACGGGCCGCACGTTCAGGCCGCTTTGCAGCATGGCCGCCATCTTGTACCAGGTTTCGAACATCTCCCGCCCGTAGATGCCCTTGAGCACCAGGCCTTTGAAAATCACCAGATTCCAATCGATGGCGGTTTCGCCGGGCGGAATGCCGAGCATCGATATGCTGCCGCCGTGATTCATGGTGCGCAGCATCTCGCGCAGCGCCGCGGGGTTGCCCGACATTTCGAACCCCACGTCGAAGCCTTCTTCCATGCCCAGCTCGCGCATCGCGTCGTCGAGAGACTCGCGCGCCACGTTGAGCGTGCGCGACGCGCCCATTGTCGCGGCAAGATCCAGCCGATAATCGTTCACGTCGGTGATGACGACGTGGCGCGCTCCGCAATGGCGCGCAATGGCCACCGCCATGATGCCGATCGGACCCGCGCCGGTGATCAACACGTCCTCGCCGACGACATTGAATGCGAGCGCGGTGTGGGTGGCGTTGCCGAACGGGTCGAGGATGGAGGCTATCTCATCGTCGATGGCGGGGGACAGCTTGAAGACGTTGGCGGCGGGGATCGTCAAATACTGAGCGAAAGCGCCCGCCCGATTCACTCCGACTCCCAGGGTGTTGCGGCACAGGTGACGGCGCCCGGCGCGGCAGTTGCGGCAATGTCCGCAGGTGATGTGCCCTTCGCCGGAGACCCGATCGCCGATCTTGAAGCCGCGCACCTCGCTGCCCATTTCGACGATCTCGCCCGAATACTCGTGACCGACGGCCATGTTCACCGGCACCGTCTTCTGCGCCCAGGCGTCCCAATTGAAGATATGCATGTCGGTGCCGCAAATGGCCGAGCGGTGCACCTTGATCAGGACGTCATTGTGCCCCACGGAAGGCTCCGCAACGTCCTGCATCCAGATTCCCGGTTCGGCACGAGCTTTAACCAACGCCTTCATGGCCTGCCCTCAATGAATGATGCCGAGCTCGCGACCGGCGCGCGCGAATGCCTCGATCACCCGGTCGAGCTGCCCCTGGGAATGCGCGGCGCTCATCTGGGTGCGAATCCGCGCCTTTCCGTGTGGCACGACCGGAAAGGCGAACGCGACGACGTAGATTCCCTCGTCCTGCATGAGCTTGGCCAGACGCACCGCGAGCGGCGCGTCGCCGAGCATGACGGGAACGATGGGATGTTCCCCGGGAAGCAGCTCGAAGCCCAGGGCGAGCATCCGCTCGCGGAAATACCGCGCATTCGAATGCAGGCGCTCGCGCAATTCGGGCGAGCCTTCCAGCAAATCGAGCACCCGCAGGGTCGTCGCCGCGACCGGGGGCGCGATGCTGTTCGAAAACAGATAAGGCCTGGAGCGCTGGCGCAGCCAACCGACTATTTCGTTGCGTGCGGCCACAAAGCCGCCGCTTGCGCCGCCCAGCGCCTTACCCAAGGTGCCGCTCATGATGTCGACCCGGTCCATGACGCCGCGCAGCTCGTGCGAGCCGCGGCCGCGCGCGCCGATGAACCCCGTGGCGTGCGAGTCGTCCACCATGACCAGCGCGCCGTAGCGCTCGGCCAAGTTGCAAATCTCCTCGAGCTTGGCTATCGAGCCGTCCATGGAAAAAACGCCGTCCGTCGCGACCAGACGCACCCGGGCGTCCTGAGAGTCATTCAAAGCCTGCTCAAGCTCGTTCATATCGTTGTTCGCGTAGCGCAGCCGCCTCGCTTTGCACAGGCGTATGCCGTCGATGATGCTGGCGTGATTCAGCGCGTCGCTGATGACCGCATCTTCGGCATCGAGCAATGTCTCGAACAGACCGCCGTTCGCGTCGAAACAGGAGGAATACAGAATCGTATCTTCCATCTCGAGGTAGGCGCTCAGACGCTCCTCCAGCTCGCGGTGCACGCTCTGAGTGCCGCAAATGAAGCGCACCGATGCCACGCCGTAGCCGAATCGGGACAGCGCATCGTGGGCCGCCTGCAGCACGGCCGGATGGTTCGCGAGACCCAGGTAGTTATTGGCGCACAGATTGATCATCTCGCGGCCATCGGCGAGTTTCACGACCGGACCCTGAGCGGAGTCGATGACCAGCTCGCGCTTCAGAAGGCCCGCGGCGTCGAGTGCTCGAGTCTCGCGCTCGAGTCGTTCACGAAATTCCTTGAGCACTGTATCCTTGATATAATCGGTGTGGCTGCAGGCCAACAGTATAGCGCCGTCGCGGCCGCGACGATTACTCAGGCAGGCTCCTGAGCGCAACCCTCAATTCCACGGATCCGCTTCGCTGTCGGGGTCATCCATATTGCAGCTGTGGGCGGTCTCCGGCTTCAAGGTGTGCCAATGGGCGTTGTGCCAAACGGCCGTGGCGAACCCCGCGGTGGGCAGGCTGCGCCGCTGCGGCTTCGGGCCCAAGCGGCTCGCCGTGTGGCTCAAGCCCGGATTGTGACCGCAGATGAGGATGTGGCCGATGCCCGCGTCTTGCCGCGCGAGCAGGCGCCAAGTCGCTTCGGGAGTCGCGAGGTAGAGTTCACGCGCACAACGCACCTGCGAGAGATCGAGATCGCACGCGTCGGCGACGATCTCGGCGGTGCTCCATGCGCGCTCGGCCGGGCTCACCAGGATCAAATCCGGCGCAAGGTCGCGTGCGATGATGCGTGCCGCAATTTCCTTTGCCTCGATCGTGCCCCGATGCGTCAACCCGCGCTCGAAGTCCTCGGTGCCGGCATCGATGGGCTCCGCCTGCGCGTGCCGCAGCAGCGTCAGTCTGAGCGTACCCACAGGTGTCCGTCATCGATTTTGGTTGCGAACACTCGAATGGGTTCGTAGGCAGGCGGAGTCAGCGCCTCTCCGGTTCGCAGACAAAATCTGGCGCCATGGCGCGGGCAAATTATCTCGGCGCCTTCAATCGTCCCGCCGGCGAGCTCGGCGCCATCATGCGTGCACAGGTCTTCCACCGCGAAATACGCCCCGCCGCTGCGCACCAGGACCACCATGTGCCGCCCCACTGCGACGCTAATGGTCTTCCCCTCTTGCAGTGCCGAAGCGGGTCCGGCATCGATCCAGGCCGTCGATTTGTTCACATCATCCCGGTTTGCAGGCGGGCCTCTTCCGACATCATGGTATGGTTCCACGGCGGATCGAAAACCAGTTCCACATCGGCGCGGGTGACGGTCGGCACCATCTGCACCTTGTCCCGCACATCCTGCACCAGGATCTCGCCCATGCCGCATCCGGGAGCCGTCAGGGTCATCTTGATCGCGACCGTGCGGGTCGAATCCCCGTTCTTGGCGACGTCACATTCGTACACCAAACCCAGATCCACGATATTGACCGGGATCTCCGGATCATAGCAAGTCTTGAGCTGCTGCCAAACGACGTTGCGGATGTCCTCTTCGGAGGCGCCGGGCGGCACCTCGGGCGCCTTCGCGGCGGTCTTGCCGATGGCGCCCGCATCCTGGCCGGCGATGCGGAACAGGTTTCCGTCGATGTAGACCGTGAAACTGCCGCCGAGCGCCTGCGTGATGTAGCCGACGGATCCCAACTTCAAATTGACTTCGACGCCGGCCGGAATGGTGACCGCCTTCACGTCTCGTTGCACCACGATGGGTTCGTTTTCGTGCGAATGCATGGCTTAAAATCTCATTCGGTCGACACCGCCGGCAAAGCCCCCGCGGCGGTCGAGTGCAGGGCGGAGGCGAGGGTGTGCCAGCACAGACTCGCGCATTTGACCCGCGCCGGAAATTCGCGAATCCCGGACAGTGCGGCGAGCTTTCCGAGATCATCGGGGCAGGCCGCTTCGTCGGTGAGCAGACGGTGCACGCGATCGAAGAGCGCGAGCGCCTGGCTCCGCGTCAAGCCCTTGACCGCTTCGGTCATCAGCGAAGCGGAAGCGGTCGAAATCGCGCAGCCCTGGCCATCGAAGCGGATGTCCGCAATCTTGCCGTCGGCCATCCTGAGCCTGAGCGTCAGGCGGTCGCCGCACAGCGGGTTGAATCCCTCGACGCTGACGTCGGCCGGCTCCAGCGGACCGAAATTGCGGGGCCGTCGATTGTGGTCGAGGATGACGTCGCGGTATAGATCTTTGATGTCCATGATCGGTATCAGGTGAATATCGCGCGGGCGCGTGCGATCGCCGCCGCGAGCCGGTCAATTTCCTCGAACGTGTTGTAGAAGGCGAACGAAGCGCGTGCGGTTGCCGGCACCTTGAAGAAATCCATGACGGGCATGGCGCAATGATGACCGGTGCGAATCGCGATGCCGTCCTGGTCGAGAATGGTGCCAAGATCGTGCGGGTGCGCGCCGGCGACCACGAAGGAAATCAAGCTCGCCTTGGCGCTCGCGGTGCCGATGATGCGCAGGTGCTCGAGACCGCTCAGGGTGCGTGTCGCGTGCTCGAGCAGCGCGTGCTCGTGAGCGTGGGCCGCCTGAAGATCGAGGCTGCGCAAAAATTCGACCGCGGCACCAAGTCCGATGGCGCCCGAAATGTTGGGTGTTCCGGCCTCGAATTTATAGGGCAGGGCGTTGTAGGTGGTTTTTTCAAAGCTCACCGTGAGAATCATGTCGCCGCCGCCCTGCCAGGGCGGCATGCGCTCGAGCAGCGCTTCGCGGCCGTAAAGCACGCCAATGCCGGTCGGCGCGAACATCTTGTGCCCGGAAAACGCGTAAAAATCGCAGCCGAGCTCCTGCACATCGACCGCCGTGTGCGCCACCGCCTGCGCGCCGTCGATCAGCGTGACGATTCCGCGCGCCTTGGCCGCGGCGATCAGGCGCCGCACGGGAAGCACCGTGCCGAGCGCGTTGGATACATGCGCACACGCGAACAAACGGGTGCGCGGACCGAGCAGCGCTTCGACGGATTCGACGTGGACCTCGCCGCTCGAATCCATGGGGACTATGCGCAACTTTGCGCCGGTTTGCTCGCAGACGATCTGCCAGGGAACGATATTGGCGTGATGCTCGAGGTGGGTGATGAGCACCTCGTCGCCGGTCTTGAGGAGGGGCCTCGCGAAACTTTGCGCGACCAGATTGATCGCCTCGGTGGTGCCGCGTACGAAAACGACCTCGTGACGCGAGCGCGCGTTGATGAACCGCACCAGGCGATCGCGCGCTCCTTCGTATAAGGCCGTCGCCTCCTGGCTCAGGGTATGCACGCCGCGATGAATGTTCGCATGGTGATGGCGTTCGTAGTCGTCCACCGCGTCGATGACCGCATTCGGACGCTGCGCCGAGGCGCCGTTGTCCAGGTAGGCGAGCGGCTTGCCGTGCACCAAGCGCTGCAGAACCGGGAATTCCCGGCGAACGGCCTGCACATCGAAGGAGGAGCGCTGATCTCGCGCGGCCACGCTGTTCATCGGAATTTCCGCAGCAGTTGCGAATCCGGCAATTGATCGATCAGCGCGTCTTCGATGGCGGCGCGAGCCGAGGCCAAGGACATGCCGGTCAGCACATCGGCGAGGAACGCATAGATGAGCAGGCTTTGCGCCGTTCCGCGATCCAGGCCGCGGGAGAGCATGTAAAAGAGCATCTCCGGGTCCAGGCGGCCGGTGGTCGCGCCATGAGCGCACTTGACCTCATCGGCGTGGATCTCCAATTGCGGCCGCGAATCGATTTCGGCGGAGTCCGACAACAGCAAGCCGCGACAGGATTGCTGCGACTCGGCCTGCACCGCGCCCGCCTCGACCACCACCTTGCTGTTGAAGATCACGCGGCTGGTGCCGCTCGCGATCGAGCGCGCGGTTTGCCGGCTTCGGGTATTCGGCGCGTGGTGCGTGGCGACGTTCACGCAGTCGACATGGCGCTCCTCGTGGCCCACCAGCAGCGAGTAGCTGTCGAGGCAGGCGCCCGGTTCGTTCAGGTGCGCATCGAGCGAGGCACGCACCAGGCCTCCTCCCAAGACGATGGTGAACTGCCTGCACCGGCTTGCGCGCTGCTGACGCAGGTCCAGCGAATCGATGTGCGTGCAGCCGGATCGGGTCGCAAATATGCGGTAGTGTTCGATTTCGGCGTCCTGCCCGAGCGCGAGTTGAGTGACGGAATTGCACAGCGGCGTCCATTCGCCGCGCTGAACATGGTGTTCGATGATCGTCGCGTTCGAACCGGGCGCCGCATCGACGATGACTCGAGGATAGGCAATGGTGCCGGGGCCTTGCGCCGCCGCGCCGTGCACGATGACCAGCGGGGCGGTCAGTTTGCCGTTCACCTTGATATAAAGCCCGTCGGTGAACAAGGCGGTGTTGAGCAGCGTCCAGCGCGCACCGTCGGCGTCCGACAGAGGCGGAAGGAAGCGTGCCACCAGACCCGGATTTACTCGAGATAAATCTCGTAAGTTATTGATTAATAATTTATTAGAATCCAATTCCATGGGTGCGGGCAACATCGCAAAGCCGTTCGCCAAGTGCACGGTGGCGAGGCGTTCTGCGATGTCCCATGAGTCGAGCGAGTCGGCGGCTGCGACGGATCCGGCCGGCGCGCGCGGCGCATCGATGAAACTCTGTGCGGCCAGGCGCCGCAGGTTGGTGTAGCGCCAGCTCTCGTCGCGCGTGGTCGGCAGTCCCAGCCGTAAAAACCGACCTATCGCCTCCTCGCGCAGCGTCGACAGAGGATCGCGCCCAGACGAGCGCTCGAGCTGCGGCAAGGCGGATTGGCGCGCAAGCCATTGCGCTTCGAAGGATCGCAGCGCCGCCGATTGCGCCGCGGAGACGGCATGAGGCTGCGGCGAGATCATGCGACTTGACTCTCCTTCACCCAATCGTAGCCGCGCCGTTCCAGTTCGAGCGCGAGCGATCGATCGCCCGACTTCAAGATGCGGCCCGCGGACAGCACATGCACCTTGTCCGGCACGATGTAGTCGAGCAGTCGCTGGTAATGGGTCACCAACACCACCGCGCGTCTGGGGTCGCGCAGGCTGTTGACGCCCATCGACACCACCTTCAGCGCATCGATATCGAGACCCGAATCCGTCTCGTCGAGGATCGCGAGTTTCGGCTCCAGCACCAGCATCTGCAAAACTTCGTTGCGTTTCTTCTCGCCGCCGGAAAAGCCTTCGTTCACGCCGCGCGTGAGAAAGGTCTCGCTCATCTGCATGAGCTTCATCTTTTGTTTGATGAGCGCCAGAAACTCGTAGGCATCGACCTCCGGTTCGCCGGCGGCTTTGCGCTTGGCATTCAGCGCCGCTTTCAACAGGTAGACGTTGTTGACCCCCGGAATCTCCACCGGGTATTGAAAGCCCAGAAACAAACCGGCCCGTGCGCGCTCCTCGGCGGGCAGGGCCAGCAAGTCGCGACCCTCGAAGGTGACCGAGCCGCCGGTGACTTCATAATCCTCCCGGCCCGCCAATACCTGGGCCAGGGTGCTCTTGCCTGAACCGTTCGGGCCCATGATGGCATGCACTTCGCCGGCTTCCACCTCGAGGTTGATTCCCTTGAGGATCTCTTTGCCCGCCACGCAGGCGCTCAAATCGGTAATCTTAAGCAACATTTTTCCCCGAACCCGCGCTCAACCGACCGCGCCTTCCAAACTCACGCTCAACAGGTTTTGAGCCTCAACGGCGAATTCCATCGGTAGCTCCTTGAACACCACTTTGCAAAAGCCGCTGACGATCATATTGACGGCGTCTTCGGCGCTGATGCCGCGCTGCAGGCAGTAGAATAATTGATCCTCGCCGATTTTCGAGGTGCTGGCCTCGTGCTCGACCGTCGCCGTGGGATTCTTCACCTCCATGTAAGGGAAGGTGTGCGCCGCGCATTTGGCGCCCATCAGCAAGGAATCGCATTGGGTAAAGTTGCGCGCGCCCGCGGCGCTCGGCAAAACCTTCACCAGGCCGCGGTAGGTGTTCTCGGCGTGGCCTGCGGAAATTCCCTTCGAAACGATCGTGCTCTTGGTGTTGCGGCCGATGTGGATCATCTTGGTGCCGGTATCGGCCTGCTGATAGTTGTTGGCAACCGCCACGGAATAGAACTCGCCGATTGAATTCTCGCCCTTCAACACGCAGCTCGGATATTTCCAGGTGATGGCCGAGCCGGTTTCCACCTGCGTCCACGAAATCTTGGAATTCCGGCCGCGGCACTCGCCGCGTTTGGTTACGAAATTGTAGATTCCGCCGAGCCCGTTCTCGTCTCCCGGATACCAGTTCTGCACGGTCGAGTACTTGATCTGCGCATCGTCCAATGCAACCAGCTCCACCACCGCCGCATGCAGTTGGTTCTCGTCGCGCATCGGCGCGGTGCAGCCTTCCAAGTAGCTGACGGATGCGCCTTCGGCCGCGACGATCAAGGTGCGCTCGAATTGACCGGTCTTGGCCGCGTTGATCCGGAAATAAGTGGACAGCTCCATCGGGCAGCGCACGCCGGGCGGCACGTAGACGAAGGAGCCGTCGGAGAACACGGCCGAATTCAGCGCGGCAAAGAAATTGTCCCCGGGCGGCACGACGCTGCCCAGATAGCGCTCGATCAGCTGCGGATGGTCGCGAACGGCGTCCGAGAACGAGCAAAAGATCACACCGGCCTTGCCGAGCTTCTCCTTGAAGGTGGTGGCCACCGAGACGCTGTCGAACACCGCGTCCACCGCGACTCCGGCGAGGCGCGCGCGCTCGTGCAGCGGTATTCCGAGCTTGGCATAGGTGGCGAGCAGTTTGGGGTCCACCTCATCGATGCTCTTCGGCGCATTCTGCGGCGCGCGCGGCGCGGAGTAATAGGAAATGTCCTGGTAGTCGATCGGCTTGTAGTGCACGTGCGCCCATTTCGGCTCCCGCATGGTTTGCCAGTGTCGAAACGCCTTCAGGCGCCAATCGAGCAAAAACGCAGGCTCCATTTTCTTGAGCGATATCGCGCGCACCACGCCCTCGTCGAGCCCCGGCGGCAAACTGTCGGATTCGATGTCCGTGACGAAGCCATGCCGGTACTTCTGGCCGATGAGCGCTTCGACGTCTTGTGATTTGCTTGACACGATTGATTTCCAGTTCGGCTTGCGCGCACGCTCAAGACGCGTGGCGTCGAATTTCCAAGGCCAGGCCCGAGACGCGCACCGAGGTCGAATCGAGGCCGGCCAACTGACGCAGCGTCACATCCTCCAGAGCGCGGCGAATCGCGGCATTGACCCGCTGCCACGCGCCGCCGACGCGACACTGCCGCTCGATGCCGCATTGGCTAGAGGCGCCGCTGCATTCGGTAATGGCGATCGGGCCCTCGAACGCGTCGAGAATTTGCGCCGCGGTGATTTGTTCCGGATCTCGCGCCAGACGATATCCGCCCAGCGAGCCGCGCGAGGAAATCACCAACCCGGCGCGTTGCAATCCCTTCAGCACCTTGCTCACCGTCGGTCGGCTGAGGCGCGTGCGCTCGGCCAGCTCCGCCGCAGCGCGATGCCGCGGCGGGTCTTGCGCTAGACTCGCCAATATGACGGTTGCGTAGTCGGTCAGTTTGCCCATTCGCAACATGATGAATTACCTTTGCCCAAGCGGTCCTACATGTGGGACAATTTTAGTCCTATTTGGGGCGAAGTGCCAGCCCGGGCGCGCAACGATCTTGATTTTGTTATCCTTGCGGGCCTGAATTCGCCCCGTCATGCATCAGTGAGAGACATCAGTCATGAACACCGCAGAGCTAGCCGCTACAGCACGTGTGTTGGTCGCGAAGAACCGAGGGATTTTGGCCGCGGACGAGAGCAGCGGCACCATTGCCAAGCGCTTTGGCAGCATCAAGCTGGAGTCGACCGAGGAGAACCGGCGCGCCTATCGTGAGATGCTGTTCACGGCGCCGGGTGCGGGTGAATTCATCAGCGGCGTGATTTTGTACGACGAAACGCTGCGCCAGAAGACCAAGGCCGGCGTGCCTTTTCCCGCCTATTTGGGCCAGCACGGAATGATCCCCGGCATCAAGGTCGACACGGGCGCCAAGCCCCTGGCCGGATTTCCCGGCGAGACGATCACCGAAGGGCTCGACGGTTTGCGCGAGCGCTTGGCCGAGTACCGTAAGTTGGGCGCGAAATTCGCCAAATGGCGTGCCGTGATCGACATCGGCGCAGGCATCCCGAGTGCCTATGCGATCGATGCGAACGCGCAGGCGCTGGCGCGCTATGCGGCCCTATGCCAAGAGGCCGGCATTGTGCCGATCGTGGAGCCCGAAGTCCTGATGGACGGCAGTCACACGTTGCAGCGCTGTGAAGAGGTCACCAACACCGTGCTGCAAAGGGTATTCGGGCATTTACAGGCGGCGCGCATCCTGTTGGAGGGTATGTTGCTCAAGCCGAACATGGTGGTGGCGGGCAAGAAATGCCCCGAGAAGGCGTCCGCCGAGCAGGTGGCGGAAGCGACGCTGCGCACTTTGAAGCGGCACGTGCCCTGCGCGGTGCCCGGCATTGCGTTTTTGTCGGGCGGCCAGCGCCCGACCGAAGCGACGCTGCATTTGAGTCTGATGAATGCGGCGGGAGCGGCGCCGTGGGCGCTCACCTTCAGCTACGGGCGCGCCCTGCAGGAGATGGCCCTGAGCGCCTGGGGCGGCAACCCGGCGGCTTTCGCGGCCGGCCAGAAGGCGCTGTTCACACGAGCCAAGCTCAACGGCCTGGCGGCGGGCGGCACCTACAAGACTTCGATGGAAAGCGCGGCGGGTTAATTCCGCGCGCTGCCCGCGAATCCGCGCCTCCGGGCGCGGAGCTCACAGCTCAAGCAAGTCCTTGAATCAAACCACCTCCATCGTCGAGATCCGCAATCTGGGTTATGCCGTGAGTTCCCGTGCGGTGTTTGCCGGTCTCGACATGGATATTGCGCGCGGGCGGGTGACCGCCATCATGGGACCGAGCGGCACGGGTAAGACCACGTTGCTGCGTCTGATCACCGGTCAGGCGGTCGCCGACAGCGGCTCGATAAACGTGGCCGGGACCGATATGCGCACCGTGCGCCGCACTGATCTCTATGTGCTGCGGCGGCGCATGGGTATGCTGTTCCAAAATGGTGCATTGCTCACCGATTTGAGCGTCTTCGAGAATGTCGCCTTTCCGCTTCGCGAGCATACGGACCTGCCGGAGCGCATCATTCGCCAGCTGGTGCTGACCAAGCTGCAGGCGGTGGGTTTGCGCGGCGCGGCGCCGCTCATGCCGGGCGAGCTGTCCGGAGGCATGATCCGGCGAGTCGCGTTGGCGCGCGCCATCGTGATGGATCCGGACATCTTGATTTACGACGAGCCTTTCGTCGGCTTGGACCCGATCTCCATGGGCGTCATATTGCGGCTGATTCGCCGTCTGAACGATGCTTTAGGATTGACCAGCATCGTCGTGTCGCACAATGTGCAGGAAATCACCACCGTCGCCGACACCGTGTTCTTGTTGTCGGGCGGCAAAGTCGTGGCGCGTGGCACGCCGCAGGAGCTGCAGTCCTACCCGTCGGACGAGGTGCGGCAGTTCATCGGCGGCCTACCGGACGGACCGGTGCCGTTTCACTATCCCGCTCAAGACTATTTCAGCGAGCTTTTGGCGCAGGGCGAGGATCATTGAACCTGATAAGAGAGCTTTGGAACAGCCTCATAGAATCGCTGCGGGGCCTGGGTGCGGTCACACGGTTCCTGCTGAACCTGATCGTCCATACGCCGCGCGCGCTGGTGCGCTTCGATTTGATCGTGCAGCAGGTTTTCAATTCGGGCGCATTGTCGCTGGTCATCATCATGCTGTCCGGCCTGTTCGTCGGCATGGTGCTCGGACTGCAAGGCTTTCAGCTGCTGCAGCGCTTCGGTTCCGAGGAGGCCTTGGGCACCGCGGCGACCATCGGCCTGGTCAAGGAGCTGGGTCCGGTGGTCACGGCATTGCTGTTCGCGGGCCGTGCCGGCACCGCATTGGCCTCGGAGTTGGGGTTGATGCGCGCCACCGATCAATTATCGGCGATGGAAATGATGGCGGTCGATCCGATACAAAGAGTGGTGGTGCCTCGCTTCCTGGGCGGAATCATCGCCATGCCCTTGCTCGCGGCGATCTTCAGCCTGATCGGCATCTACGGCGCGCAGCTCGTGGGCGTACAAATCATGGGCGTCGACTCGGGCAGCTTCTGGTCGCAGATGAGGGCCTCGGTCGGCCTGCGCGACGTCAACGAAGGCATCGTCAAGAGCTGCATATTCGGCGTCGCTTGCAGCTTGATCGCGGTGTACGAGGGCTATTACGCAGTACCCACGGCGGAGGGGGTCGGGCGGGCCACCACGCGCACGGTGGTCACTTCGGCGGTGGTCGTGTTGTTCCTGGACTATCTGCTGACCGCAGCGTTTTTGTAAGAGGGCATCGCAATGAGCAAGTCGAGTACCTTGAATCTTGGAACGGGGGCCTTTGTGCTGCTCGGTTTCGCGGCGTTGGCTTTCTTGACCACGCAGACGACCAGCCGCGGCTTGCACATCGTCAGTCCGCCGCACTACGACGTGACGGCGAAATTCGACAACATCGGCGATTTGAAGGTGGGCGCGCCGGTCTCCATGTCGGGCGTCGAGATTGGCCGGGTGGCGCGCATCGACCTCGACACCAACGAATACAAAGCGGTGGTGCTGCTGCGTTTGAACGCCAAGTACAATAAGATCCCCACCGACAGCGATGCCAGCATCTACACTCAGGGCCTGCTTGGGGGTAAATTCATCGGCCTGACTGCCGGAGGCGCTGAGACCTATTTGAAGAACAAGGATCACATAGACTTCACGCAGTCGGCGTTCGTGCTCGAAAATCTGATCGGTCAATTGGTCGCGAATTTCGCGAAGAGCGCGGGTGGATCTGGCTCCACGCCGGCAAAAGCGGATGCCCCGGCGCCCGCGGAGAAAGCCAAATGAAGATATCTGAATTGCGCTCGAGGGGGACGTTGACGCTCACCCTGTGGGTGATTGCGGCCGCGGCGGTACTTTGCATGCGAGCGCAGGCCGATGCCCAATCCCAAGTGCCGGCCGCGCCGGCAAACGGCCCGACAGCGGCCCCGAACACACTGGAGCCGCAGGCGCTGGTCGAAGATTCCGCGAAGCGCATGCTCGCCGAGTTGGATAAGAACCGCGCGATGTATGCCCAGGACCCGGCGAAGCTCGATTCGCTGGTCGCGAACGTGCTGCTGCCGCATTTCGACAGCGATTATGCAGCCCGGCTGGTGCTGGGACAGACCTGGCGCACGGCTACGCCCGAGCAACGCAAGCGCTTCGTGGATGCGTTCTATCACTCCTTGCTGCGCAATTACGGAAACGCCTTGCTGAATTTCACTGCAGACCGGTTCGTGATCCTGCCTTACCGGGGAGATCCGGGCGAAACGACGGCCACGGTGCGCACCGAGGTGAAGAAATCCTCGGGCGAAAAGGTGCCGGTCAATTTCAGTCTGCGCAAGACCGATGAAGGCTGGAAGGCCTGGGACGTGGTCATCGAGGGCATTTCGTACGTGAAGAGTTTCCGCACGGACTATGCCGCGGAAATTCAGCAGAAGGGACTGGACGAGGTCATCGCGCGGCTCGAGAAGGAAAACGAGGTCCGCGCCGGCGGCGCCAGCAAGTGAACCACCGGGTGCAGGAGGCGGCCGCTCTCGAAACGACCGGGGACGATCGCGTCCGCGTCGTGGGTTCGCTGGGCTTTTCCACCGTGAATGCGCTGCTGCCCCGCGGCAGCGACCTGATCCGTCACGGCCAGGCGGCGGTCATTGACCTGGCCGGTGTCACGGACAGCGATAGCGCGGGTCTGGCCTTGCTGATCGAATGGCTGAGCGTGGCGCACGAAGCAGGGCGCGCCTTGCGCTACGATAACGTGCCCTCGCAGCTACACCAGCTGGCCCGCTTGAGCGAAGTGGAAGAGCTGATCGCCGTGGGGTGAAGCGTCAACCGAACGCCTCGCCGGGCGTTTTGCCTCGTAGGTTCAACCGAAGAGGGTGTTGCGGTCGTTGCGCCTCCCGTGATCGCTTACCGCCCGTTCCCCGCGCTGTACGCGGCTCCTTACTATTACCGATATCCCCGCTACTTTTATCCCGCGTTCGCTCCGTACGGCATCGGCTACCGCTACGGCTTTCGGGGCTACGTCTACAGGCGGCCCTGGCGCTAGGTCGCCGGCACCGGGACCTGGGGCGCCGAGCGGTCCGAAGGCGGGAAGTCGGATTCCGTGTTGTCGGGCGCCGGGACCTGGGGCGCCGAGCGGTCCGAAGGCGGGAAGTCGGACCCGCTGTTGTCGGGCGCCGGGACCTGGGGCGCCGAGCGGTCCGAAGGCGGGAAGTCGGACCCGCTGTTGTCGGGCGCCGGCGGCCGGGCCATCGGCGGCGCGGGATTTGGCACCGAGGAGGTGTCCTTACTGTCCGGCTCCGGATCGGTCAACGGCTCCTCGGTGATTTTGCCGTCGGACACGAGAAAGGCGCGGCGTGCCAGGTAGGCGTCGCGAATGAAGACATACGGGTCATAGACGTTCTTGAGCGTCGAATCCAACGGCAACAGCGAGGCGCGGCGTTCGACCAGGTTGGGAACAATTAATCCATACTTGACGTCGGTATTGCGAACGTACTGACGCGGATTGGTATAGGTGTCGACGGCCACGCCCGGCGCGTCGCGCAGATCCGATGGGCCGAGCAGCGGCAGCTCGATGAATGGGCCGGCATGTACGCCCCAATGACCGAGGGTCTGGCCGAAGTCTTCATCGTTGCGGTCCAATCCCGCGGAGGTCGCCGGGTCGAGCAGCCCGCCTATTCCGACCGTCGAATTGAGCAAGAAACGCCCGAGATCGTTGGTGGCCGCCATGAATTTGCCCTGCAGGGCGTCGTTGATCATCACCGTGGGCGTGTTGAGATTGGCGAAGAAGTTGCTGATGCCGGTACGGACGGGTTTCGGTACTACGCGCACATAGGCGCGCGCAACCGGCTTGGCGATCCCTCGGTCGATGGCGTCGTTGAATTTGTAGACCCCGCGATTCCACGATTCCCACGGGTCTTGCGGCGAACGCGGGCTGTTCGGCGGTAGGGTAACGCAGGCGCTCAAAGTTGCTGCAACGATGATTGCGAGCGCGTGGCGCGCCAGCCTTATGATCAGCATGATATGTCGATCTCCCTTAAAAATGGCGGCCGTGCAGCTACCGGTGCGCGATTGCGATCTCCGGCCGCGGTCAATGCCGGCCGTTTCCGCTTCCGCTGTCGTCCGCCACCGTATTTTTTCGATTTTTTGGCATTGCCGCCCGCACTTCTTCGAGCATGGCGCTGATTCGAGCGCGCTGAATGGGGTTCAAATTAGGCAGTCCCAAGGCGAGTTGCAATTGATTCGACGCCGACAAGAGGTCGCCGTTCATGAGATAAAAATCAGCCATGTAATAGTACGAGTCGGCAATATTGCCGGCCGCATTCGCCGCCTTGGCAACCAGTCTCGCCTGGTTGGGCGTCGGTTCCACTTGATTGAACAGATCGTCGAGAATCAGCTGCGCGCGCTGATTGTCGCCCGCGCGCATCAATGTTTCCGCCAGACGAAGCGTGATCGGCACATTGCGGGGAAACAGCAGCAGGGCCTTGTCCAGCACGGCCTGCGACTCCTTGGGTTCGCCATTTGCTAGGTACGCCTGCCCCAGGGTCCCATAAAATTGCGTCACCTTCGGATATTCGCGCAGCAGCGCCCGCAGATCGGGTATCGCAGCGGCCGGATCCCGGGCATAGATGTCGGCGACCGCCTTGCCGTAGCGGTCCTGGACGGTCAGGCCCGCGCCATTTTTCAACAAATGAGCGTAGTACTCGCGCGCAGCCTGCGGGTTCTGCACCAAGGACCTCAGGCGCTCGCGTATCAGCAAGTAGCTGAGCGAATCCGCGCGGCTAATCCGTCCGATCTGCTCGGCGCGATTGCGTGCCTCCGCAACGCGCTCGGCCGACAGCGGGTGATCGAGCAAGAATTCGATCTGCTTGGTTCGGCTCGGCTCGGGCCCCATTCTCTCCAGAGCTTGAAAAAAACTCGCCATCGCCAACGGATCGTAGCCGGCGCTCGCCATGGTGCCGATCCCGACCCGGTCGGCCTCGAATTCCTGGCTCCGCGTGTAATTGATTTGATGCTGAATCGCGGCGCTTTGGGTCGCCAGGATGGCGCCCTCCATGGCGCCCGGGTCGCCGCGCCCCGCGGTCGCGCCCAGCAGAATCGCGGCCAGCATGGCCGCCACGGACACGAGGCCCGCATGCGTTTGGTCGATCATGCCGCGCACCAGATGCCGCTGGGTGACGTGCGCGGTCTCGTGAGCCATCACCCCGGCAAGCTCGTTTTCGTTGTGCGTGGCAACGATCAAGCCGCTGTTGATGGCAATGAAGCCCCCCGGCATCGCGAAGGCGTTGATGGCCGGATCGCGCACCACGAAGTAATTGAACTGGTGCTGGCCCTCTTCGGCATGGCTCGACAGGCTATGGCCGATTTCCTGGATGTAATCGCTGACCTCGGGGTCTTCGATGACCAATCCCTGGGCCCGCATCTGCCGGGCCCACATCCGGCCGACTTGATACTCCTCCTCGAGCGATACCGCGGCGGTGGCGGGACTGCCGAGATCCGGCAGTTCCTGATCGGTCGCGCTCGAGCCGGCGGCCCAGGCGACATTCATGCTCGCGCCGACCGTAAAAGCGGCCGCAAGGGCGCTCCAGGATCCTTTGGCGATCCAAGATTTCAGGTCGGTCACCGATCTCAATAGCCTCAATGTCGCCTCCGGCAATCTCCATTGGAGTGCCCTAGGTACTCCAAAGTTCGCACATCCGTGCCGCGATACCCATTGCTTGGGCTCCGCAGCGCTCAATGCAAGGATCAAGTCAAAGGACTTCGGATGCATAGTCTGCCAGACGCGAACGCTCGCCGCGCATCAGCGTGATGTGCCCCGAATAGGCCCATCCGTGGAAGCGGTTGACCACATAAGTCAGGCCGGTCGTGGTTTCGGTGAGATAAGGCGTGTCGATTTGTGCGATGTTGCCGAGACAGACCATCTTGGTTCCCGGCCCCGCGCGGGTCACCAATGTCTTCATCTGCTTGGGCGTCAGGTTTTGAGCCTCATCGATGATGATGAAGCGGTTCAGGAAGGTCCGGCCGCGCATGAAGTTCAGCGATCTGATCTTGATGCGATGGCGCAGCAAGTCGGTGGTCGCTCCCCGCCCCCAAGTTCCGCCGGACTGGCTCTGCGTCAGGACCTCCAAATTGTCCATCAACGCACCCATCCAGGGTTCCATCTTTTCCTCCTCGGTGCCGGGCAGGAAACCGATGTCTTCGCCCAGAGGAACCGTCACGCGCGTCATGATGATCTCGCTGAACCGATTGTGATCCAATGTCTGGGCGAGGCCTGCCGCCAGCGTCAACAGCGTCTTGCCGGTGCCGGCGGGTCCCAGAACCGTGACGAAATCGATTTCCGGATCCATCAATAAATTCAGCGCCAGATTCTGCTCGCGGTTGCGCGAACTGACTCCCCACACATTGTTGCGCTCGGTGCGGTAATCGACCGTGAGTTCGAGAATGGCCGATTCGCCCTCGCGCTTGCGCACGATCGCCTCCACGCCGTTCTCGCCCGGGTCATAGACGAAGTGATTGGTTTGCCACTCGCGCACCAACGGTCCGCGGACTCGATAAAAAGTGCGGCTCTGCTGCTGCCACGACTCCATGCCTTTGCCGTGCTTTTCCCAGAAGTTGGGCGGCAGGCGCTGTACGCCGCTGATCAGCAGATCCGCATCTTCGATGGTCTTGTCGCTGGAGTAATCCTCGGCCTGCACTCCGACGATTGCCGCCTTGATGCGCAGATTGATGTCCTTGGAGACCAAGGTCACGCGGGCCAGGGGGAATTTATGTTGCAGCGCCAGGGTATCGGCGAGAATGGCGTTGTCGGCCCCGTGGCCGGGCAGGCTCGCCGGAAGCACCGATTCCAGCAGCTGGGTTTGAAAAAACAGCCGGCCGCCCGGCGGACGCTTCCCGTGATTGATCGGCACCGCGATCGGCAGAGCGAGACCGCGGTCGATCTGCTTCTTGCTCGCGTTGCGCATGAGTTCGTCGAGAAAGCGGCTGACCTGTCGCACGTTGCGTGCAGACTCCGACAGGCCCTTCTTGCCGGCGTCGAGTTCCTCGAGCACCGTCATCGGTATGTAGATATCGTGCTCTTCGAAGCGAAAGATCGCGGTCGGGTCGTGCATCAGCACGTTGGTGTCGAGTACGAAAATGCGCCGCGTCCGCTTAGGCGAACGTCCTTTTTCTACCGCGGCTTTGACGGGCCGCAAGGCGGCCGTCACAGTGCCTTCACCGCCGCCAGCACCGACTCGGTATGGCCGTTGACCTGCACCTTGCGCCATTCCTGGCGAAGCAGCCCCGAGGCGTCGATGAGAAAGGTGCTGCGCTCCACGCCAAGGTATTTCTTTCCGTACATGCTTTTTTCGCGGATCACGTCGTACAGTTTGCACGCCGTTTGATCGGGATCGCTCAGAAGTTCGAACGGGAAGCCCATTTTGTTCTTGAACTTGACATGCGACTCGACGGTGTCCGGGGAGATTCCGCGGATCAGAGTCTTCAATTTCTTGAATTGGGCGTGCGCGGCGGCGAAGCTCGCGCCTTCCCGGGTGCAACCCGGGGTATTATCGCGGGGATAGAAATAGATGACCACGTTGCTCCCGCCGGCATCCTTCAGCGACCAGGACCCGCCGCTACCCTCAAGCGTGAAGGGCGGGGCCTTTCGGCCGACTTCGATCTTACTCATGTGCTAAGGCTCCGGGCGCCGCTTAATTTTTCACAGGTTCGAAAATGGCATCCAAATTCAAGTGATCGCAAAAATCCATGAATTCCTCCCGTAATACGCCGATGTGCAAGCGGCTCGGCACGTTCACGATCAGCTGCACCGAGAACATCGGCGCGCCGGTGTGAGCGGCCGCATAGGAACGCGTGGATAGTTCGGCGATATCCACCGCGCGCTGTGAAAAAAAGCCGGACAACCCCGCCACGATGCCGGTCTGGTCGAGGCACACCACGTCGATGGAGTAGGGCAGCATGTCGCTGCGTGCGGCGCGTTCCTCGGTGCGCCGCAATTGGATATTCATGCCGGTGGCATCGGCCAGCTTCTTGAACTCGCCCTCGAGTTTGGCAAGGGTGTGCCAGTTGCCGTTCACCAGCAGCAGCATGGCGAACTCGTTGCCGAGCGAGGTCATGCGGCTTTCGCTGATGCTGCCGCCGCAATCGGCCACGGCTTTGGAAAGTTCGTGCACCATGCCGACGCGGTCGCTGCCGACGGCGCAAATCACGATATGTTGTTTCATTGGCGCAAATTCTACCGGATGGACGCTTGCCACGGTGCATGTCCAGCACTTAAGGTAGCGATTATTTCCTTTTGGAGTTTCTTGAATGTTTCGCGGATGCCTGGTCGCCATTGTGACGCCCATGACCGCCGACGGCGGCTTGGACTGGACGGCGTGGGAACGGCTGCTTGATTTTCACATGCGCGAGGGCACGAACGGCATCGTTGTCGCAGGCACCACCGGCGAATCGCCTACACTTGCGCTCGAGGAGATAGAGGAGCTGACCCGCAGGGCCGTGGCGCGCTGCAGCGGAAAACTCAAGGTGATCGTCGGCGCCGGGACACACTCGACCTCGAGCACGGTGGCCCGCACGCGCGAGTTGTCCAGGCTGGGCGTCGATGCGGTCATGCTGGTGACTCCCTACTACAACAAGCCGCCGCAGGAAGGCCTGTACCGGCACTTCATGTCCGCCGCGGATGCCTCGGCGGCGCCGATCATGCTTTACAACGTGCCGAATCGTACGGCGGTGGACATGTTGCCCGCCACCACCGCACGGCTGGCGCGGCATCCGCTGATCCGGGCGGTCAAGGACGCGAGCGCATCGATGGGCCGCGTGCGTGATTTGTTGGCGGCATGTCCTGCCCAATTTTCGGTGTTGTCCGGCGACGATGCCACCGCCATCGACTGGATCGGCGCGGGAGCGCACGGAGTCGTGTCGGTTTCGGCCAATGTCGCGCCGCGCCGCATGCGCGAGGCGTGCCTGGCGGCCCTGGGCGGGGACATGGCGGCCGCCCGCGCCCTGGATGCCGATCTGCAGCCGCTGCACAGGGACTTGTTTGTCGAAGCGAACCCGATTGCGGTAAAATGGGCGGTTGCGAAAATGGGGCTCATCGGGAACGCATTGCGCTTACCGCTGGTCGAATTGTCGCCCGCGCACCACGAGACGGTGCTGCGCGCGATGGCGGCGGCGGGAATTATCAAGGAACGAGCAGCATGAGCCTTGACAGGATGGTTTTGATCGTCGCCGCGGCGCTGCTCGCGAGCGGCTGCCACAGGTTCAGCAAGGCCGTTCCGGACTGTCATCGGCCGCAGGAGTACCAAACCGCCGTGCAACTGGCGCCGCTGAAGGTTCCGGCGGGCCTCGATACGCCGAATACTCAAAGTGCGCTGGTGATTCCCACGCTGGAAATCGCCCCGCCGTCGCAGGCAGCGAACGCCGCCTGTCTGGATACGCCGCCTCGCTACAAGCCCGCGTCGGCCAACAAGGCGGCCACCGGCTAGATTTGATCGCCCCAGCGGCCTCCGGTACCCTTGCGCACCCGCTTAGATTCGGTTTTGGATTATTGTGTGGAGAGGTGGCCGAGTGGTCGAAGGCGCTCGCCTGGAAAGTGAGTAACATCCCAAAAGGTGTTCGAGGGTTCGAATCCCTCCCTCTCCGCCATCCGCCACCATGAGTCTATGGCGGCTCGCGTTGGCATCTTCGCGACGACTGGCCACGAACCCCGTCAGGCCCGGAAGGGAGCAGCGGTAGAGGCTTCATGTCGGGCGCCGAAGGCCAAGCTGGCGCGGGCCGCCTCCTTAGTCGTGCACGGTTTCCCGTGCGCGCCTGCAACGCGTAACGGCTAAACTGAGTGCATGAGCTATATCGTATTAGCGCGTAAATGGCGCCCCAAACGCTTCGCCGAATTGGTGGGGCAGGAGCACGTGGTGCGTGCCCTCAGCAATGCGCTCGACAGCGGCAAGGTGCATCACGCCTTTCTGTTCACGGGCACCCGTGGCGTGGGCAAGACCACGGTCGCGCGCATCCTGGCCAAATCGCTCAACTGCGAAGCCGGCCTCAGCGCGAACCCTTGCGGCACGTGCGCGGCGTGCCGGGAAATCGACGAGGGCCGATTCGTCGATCTCATCGAGGTCGACGCGGCATCGCGCACCAAGGTCGACGACACGCGAGAGTTGCTGGACAACGTGCAGTACGCGCCGACCCGAGGCCGCTACAAGGTGTATCTGGTCGACGAAGTGCACATGCTGTCGAATCATTCGTTCAACGCGTTGTTGAAAACGCTCGAAGAGCCTCCGCCCCACGTCAAATTCCTGCTGGCCACCACCGACCCGCAGAAGCTGCCGGTCACGGTGCTGTCGCGCTGCCTGCAGTTCAGCCTCAAACGCCTCTCGGCGAACCTCATCGGTGAGCGCTTGAAATTCATCGCGGCCGCGGAGAGCTTGGGCTACGAAGCCGCGGCGCTCGCTCTGCTTGCGCGAGCCGCCGACGGCAGCATGCGTGACGCCTTGAGCCTGCTGGATCAGCTGATCGCCTTTGGCGGCGGTGCGCTGAACGAATCGAATGCGCGGGCGATGCTCGGGACCATCGATCGCGGCCATGTGACGCGGATCGTGGAGGCGTTGTCGCGCGCGGATGGGCCTGGATTGCTGGCGCAGGTACGCGAACTCGACCGCGATGCGCCCGACTATGATCGCGCGCTGGTCGACTTGGCCGCGTTGTTGCAGCGCATTGCGATCGCGCAGATTGTCCCTGAGACAGCTCCACAGGATGAGGACTTCGACGCCCCGACCTTGTCGCGCTTGGGCGCGGCCATGTCGGCCGAGGATGTGCAGCTCTATTACCAGATCGCATTGGCCGGCCGGCGCGATCTGTCCATGGCACCGGAGCCGCGGCTTGGCTTCGAGATGACCTTGCTCAGGATGCTGGCATTTCGCCCCGATACGGTCGCGGCGGTAGTCGGTACGGCGAGCGTTGCGGCCGTCGGCACGGCGAGTGCGACGGCGAGCGTGACGGGCGGCGTGGCGGTGGGCGCGCCGGCCGCGCTGGCGATCGACGCGGGCACTTGGCCCGCCGTGGTCGAGGCGGCGGGCTTGAGTGGCTTGACGCGCCAGTTCGCCTTGAACTGCGTGCCGTCCTCATTTGAGAACGATGTGCTCACATTGCGTCTCGATCAACCGGCCGCGGAACGGCGCACGCGGTCCACCGAGGAAAAGCTCGTGCAAGGATTGAGCAAATATCTTGGCCGCAACATGCGCATCGTCTTCAATGTCGCGGAGGGAACCCTCGCCACACCCGCGCGGCAACGAGCGGCGGCGGAGCAGGACAAGGCGGCGCGCGCTGCGGCCGACTTCGAGCAGGATCCTGCGGTCAAGGGTTTGCGTGAACGTTTCGGTGCCGAGGTGGATGCCGCTTCGGTGAAGCCGGTGAACTAGAACTACAGGAGAATTCACTCATGATGAAAGGCGGACTGGGCAATCTGATGCGCCAAGCTCAGCAGATGCAGGAGACCATGCAAAAGGTTCAGGCGGAACTTGCGGATATCGAGGTGACCGGGGAGTCGGGCGCCGGCATGGTGAAAATCGTGATGAACGGGCGCCATGAAGCAAAAAGCGCGACCATCGATCCCAAATTGGCGGCCGAAGAGATGGGTCTGCTCGAGGATTTGGTGGTCGCGGCGGTCAACGATGCGGTGCGAAAGATCGCCGCGCGCAGCCAGGAAAAATATGCGGGACTGATGTCCGGATTGAATCTGCCGCCCGGTATGAAGCTGCCGTTTTGATTATTTATCGCCGATGAAATACACGCCCACCCTCGCGCGGTTGATCGACTCCCTGCGCTGCCTGCCCGGCGTCGGCCCGAAGTCGGCGCAGCGCATGGCGTTTTATTTATTGGAGCGCGATCGCGACGGGGGCCGGATGCTGAGTCAGGCATTGGCCGATGCTCTTGCGCAGGTCGGACGCTGCAAGCGCTGCCGCATGCTCACCGAGAGCGAACTGTGCACGATATGCGCCTCGGATCGCCGCGATGTGGCGCAGCTGTGCGTGGTCGAATCGCCCGCAGACGTGGTCGCCATCGAGCAATCGGGCGGCTTTCGCGGCCGTTACTTCGTACTGATGGGACACTTGTCGCCGCTCGATGGAATCGGGCCGGCGCAGCTCGGGCTGGACGAGTTCGAGCGGCTGCTCGGCGGCGGCGAAGTGCGCGAAGTGATCCTCGCCACCAATCCGACCGTGGAAGGCGAGGCGACCGCACATTACCTCGGCGAGCTGGCTTTGCGTTTGGGCCTGAAGGCGTCACGCATCGCGCATGGGGTGCCGGTCGGCGGCGAATTGGAATACGTCGACGGCGGCACGCTCGCTCATGCGCTGGCGGGCCGCACCAGCCTTTCATGAGGCGCTTCGCTTCACGGCGCCAGTCGTTCGTAGAGGCGATATAGCCGGCGGTAGCTTTCGTAGCGGCGCGCGCTGATGCGTTCGCTCGAAACGGCGGCGCGCACCGCACAGCCCGGCTCTTGCAGGTGACGGCAATCGTTGAATCGGCAATCGAGGCCGAACCTGTGGATCTCGACAAAGCCGCGCTCCGCGGCGCACACGATGCTCGCCGGAGGTGCGAAATCGCGCACTCCGGGCGCATCGACGATGGCCGAATCAACGCCCGACCGCAAGTGGTACCAGCGCGCGGTGGTGGTGGTATGCCGGCCCTCGGTATCGCGGGTCAGCTCGGCGGTTTGCGCCGCCGCATCGGGCGTCAGCGCATTGACGATCGAAGACTTGCCGACGCCCGATTGACCGACCAACAAGGTTACCTGATCGGCGAGCGCCTCACGCAGCTCGGGGATGCCCGCACCCGTGAGCGATGCGACTTCGAGGCATGCAAGGCCCAAGGCCCGATAGTTGGCGAGTTCGGATCGGAGCGAATCGATTGCGAGATCGCATTTGTTGACGATCAGCATCGCCCCGATATCCTTCAAAAGCGCCCCTGCCCAGTAGCGGTCGACCAGGAACCAGTCGGGGGGGGGTTCCGCAGCCACCACGATCGCCAGCCGGTCGATGTTGGCGGCGACGGGTTCAGGGCGGCCTCGCGCATCGATGCGCTCGAGCAGGTTACGGCGCGGCTCGATAGATTCGACCGACGAGCCGTCGGCAGCCGCTGCGCAGACCCAGGTGACTCGATCGCCGCAGACGACACGCTGTTTGCGCCCGGCGAGGGCGCAATGCGCGGCGGATTCGCCGGACTGCACCAGTGCGCCGCGGCCGTAGCTGGCGAGGACGATGCCGCGGCCGCGCGTGCCTTTCAATTGCATCGCTCTGCTAACATGTGAGTTTTCACGCTCCGAGACACGATGAAATCCCCCGAAAATCTTGTTTGGATCGATCTTGAGATGACCGGCCTGCAGCCGGACGCCGATCTCATCATCGAGATTGCCACGATCGTAACCGACAAGCACCTGACGGTGCTCGCCGAAGGTCCGGTGCTCGCCGTGCACCAGAGCGAGGATACGCTTGCCCGCATGGACGACTGGAACCGCAAGCAGCACGGCGGCTCCGGCTTGAGTGCGCGGGTTCTGGCGAGCCGCATCGATACGGGCGCGGCGGAACGCCAGACGCTCGCATTTCTCGAACCCTGGGCCGAGCAGGGCCGCTCGCCCATGTGCGGCAACGGCATTTGCCAGGACCGGCGTTTTATGGCGCGCCAAATGCCCACTCTCGAGCGCTTTTTCCACTACCGAAATCTCGACGTGAGCACGCTCAAGGAATTGGCGCAGCGCTGGGCGCCGCTAATGGCGCAGGAATTCCAGAAAAGCTCGACGCATCGCGCCCTGGACGACGTGCGCGATTCGATTCGCGAACTGCAGTTCTATCGCGAACGGTTTCTGCGTCTGGCCTGAGGCGGCGGAGTCAATTCGGCCGATCGCCGGCGAGAAACATCCACGTTTCGACCACGGTGTCCGGATTCAAGGACAGGCTGTCGATGCCTTGATCGACCAGCCAGCGGGCGAGTTCAGGGTGATCGGAGGGCCCTTGGCCGCAGATGCCCACGTATTTGCCGAGTGCCTTGCAGCTCTTGATGGTCATGGACATCAGCGCTTTGACCGCATCGTCGCGCTCGTCGAACAGTTTCGCCACCACCCCGGAATCGCGGTCGAGTCCGAGCGCAAGCTGCGTCATGTCGTTCGAACCGATCGACATGCCGTCGAAATACTCGAGATAGCGCTCCGCCAGCAGCGCGTTGGTCGGCAGTTCGCACATCATGATGTGCTTCAGCCCGTTCTCGCCGCGTTTGAGGCCGTTGTCGGCGAGCAGCTGCGTGACCGTCTTCGCTTCGAGAAGGGTGCGTACGAAAGGCACCATGACCTGAACGTTTGTCAAGCCGAACTCATCGCGCACGCGCTTCAGTGCGCGACATTCGAGCTCGAAGCAGGGTCTGAAGACCTTGTCGATGTAACGCGACGCGCCGCGAAAACCGAGCATCGGATTTTCCTCGTGAGGCTCGTAGTTCTTGCCGCCGATCAGGTTCGCGTATTCGTTCGACTTGAAATCCGAGAGGCGCACTATCACCGGTTCGGGCGCGAATGCGGCGGCGATCTGCGCGACCCCTTCGGCCAGCTTGTCGACATAAAAGCTCACCGGATCCGCATACCCGGCAATCTGTTGACCGATGGTCTCCTGCAATTCCGGGCTTAGTTTGTCGAACTCCAAGAGCGCCCGGGGGTGCACACCGATCATGCGGTTGATGATGAATTCGAGCCGCGCGAGACCGACGCCATTGTTAGGAATGCCGGCGAAATCGAAGGCACGGTCGGGATTGCCGATGTTCATCATGATCTTGACCGGTACCGGCGGCAGCGAATCCAATTCGATACTGCGTTGATCGTATTCCAGCATTCCGTCGTACACGTGCCCGGTGTCCCCTTCGGCGCAGGAGACGGTCACCGCCTGATTTTCCCGAATCGCGCTGGTCGCGTTGACGCAGCCGACCACGGCCGGGATGCCGAGTTCGCGTGCGATGATGGCGGCGTGGCAGGTGCGGCCGCCCCGATTGGTGACGATGGCCGCGGCGCGCTTCATCACCGGTTCCCAATCCGGGTCGGTCATGTCGGCGACCAGCACATCGCCGGCCCGCACGCGCGACATTTCCTTCACGTCCCTGATGACGCGCGCATGTCCGGCGCCGATCCGCTGGCCGATACTGCGGCCGCTCACCAGCAGGGTCGAGCGAGTCTTGAGCGTGTAGCGCTGGATCGAGCGCCCGGCGCGGCTCTGCACCGTCTCCGGGCGCGCCTGCAGAATATAAAGCTTGCCGGTGAAGCCGTCCTTTCCCCACTCGATGTCCATCGGCGTGCCGTAGTGTTCCTCGATGATCAGGGCTTGCTTTGCCAGGGCCTCGATGTCGGCCTGGTCGAGCGAAAAGCGCTTCCGCTGCTCGGGCGCGACATCCACGGTGCGAACGCGCTCATCGGTCCCCGGGGCGCCGTAGATCATCTTGATGGCCTTTTGGCCGAGATTTTTGCGCAGAATCGCGCGGCGCCCGGCCCGCAGCGCCGGCTTGTAGACGTAGAACTCGTCCGGATTGACGGCACCCTGCACCACGGTTTCGCCGAGACCATACGCGGAGGTGAGGAACACCACGTCGCGGAACCCGGAATCGGTGTCGAGCGTGAACATGACGCCGGCAGCGCCCAGATCGCTGCGAACCATGTGCTGAACGCCGACCGACAGCGCCACCGCGTTGTGATCGAAATTGCTGTGCACGCGATAGGCGATCGCCCGGTCGTTGAACAGCGAGGCGAATACTTCGTGCATGCACGCGAGCAGCCGCTCCTCGCCGCGCACGTTGAGGAAGGTTTCCTGCTGGCCGGCGAAGGACGCGTCGGGCAGATCCTCGGCGGTCGCCGATGAGCGCACGGCGACGGCGAACTCATCGCCCTTGGCGGATTTCTGACCCATTTTTCGCCACGCCTCGAGAACTTCGTTCTGCAGCCGGTCCGGAAAGGGGGTGGCAAGCATCCAGCCGCGAATTTGCCTGCCGATGACGGCAAGCCTCTCCACATCGTCCACGTCGAGCGAGGCGAGGGCTTCGCGGATGCGTTGATCTAGGCCGGCCTGCGCCAGGAAGTCCCGGTAGGCGTGCGAGGTGGTGGCGAATCCGTCGGGCACCGATACGCCCAGAGCGGCGAGCCGTGAGATCATTTCTCCGATCGAGGCGTTCTTGCCGCCTACCAGAGCGACATCCTTGTTCCTTAACTTCTCAAACGGAATGATATACGGCTTGATACTCATTGGCTTGTCCGACGATTGGTTAAGTGAAACACTGCGCTGACAGAGACGCGCCGACATATGGGACTACCGTGATCAAACGAACCGTGTTTTTTGTTTCCGACCAGACCGGCATCACCGCGGAAACGATGGGCCACAGCCTTATGACACAATTCGACGGCATAGAATTTCGGCAGGTGACTGTGCCATTTATCTCCACCGTTGACAAGGCAATAGAGGCGGTGCGCAAGATCGATCTGGTCGGCAAGCAGGAAGGCGTTCGGCCGATCATATTCAGCACCCTGGTGCAGGAGGACGTACGCAACGTGGTTCGCGGCAGCAGCGGATTATTTCTGGATTTCTTCGACGCGTTTCTCGCGCCCCTCGAGAGCGAATTGAAGACGCAGTCTTCGCATTTCATGAGCCGGACTCACCGCATGGCCGACACCCACGCCTACGCCACGCGCATCGATGCCACCAATTTCGCGCTGGCCAACGACGACGGGTCGGTGGTGCGCGACTACGAGCGCGCGGACGTCATCCTGATCGGCGTATCGCGCTCCGGAAAAACGCCGACCTGTCTTTACTTGGCGATGCAGTATGGGATTTTCGCGGCCAATTATCCGTTGACCGAAGATGACTTGGAATCGCGCAAGCTGCCGCGAGGACTCGAGCAGAATTCGCGCAAGCTGTTCGGATTGACGATCAAGCCGGACCGTCTGCAACAAATCCGCAACGGGCGGCGCCCCGACAGCCGCTATTCGTCGCCGAATCAGGTCGCATTCGAAGTGCGTGCCGCGGAGTCTTTGTTCGAGCGCCACGGCATTCCGGCCATCGATACCACGGAATGCTCGATCGAGGAAATATCGACCAGAATACTCGACCGCACCGGCATCGAGCGTCGCGTGCGACCTTGATGAGCCTGAGCGGCTGTGCCTGCATGGTATAGTCGGATCATGATTGCGGATCAATGGTGTGCGACATCGTGGCGGGCCCGGCCCGGCGGCTTCGTCGGCTTGATGACGCTGTATGAGAGCAATTTCGTCCGACTTGGCTGGCTGGTCGGCAATCTGCGCGCGATCGACACGCACCGCGTGTCGATCGTCGCCGCGGACTGTGATCTCCATCTCACTCCGTTGGAGCTGTCCCGCTATACCGGCGTATTTCGCCTGACCTACGAATTTCGAACGGGAACCGCGCGGGTGCGCGATCCCGATCTGGAGGTGTGCGTTTATCACGATGCGCGCCTCGCCGAGGTTCGCAGTTTTCGCGGTTTCAAGCGGCATCCGCAGCTCGCAAAATTGCAGTCCGGACTCAAGCGTGAACTGGATCAGCGCTGGACCCGCAACATGATGCTAAATAAATGGCTGGAATATTGTGCCGAGCGGGGGCATCGGTTCTAGCGGGCAGGCCGCCATGGGTGTCCCGCGGGCTAATTTCGAGTTCGAGGCGGGACTTTGATCGATAAGCTGAGTTTTCTAAAAAGCGGGTTGGAAGGCGGCGGCGTGAGTCCGGACGAGGAGCGGCTGATGCAGCTCTTCCAGAATCGCGCGGGCCTGAAGAAGGCCTACGCGGACCTCAAGGACGAATTCCACCTGCTGCGCGACCGCCTCAAGCGGCAAGAAGGCGCGACCATTCGCGTACAGGAGCAGTTGGACGGGCTGGGCGACCTGCTCGCGGATCTGCGCAGCGGATTTGGCGCACTGGTGTTCTTCCAGCTGCGTGGCTTGTGGAAGACCTGCCATCAGCAGCTATCCGGCTTCGCCGCGGATCTCACGCGCCAAGCGGAAATTCGCGAATCCGCCAAGTATCAAGCGCAGTGCGAAGTGGCCAAGAACGCCCGCCTCGCCGATGTCGACCGCCGGCAGCAGGCGGCGCAGGCCGAAGCGGATTTGCAGCGCGAGCGTCTGAGCACGGCGCAAGGCGAGCTGCAACGATTGAGCGCATTCTGGCATTACTTCGAGCGCCGCCGGCGGCAGAAGTCGCTCGAGATTCTGCGTCAAGGCGTGGTGAGCGCCGACGCGGGGGTCGGCGATTTGCACGCCGAGCGCAGCGCCACCAACAGCGAAGCGCTGAGCGAATTTCCCGGCATATCCTTGGGCGCGCGCCGCAATATCAATTTGGCCATCATCAGCTATGCTGAGTCGCTGTGCGAGCACGTGGATGCCTATGGTCTGGCGGCCCGCGCCAAAGAGGCCGTGGCGCGCCGCGTCCACGAAATGAGTTTCGGTACGCGAGCGGATTGCGAAGGTTACATGCAGCGGGTGCAAAAGGCGCAGGCCGCCGTCGCCAATCACAAACTGATCTACGCGGGCGTGAGGGCCAAGCTCGAGCGGCTACGCGCCATATGCGAATACCGCAATACGGACGATACCGTGCCGACCGCGGACTCGATCGCGGCCGCGGCATCCGCTGCGCCGGCGAGCTGGAACGTGTTGGCCGAGGATTATTGGGACCTTTACACCTTGCTGCTGCGCTAGCCTCTAGCCGCAGGGTCAATGCGCATCGGTGCGCCGCGCTTGCGTCGGCGCGGCCTTGTGCGCCGATGCCACCGCCATATCGGCCGCGATCTGCGCGGCTTCGTCGAGTATGATTCCCGCAGCGGCGTCTTCCTTTATGTCCTCCAACGACTTGACCACGGGCGTACCGTGGGCGGCGCGCCAAGCGTTTTCGCGGGCCAGGCGCTCACTTTCCTGTCGTTTGCGCTCCGCCTCGCGGGTCTTCAGGTTCAAGGACAGCGTCTTCTGGCTGCGCATCGCCTCGAGGGCGGCAATGTCGTCATGCAGATAGCGAAAATCGGCGCTGTCGGCGCTGCGCTGCTCATGTAATTTTTGCAGCGAAACGGCCAGTGGCTTCAAGTCGCCTTCGACTTTGAAACTGGCCGGCTCGATGTGATCCCAGGGCAGGGCGCGGTCGCGGGTGCTTTCGCCGACTTCGTTGGCGTCGATGAGCGAGGGCAGCAAGATATCCGGAGTGACTCCCCGGTCCTGGGTGCTCTCGCCGGTAATCCGATAATACTTGCCGATGGTCACGTTGAGCTGCCCGAGCTCGGGCTTGCGGCCGAAAATCGTATAGTTGAGCGGGTGCGCGTTCTGCACCGTGCCTTTGCCGTAGGTTTGCTGGCCGATGATGAGGCCGCGGCCGTAATCCTGGATTGCGCCGGCGAATATCTCGGATGCCGAGGCGCTGAATCTATCGACCAGCACGATCAAAGGTCCGCTGTAGAAGATCGCGGGATCGGGATCCTCGTCGACCTCTATGCGTCCGGTGGTATCGCGCAATTGCACCACCGGACCGCGGTCGATGAACAAACCGGTCAGCGACTCCGCCTCCGGCAGATATCCCCCGCCGTTGGCGCGCAAATCCATGATCAGCACTTCGGCGCCATCCTTGCGCAGCTCGCCGATCAGGCGCTGCACATCGCGGGTGGTGCTGCGAAAATCCTTGGCGCCGGCGCGGCTGGCGTCGTAATCCTGATAGAAACTCGGCACGGTGATGATGCCGACCTTCACGTCGCGGCCGTTGCGCTGGATGGTGCGAACCGCCTTGTGCGCCGCCTGCGCTTCGAGCGACACGCGGTTGCGGGTGAATTCGACGACTTTTTGCACCGAACCCGGCGCCGCGCCCGCGGGCAGCAGCTGCAGGCGCACCAGCGTGCCGCCCGGTCCGCGTATTTTTTGCACGACGTCGTCCAGACGCCATCCGATCACATCGATCAGATCTCCGTTCTTGCCTTCACCGATGGCCGTGATGCGATCGTTGGCGGAGAGCTTGCCGCTGACGGCGGCGGGTCCGCCCGCGATCACGTCGATCACCGTCACATAGTCATCGGTCAATTGCAGCGAGGCGCCGATGCCCTCGTAGCTCAAGCTCATTTGAATGTTGTATTCCTCCGAATTGCGCGCGGAGAAATAATTCGAATGCGGATCCAACGACAGAACGAAGGCATTCATGAACGCTTCGAATACGTCATCGGGCTTGCTCTGGTCCATGCGCTTGGCCACGCGCTCGTAGCGCTTGCGCAGAACCTCCACCGCCTCCGGCCATTGCTTGCCGGCCGTGATCAGCGACAGCGCATCGTTTTTGACGCGTTTGCGCCACAGCTCGTTCATCTCGGCGGCGTTCGCCGGCCAGGGCTCTTTCTCGCGGTCGAAGTTAAATGATTCGTCCACATCGAAATCCGGCTTCTTGGCGAGCAACTCGATGGCATAATTCATGCGCTCGCGGCTGCGCTGCTGAAAGCGCCGGAAAATCACGAACGCCGGTTCGACGTCGCCCGCCTTGATGGCATCGTCGAGTTGGTACCGGTAGCGCTCGAACTCGGCGATGTCGCTCGCATAGAAATAACTTCTGCTGCCGTCGATGGCGTCGAGATAACGGTCGAGTATCAGGCTCGACAGCCGGGCATCGAGCGGCGCCCGCCTGTAATGTTCCCGCGCCACGATATCGCTCACGCGGCGCGCCACATAATTCTCTTGGTCCGTGGGGGAGAGTGCGGTGCCTGCGGCCGGAGCAGCCGCCGGCGGCGTCATCGCGGCACCGAGCAATGCCGCCAGTCCAACCGCACTTGCGCAGACGGCGAGCGCCGAAATCCAGCGCGAGCCCTTGGCCCAAGGCCTATTAGTCATCACTGTACCCTTTCTCCTGTAAACTGCGTGGTCATTGAGGTCGCCCAAGACTAGACGAGCCCATGTCGCAAGCCAAGTGTATACGAGCTTGAAGATATGCGTCCGTTCACGGTTTTGATTGTCTGTCTTTGGCGTCGGTGCCGGCCGCCAGCCGCTAAGGAGCATTCGATCATTACAGGAACTTGGGCGAGCCGCGGGCTGCAAGCCGGTTGTTTCGCGGCATTACTCGCTGCCTGCGCGGTGCAGCACAAGGGGCCGCCGCCATCCACGGACATCGATGAGACCGGTTTCCGGGACGACGTGCGCGCGTTGGCTTCGGATGAATTCGCGGGCCGCAAACCGGGCACGCCGGGCGAGGATCAAACCGTCGCCTTTCTGATCGCGCAATACCGCAAATTGAAATTGGAACCCGGCAACGGCGACAGTTACGTGCAGCGGGTCCCGCTGGTGGAAATTCTCGCCGGCGAGGACGCGACACTTGCGGCGCAAGGTCGCGGCGGCACACGGTCGCTGCGCTACGGCAAGGACATGGTGATCTGGACCAAGCGTGTCGTGCCGGCGGTGCAGCTAACGCAGAGCGAGCTGGTGTTCGTCGGCTACGGCATCGTGGCGCCGGAGTACGAGTGGAATGACTACGCCCAGATCGACGTTCGCGGCAAGACGGTGCTGGTGCTGATCGGCGATCCGGGCTATGCCGGCAAGGACCCGGGGCTGTTCAAGGGCAATGCCATGACCCACTACGGGACCGTGGCCTACAAGTTCGAGGAAGCCGCCCGGCAGGGCGCCGCCGGGGTTCTGCTGGTCCACGACCCCGGGGTTAGCGGCTACGGCTGGAACGCGGTGGCGAGCGGCTGGACCGGGCCGCAGCTCGACCGAGCGAGAACGGACGCGAATGCCGGTCGTGCGGCGATCGAGGGCTGGGTCGCCAACGATGCCGGCAGGAACCTGTTCACACAGGCGGGGCTCGAATATGAAGTGCAGGCGCGCTCCGCCGCCCACCGCGGATTCAAAGCGATTTCCATGGGCCTCAAGATCGATGCCGAGATCCACAATGCCATCCGCCGCTTCAGCTCCGCGAACGTGATCGGGATGTTGCCGGGGGCGCTGCATCGCCATGAATATGTCGTCTATGGCGCCCATTGGGATCACCTGGGGCGCGATTCACGCGGCAACATTTACAACGGCGCGGTCGACAACGCCACTGGAGTGGCCGGACTGCTGATGCTGGCGCAGTCCTTCCACCGCACGCGGCCGCCGCCCGACCGATCGATCGTGTTCATCGCATTCGCCGCGGGGGAATCCGGGCTCTTGGGCTCCGCTTACTACGTCGAGAATCCGGTATTCCCGCTGCGGCAAACCGCAGGTATGCTCAACCTCGACGGGCTGCACATCGGGGGCCGCACCCGCGACGTCATGGTGTTCGGCGCGGGAAATTCGGAACTGGAAGATTACGTACGCTCCGCGGCGCTGCTGCAAGGCCGCGAAGTGCGCCCGGAGATCCATCCTGAACAGGGCCTCTATTTCAGCTCCGATCAGTACAACTTCGCGCGGCACGGCGTACCGTCGCTGTATTTGAGGGCCGGGATCGACGATTCGGCGCGCGGGCCTGCCTGGGGCCAGGCGCAGCTCGACGACTACATGGCGCATCGCTACCGCCAACCGAGCGATAAATATGCGGAAGATTGGGACGTGCTCGGCGCGGTCGACGATCTGACGCTTTACTACGCAGTCGGCGACCGATTGGCACGCACCCGGCGTTTCCCGCGATGGTACCCAACCAGCGAGTTCAGCGAGG
>DAINPA010000002.1:55689-58024 GCA_036743675.1 Steroidobacteraceae bacterium
GGCGCCGCATCTCGATCGCACGGCGCACGGCTCCAAGGACCAGGGCGCGGAACTCGCGCCGGTCAGGCCCATTTAGTGCTGGCGCGCCAGCATGCCTTGAAGCCCCTGAAGAGCAAGTACAGGCCATACGGGCCTAGAAGCACCAGCCAGGAGGCCATCGAACCCCTGGTCAAGCCCCCATAGACGCTTCGATAGATGCCGAACGCGGTCGCGCCCTCGTAGCGTCCCAACGCGGTGGCGCCGACGAAGAAAATAAGTGCGGGCAGCACAGCGAAGCCGGTCACGAGCGCAATGCCGGAAAGCCAGAGCTCCCGGGACCATCGGCGGGCCGGACCCGGCTCCTGTGAATCTTTCGGTGAAGGCATGGCGCGCCATTGTAACGAAATGCATCCCGGCTCGCGCGTGGCTGTAGACTATCCCGATGCGCCGCTGCATCCCGCATTCTCCAGACGAGGCAATGCTCCGCGACTTACGGGCACCGACCTGGTCGACGTGATGCGCACCGCCGTCGTCGGTGTCGGCTATTTGGGCCGCTTCCATGCGCAGAAATACCGTGGTTTGCCCAATTCGGATCTGGTGGGCATCGCCGATCCGTCGGCGTCCGCGCGCGCGGCGGCGGCGGCCGAATTGGGAGTCGCGGCGCATGCCGATTACCGCGAACTATTGGGGCGGGTCGACGCCGTCAGCGTGGTGACACCGACCCCTTCGCACTACGCGATCGCCAAAGAATTTCTGGAGGCCGGTGCGCACGTCCTGCTCGAGAAGCCCATGACCACGACGGTGGCGGAAGGCGAAGGTCTCATCGAGGCGGCGCGGCGCGCGAAGCGCATCCTGCAGATCGGCCACCTGGAGCGGTTCAATGCCGCCGTTCAAGCGGTGCAACCGATACTCACCGTGCCGCGGTTTATCGAGTCCGCGCGACTTGCGCCGTTCAAACACCGCGGTACCGACGTCGATGTGGTGCTCGATCTGATGATTCACGACATCGACTTGATCTTGAGCATCGTGCGCTCGCCGGTGGTGGCTGTCGATGCCATCGGTAGCAGCGTCTTTTCCGGCGAGATCGATATTGCCAACGCGCGTCTGCGCTTCGCGAACGGCTGTGTGGCCAATGCCACGGCGAGCCGCGTCAGCCTGAAGACCGAGCGCCGTTTGCGCCTGTTTCAGGACGACGCCTATGTGTCGGTGGATTTGCATCAGAAGCTGCTGACCGTGATCCGCAAGACGGACGGAATGTCGGTCGACGGGTTGCCCAAGGTCAATATCGAGGAAACCGGCTACGAACAGGGCGATGCCCTCAAGGCGGAAATCGAAGCATTCCTGCAGGCCGCCGCGACCGGCCAACCGCCGCCGGTGACCGGCGAGGACGGCCTGAAGGCACTGCGTACGGCTCTGCTGATCGCCGAACAAGTGGCGAATTCCAGGGCGGGATTTTCGGTCGCGCCGGCTTGAGAGCCGCTTAAGGGGCGGTCGTCAAGGCTTGGGCGGCGCGGAGTCGGGAATCAACGTCACGCGGTCGACGAAGTAACGCGTGTCGGCAAAGCAGGCGGTCGGTACACCGGTGTGTTCGGTGTAGTGCAGTTGCACTCGCTCGCCGACCAGCTTGGTGAGCTGCGCTCCTAATTTGGGATCGCGCACGCTGAACTGCCAAATCTGCGGCGATACGCCGGCGACCACGTATTGGGCCAATTCGCCTTCCTCGGTCTTGCAAAGCCAACCGCGCCTGGAAAACTTCTGCAGCACGCCGGCGCGCATGCCGTCCGAATACGCCCAAGAGAGGGTGAACCAGGTCCAAAGGCCCGCGCCCGCGATCGCGAGCAGCATGACGAGCATGAGGAAGCGGGCGAATCCTGCGGACGGACGGCGCCGGCGGTCGGATAAGGGAACGTCAATCGGCGTCATGCTTTCGAGCCTTGATGAGCGCAGCCAGACAGAGCGGCAACCGGCCGCTGAATTGGTGGAGCCGGGGGGAATCGAACCCCCGTCCATAAGTCCTACGTTTCAAGATCTACGTACGTAGCCCTGTCTATTGTTCTCGCCGCGCACTAACCCGACGGGCAGGGAAAGCGTGCAGCCAGCCCGGTGGCGATTCGCAAGATACACCCCGGACACGTGTATCCCACTAGCTGATGAGCGCTACCCCTGAACCGTTCGCATCAGCACAGGCCGGTCAGGGTTCAGCTGCGATTAGGCAGCTAGAGCGTAGTTGTCTTCGTTGGCAACTATAGTTTTGCAAGTAGTTTTACGAGGTAACTCGCACCTCGGTACGCACCTGAAGTTTCGCAACCCATGTCGAAACCGGTCGGCCCCAAGTGAAGGCATAGTTTACGCGTTT
>DAINPA010000002.1:58124-60471 GCA_036743675.1 Steroidobacteraceae bacterium
GCTCGCGGCACGGCCGCCGCAGCTCAGCGTCGACTGGCCTTCATGATGCGGCCCTTGTCGCGCTGCCAGTCGCGGTCCTTATCGGTGGCCCGCTTGTCGTGCTGCTTCTTGCCCTTGGCGAGACCGATCGCGAGCTTGGCGCGCCCGTTCTTCCAATAAAGATCGAGGGGCACCAGCGTGTAGCCGCGACGCTCCACCGCGCCGATCAGGTGGTCGAGTTCGCGCCGGTTCAACAGCAGCTTGCGGGTGCGCGTGGGGTCGGTGTCGACATGCGTCGACGCCGAATTCAGTGCACTGATGTGGGCGCCGAACAGGTATGCCTCGCCGTCCTTCAAGTAGACGTACGATTCGGCGATTTGGGCCTTGCCCGCGCGCATGCTCTTGACTTCCCAACCCATGAGCGAGATCCCCGCCTCGTAGCGGTCCTCGATGAAATAATCGAAGCGCGCTTTGCGGTTGACGGCGATCGGCGGCAATTTGTCCGGGGTCTTCACTAGGAGCCGAAGTCTACCGATTCGCCGATGGCGGCGCGCGCGCTTTTGCCGGAGAATCGCATGCCTACGGCATCGTGCCGCGCGGGAGGCCAGAGGTTGCAGGTCGTCGAACGCAGCGCCATAGTGAGCTTTGCGCCCAGCCAAATGTTCGCCGTGGTCAACGACGTGGCCCGCTACCCGGAATTCCTGCCCTGGTGCGTCGGCGCCCGGGTCGAACCCAAGTCGGCGACCGAGATGCTGGCGAGCGTGAAGATCGCGCGCGGGGTGCTGCGCACCGAGTTCACGACATGCAACACCCTGCAACAGGATGCACGGATTCTCATGCGGCTCGTGGACGGACCGTTTCGCCACCTGGAGGGACTATGGCGCTTCGAAGCCATCGGCGAGCGCGGTTCGCAGGTGCATTTCCGGGTCGAGTTCGAGTTCAAGAACCGCTTGACCGCCGCGGCATTGAATCACGCCTTCGAGACCCTTTGCGGCACGATCGTCGATGCGTTCGCGCGGCGTGCGCAAATGCTATACGGCACCGGCAAAGGCTAGGATCCGGCGTTGGCGCAACCCGGGAGTCCGATGGTCGAGGTCGAAGTGGTATATGCCGAGCCGCAGCGGGCCATTGCCAGACGGTTTCGTCTGGCCGCGCCGGCGACGGTCGCCGCCGCTCTCGAGGCCGCGGCGGCGGCCGCGGAATTCTCCGGAATAGACATCGCCCATGCCGCCGTGGGCGTGTACGGCAAGCCGGTCGGTGCGGAGAGGATTCTCGAGGAGGGTGATCGAATCGAGATCTATCGGGCGCTCGCCGCCGATCCGAAGGCCGCGCGCCGCGCCCGGGTCAAACAGGCGCGCCGCGGGCTGTCGCAGGCGCAGCAAGCACGGCCGAAGCGATGACCGAAGCGGGTGACCGTCAATAGACCCTGCCGTTCTTGACCTTGGCGGCCGAAGCGTCCTGGGCAGCGGCCTCGGCCGCCGTCGGTTTGTCGAGCCGAGCCACTTTGTCGCCGTCGAAATACACCGTGACGCGGCGTGAGTCGATATGGTGGGTGCGCCCGTTCTTCAAATAGTAAATATAATCCCAGCATTCCTTGTTGAACGGATCGGCCACCATGGGGGTGCCGAGCAAGTAGCGCACTTGACTGCGGGTCATGCCGGCCTTGACCTGTTCGACCGTTGCCTGATCCAAGAAGTTGCCCTGCTGAATGTTGATGTGATACACGCAGGCCGACGCGGCAAGGCTCAAAACCACGAGCAAAGGTCGAAATATTTTCGGCAAAATGGTGCGCAGCCCTAAAAATGATTGATAATCAGTCCTGTATCATACCGGATGCCACCGCATGCCGCAGCGCCTGAAACCGCCCTCGACCGCCGAAAGCAACGACCTGCGCAACGCGGGACTCAAAGTCACGTTGCCGCGTCTGAAGATCCTGGACATTCTCGCCGACAGCTCGGCCCGCCACATGAGTGCGGAGGACATCTACAAGAAGCTGCTGGTGTCCAATCAGGACATTGGCTTGGCGACGGTGTATCGGGTACTCACCCAATTCGAGGCGGCGGGGTTGGTTACCCGCCATCATTTCGAGGGCGGCATGGCGGTGTTCGAGCTCAATCACGGCGCACATCACGATCATATCGTCTGCGTCGACTGCGGCCGCGTGGAGGAGTTCGTGGACGGCGGCATCGAGGAGAGGCAGCATGCGGTGGCGCAGCAGCTGGGTTTCGAAATCAGCGACCATGCGCTCATCTTGTACGGCCATTGCCGCAAACCGAATTGCTCGAATCAAAAGCGACCCAAGTAACTGCGCGCTAGCTGCGCAATGCCGGTGAGCGCCTTTTCTTGGCCGGTTCCGCGGCTGCCGAGC
>DAINPA010000003.1:0-32956 GCA_036743675.1 Steroidobacteraceae bacterium
TATCCAAGCCCAACATCTTTCTCATCGGCCCCATGGGGTCGGGCAAGTCCGCCGTGGGCCGGCAGCTGGCGCGGCTGTTGCGATTCACCTTCTACGACAGTGATGCCGATATCGAGGCCAAGACCGGGGTCGATATCGCCTATATCTTCGATAAGGAGGGCGAGGCCGGATTTCGGCTGCGCGAAAAGGAGTCGGTCGAGCGCTTGACGCGCTTGGACGGCGTGGTCTTGGCCACCGGCGGCGGCGCGGTGATCGATGCCGACAACCGGCGAGTGCTCGCCGAACGCGGCACCGTGGTGTACTTGGAAACCTCCGTCGATCAGCAGCTCGAGCGCACCCGTCACGGGCGTCATAGACCGCTGCTGAACGACACGGACCCGCAGGAAAAGCTCAAGGAGTTGATGCTGCGGCGGGCGGCCTTGTATAAAGAAATCGCCGATTTGACCGTATCGACCAACGGCCGCCGCGTGCAGCTCGTGGCCGAGGAGATCTACCAGGCGCTGCACCGGGGGCGCGCGCCGTAATGGCCGGGCATGCGGGCTTTAAGGCGGGCTGAGGGCCTCAAGGCGGGCTGAGGGCCTTAAGGCGGACGCGATGGCCTCAAGGTTCGTATAAAATCTCCTAGTGCAAACGGTCCAGGTAGATGTCGGGCATTCGCGTTATCCCATCACGATCGGTTCGGGGTTGCTGACCAAACGCGAACTTCTCGACGCACAGATTCCGGGGCGAGATCTCATGGTGGTCACCAACACCACCGTGGCGCCCCTGTACCTGCCCGCATTGCGCAAAGCCCTCGGTGAGCGTCGCGTCGCCGAATGTGTTCTGCCGGATGGCGAGCAGCACAAAACCCTGCAGACCGCTGGCCGGGTGTTCGACGCCCTGGTGGAGAACAAGCTCAATCGCGATGCGACCGTGCTGGCGCTGGGCGGCGGCGTAGTGGGCGACATCGCGGGCTTTTGTGCCGCCTGTTATCAGCGCGGCATCGGTTATGTGCAAATCCCAACCACGTTGCTGGCGCAGGTGGACTCGTCGGTCGGGGGCAAGACCGGCGTCAATCACAGCGGCGGTAAAAATCTCATTGGCGCTTTTCATCAGCCCCTTGCCGTGATCGCCGACACGGACACACTGGCAACCCTGCCCGACCGTGAACTCTCCGCCGGCGTTGCCGAGGTGATCAAATACGGCTGCGTCTCGGATCCGCTGCTGTTCGATTGGCTGGAGCGCAATGTAGGCAAGCTTCTGGCGCGAGATGCCGCCGCCCTCAGCCATGCAATCGCGCAGTCGTGCCAGATCAAGGCGAACGTGGTCGCGCAGGATGAACGCGAACAGGGTCTGCGCGCAATCTTGAATTTCGGCCACACCTTCGGCCACGCCATCGAAGCGGCCACCGCCTACAAAACATACCTGCATGGCGAAGCGGTGGCTCTCGGCATGCTCATTGCCGTCGATCTGTCGTGCCGATTGGGCATGATCGACGCCGCGGTCAAGGCGCGGCTGCACGACTTGGTGGCCCGCGCAGGATTACCGACCGATGCGCCCAAGATCGGAGCGGCATGCGCTCTCGAGCTCATGCAAATGGATAAAAAAGTGTTGTCGGGCAAGTTACGATTGGTGCTGCTGGAGAAACCCGGGCGCGCGATCGTCACGTCCACCTATCTGCAGAGCGCGCTCGATGCGGCGCTTCGCGAGAATTTCGAATGAGCGGCCTCGCATCCTATGCGGCCCATGAGGCCGAATCCCGCGGCCGGCGCCATGCCGAACCGGCTCCCGCCTACCGGTCCGAATATCAACGCGATCGGGACCGGATCGTTCACTCCACGGCGTTTCGCCGCTTGGTGTACAAGACCCAGGTCTTCGTCAATCACGAGGGCGACCTGTTCCGCACCCGCCTCACGCATTCGCTCGAGGTGGCGCAGATCGCGCGCACCATTGCCGGGGCGCTTAAGCTCAACGAAGTGCTCTCCGAAGCGATCTGTCTCGCCCACGATCTGGGGCACACGCCGTTCGGGCACGCCGGACAGGACGCCTTGAACGAATGCATGAGGGACTACGGCGGCTTCGAGCACAATCTGCAGTCGCTGCGCGTCGTCGACGAACTCGAGGAGCATTACGCGGAATTCGACGGGCTGAACCTGACGTTCGAATGCCGCGAGGGAATTCTCAAGCATTGTTCCCACAGCAAGGCGATCGAACTGGGTGAATTGGGCGAGCGCTTCATCCGCCGGCAGCAGCCGGGATTGGAGGCGCAGCTGGCGAATTTCGCCGATGAAATCGCCTATAACAATCACGACGTCGACGACGGCATCCGCGCGGGCCTGATCAGCGTCGAGCAATTGCTCGAGGTGCCGCTGTTCGCGGGCTATCACGCCGCGGTCCGCGGTCGCTACCCGGGACTCGCGGGCCGCCGGCTGGTATTCGAGATTTTGCGCCGCATGATCAATCACCTGGTCACGGATCTGATCGATTCCTCGGCTGCGCGGCTGCGCACCGCCGCAATCGTCTCGGCGGCCGACGTCAGGTCGGCGCCCGCACCCCTGGTCGGCTTCAGCGAGGCGACGCGGGAGCTGAACGCCGCCCTCAAGAAATTTCTGCGAGAGCGGGTGTATAAGCACTACAAAGTCCGCCGTATGACGACCAAGGCGCGTCGCGTCGTGAGCGCCCTGTTCGAAGCGTTTTTCGAAGATCCGGGCTTGATGCCGGAAGAGCACCAAGCGAACGCCGCGCGCTTGGAGTCGGGACAGGGGCCGGCCGGCCGGGCGCGCGCGGTCGCCGACTACATCGCGGGCATGACGGACCGCTACGCCATCTTGGAACACCGCCGGCTATTTGACCCGAGTGCACGAACTTGAACGAAAAATTGCAAAACGACCTGTTGCTGCGGGCCTTGCTGCGTCAACCGACGCCGCGGCGGCCCATCTGGCTGATGCGCCAGGCGGGCCGATATCTGCCGGAGTATCGAGCGACCCGCGCGCGGGCGGGGAACTTCCTGGCGATGTGCACCAATCCCGATATCGCCTGCGAAGTCACCCTGCAGCCCGTCGATCGATATCCGCTCGACGCCGCCATTCTGTTCTCGGATATTCTCACGATCCCGCACGCCATGAATTTGGGGCTTGAATTCGAGTCCGGCGAGGGCCCGAAGTTCGCGCGTCCGGTGCGCTCGGCGGCCGACATCGACAGGCTCTGGGTTCCCGATCCGGGCCGCGAACTCAAATACGTCGTCGACGCGGTGGCGCTCATCCGGCGCGAGCTCGCCGGCCGCATACCTCTGATCGGATTCGCGGGCAGCCCATGGACGGTGGGTACGTATATGGTGGAGGGCGGGAGCAGCAAGGGCTTTGGGCTCATCAAACGCATGATGTATCAAGCCCCCGGCGAACTGCATCGGCTTCTCGACCTGCTCGCCAAAGCGACCATTTTGTATCTCAACGCGCAAATCGCCGCCGGCGCGCAAGCGGTGATGCTGTTCGACACCTGGGGCGGAGTGCTGACGCCGGCGCAATACGCCGAGTTCTCGCTGCGCTACATGGCGCAGATCATCGATGCCTTGACGCGCGAGGCCGGGGGACGCCGCGTGCCGAATATCGTATTCACCAAGGGTGGGGGCGCTTGGCTCGCGCAAATCGCCGCCATCGGCTGCGACGCCGTCGGCGTGGATTGGACCACCGATCTTGCCACCGCCCGGCGCACAGTCGCTGACCAAGCAGCGCTGCAAGGGAATCTCGATCCCTCGGCTCTGTTCGCACCGCCCGAAACGCTGCGCACGGAAGCGCTGCGCGTGCTCGAAAGTTTCGGCGCCGGCAGCGGGCACGTGTTCAACCTGGGGCACGGCATCACGCCGGACGTCGATCCGGAGCGCGTTGCCTTGCTGGTCGATACGGTGCGCAATTACGCCGTACGGTAGCTCCGGCGCACGGTAGCTCTAGCGCCGCAGCTCGTCGCGCAACTCGCGGCGCATGACCTTGCCCACGTTGGTCTTCGGCAGCTCGGTGCGAAAATACACGTGCTTTGGCATCTTGTACCCGGTCAGGGAGGTACGGCAATGCTCGATCAAGGCTGCGGCGGTGAGATTGGGATCTTTCTTGACCACGAATAAGGCGACCGCGTCGCCCGAGTTTTCATCCGGCTGGGCAACGGCTGCAGCCTCCAGCACGCCCGGATGCTCGGCCGCGACGCTCTCGACCTCGTTCGGATACACATTGAAGCCGGAGACCAGGATCATGTCCTTTTTTCGATCCTCGATGTAGACAAAGCCGGCGGCATCCATGCGGCCGATGTCGCCGGTGCGGAACCAGTCGCCGAACATCACCTTCTCGGTTTCGTCGGGCCGGTTCCAGTAGCCGCGCATCAATTGCGGCCCGAAGACGCAAATCTCACCCACGGCATTTGTCGCCAATTCCCTGCCGCTGTCGTCGCGAATCGAGACATCGGTCGAGGGAATGGGCAAGCCGATCGAGCCGTTGAAATCGAGACCTATCGGATTGATGCAGGCAGCCGGTGCCGTTTCGGTCAATCCCCAGGCCTGTGTGAGCACGTTGCCCGTGACCGTTTTCCAGCGGGCCGCCACCACCGCCTGCACCGCCATGCCGCCGCCCAGGGTTATACGCAATGCGCGGAAGTCCACCGATTCGAATCCCGGAGTGTGCAGCAGGGCGTTGAACAACGTGTTGACGCCGCTGATGAAGAAGAACTTGTATTTCTTCAGCTCGGCGACGAAACCCGGGAAGTCGCGCGGATTGGTGATCAGGATGTTGTGGGCACCCAGGCGCAGAAACAGCAGGCAATTCGCGGTAAGCGAGAAGATGTGGTAGAGCGGCAGCGCCGTGATGACGATCCGACTCGCGTTCGGGCCCGTGTTTGATTGCAGCGCGGGCTTGATCCAAGCGCTCGCCTGCAGCACATTGGCGATCATATTGCGATGCGTGAGAATCGCCGCCTTGGCCACTCCGGTGGTGCCGCCGGTGTATTGCAGGAACGCAATATCCTGCGGTCCGAGTGCGACGGGATCGCGCTTCAATCCGAAACCAGCGCCGAGCGCGCTCTTGAAGGTCAAGGCGCCGGGCATGTGCCAAGCCGGAATCTGCTTGCGCACATGGCGCAGCACGAAATTCACCAGGGTGCCGCGCGGGAATCCCAACAGGTCGCCGACGCGGGTCACCAACACGTTTTTGAGGCCGGTGTGCGGCAGCACCTGCTGCACCACGTGCGCAAAATTCTCGACCACCAAGATCGCCTTTGCGCCGGAATCCTTCAGCTGGTGTTCGAGCTCGCGCGCGGTATACAGCGGATTGGTGTTCACCACCACCATGCCCGCCCGCAGCACGCCGAACAGCGCAATCGGGTACTGCAGAATGTTCGGCATCATCAGGGCAACGCGATCCCCCGCCCGCAGGCCCGACTTGTGCTGCAGCCAGGCGGCAAACGCGCGGCTCAGCTCATCGAGCTGGGCAAAACTCAAGGTCGCGCCCATATTCGTATAAGCGGGCAGATTGCCGTAGGCGGCGCAGGCCCTGTCGAACATCTCGGTGAGCGAGGCATGCTGATCGGGGTCGATATCGGCCGGCACACCGGCCGGATAGTGTTTTAACCATATACGATCCACGCGCAACGACTCCTCATCCAAGTCACGCGTGTATAGCACCGGTTCAATACGCCAGCAACGTTGTTCGCCGACGGAGTATGCTGGGAGCGCATGAGCGGCAGGTGCCGCGGAGCCGTCAACGTGAGTATCTGGCGAATTTGCCTATTGGGTTTTTGTCTGGCGTCCGCCGGGTGCGTCCCCGGCTACGGCGCTTGTCTGTTCATGGCGCCGGTCAAGCATACGCTGACCGGGCGTGTGCACTTTCGCTCCTATCCTGCGGCAGACGGAATCGACAATGTGCCGGTGCTCGCTCTCGATCACACGGCGTATTTGTACTCCCCGTCGCAGAGCTTCAGCTGCCTGGCTGCCGAGGAATTGCAGCTCGTGGGCGTCTCGGAGTTTCCGCAGAACGTCGTGGAAGATTCCCTGGTCAGCGTCAATGGCACCCTGTTCGGGTCGACGTCAGGCCATGAACACACACGCTTCTTGATGCACGTGATCACGCTGTTGCCCATCAACGCCGCTCATTAGTGCGATTGCGGCGCCAGTGATCAGCGCTTGAGCAGCGGTTTCAAAACCGGCCATGCATTGTCGAGCAATTGCGGTTGGCCGGCCTCGTTGGGGTGAATGCCATCGGCTTGCATGAGTTCGGGCGACAGGGCGATGCCGGCCAGTGCAAAGGGTACCAAGGGCAGCTTCTTGTCGCGCGCCAAGTCGGCATACGCCTGGGTGAATTGTGCGGCGTATTGCGGCCCGTAGTTGGGAGGCATCCGCATCCCCAGAAGCGCAACTTTCGCCCCTTCCGCCTCCGCAAGCTCGGCCATGCGCGACAGATTGGCGCGCATTTGCGCCACCGGCAGGGCGCGAAGGCCGTCATTGCCGCCCAACTCCAGGACCACGATTGCCGGACGGTGCAGCTTGAGCGCGCGCGGCAGTCGCGCAAGCCCTCCCTCGGTCGTTTCGCCGCTGACGCTGGCATTGACGACCTGGTAACCGTACCCTTGATCCTTGAGCCTCGCCTGCAGCAATGCCACCCAGCCTTGTTCCATGCGCGGCAACCCATAGCCGGCGCTGATGCTGTCGCCGAACACCAGGATCACCGGCGCCGCGGCAATGGCCGGGACCGCGGTCAAACAAATCGCCAAAAGGACTAAAAACCGTTTCACGGATGCTCCCGATGCTAGATCAACTCGTTCTCGAAGCGAGGAATGTCTCGAAAACCGTGCCGAGCCCGGAGGGCCCGCTCACCATTCTCGCCGATGTCAGCCTCAGCGTGCGAACCGGCGAGACGCTCGCCATCATCGGCGCTTCGGGCGCGGGGAAATCCACGCTGTTGGCGCTGCTCGCGGGGCTGGACTCACCGAGCGCGGGGCGCGTGTTGATCGCCGGCGCCGATTTGACCGAACTCGATGAAGACGGCCGTGCCGCTATTCGCGGCCGGCATGTCGGCTTCGTGTTCCAGTCGTTTCACTTGATCCCTTCGCTTACCGCCCTGGAAAACGTCATGTTGCCGCTCGAACTGCGCGGCCGCGGCGATGCCCGCGAGACGGCGGCGCAAGCGCTTGCCCAAGTCGGGCTGACGGCACGCAGCGCCCATTATCCCAAGCAATTGTCCGGCGGCGAACAGCAGCGCGTGGCGATCGCGCGCGCCTACGTGACGCATCCGGACGTGCTGTTCGCGGACGAGCCGACCGGCAATTTGGATACCCACACCGGCCAGCGCATCACGGACCTGCTGTTCGAGCTCAACCGCAGTACCGGCAGCACCTTGGTTTTGGTGACCCACGATCGAGAGCTGGCGAGCCGCTGCAGTCGAATCCTGGAACTCGACGCGGGCCGCGCGGTGGGCTGACCGGGTGCAGATCCTGCGTTTCGCTCTGCGCAATCTGTGGCGCGACCTGAAGTCCGGCGAGCTTTCGGTATTGCTGCTTGCTCTGTGCGTGGCGGTGCTGTCGCTGACCGCCGTCGGCTTCTTCACCGGCCGCATCGCGCAAGGGGTGCGCGCACAAGCGACCGAGGTGCTGGCGGCCGATCTGCGCCTGGAATCGCCGTATCCCATTCCAGCGCGCTATTTCGAAAAGAGCCGCACCCTCGGCCTCAGGAGCGCGCTGGTCGTGTCGTTTCCGACCGCGATCTTGAACGGCGACGCGAGCCAATTGGCGGCGCTCAATGCGGCGACGGTTGACTACCCGCTGCGCGGGCATGTGCGGATCGCCGACACGCCGTTCGGCGCCGCTCGCATCACGGAGCGCATTCCCGGCCCGGGCGAAGTGTGGGTCGACGCGCGCATCATTGCGCAATTGAAGATCCGGCTGGGGGCGGATCTGCGCATCGGCGCCCATTCGTTCAGCGTGACCGAAGTGCTCGACTACCGTCCCGACCAGGGCACGGGCTTCGTCAACCTGGCACCGGCGGTGCTGCTGAACTACCAAGACCTCGCCGCGACGCAGTTGATTCAGCCGGGCAGCCGCGCCACCTATGCCGCGCTGTTTGCCGGGGCGGCGGCGGCGGTGGCCCAATTTCACGACTATGTGATCGCCACCAAAGGGGCCAGTGAGCGGCTGCGCGAGGTGGATGAATCGAGCCGCCAATTGAACTCCGCGGTCGATCGGGCAAGCCGATTTTTGAATCTGGCGAGCCTCGCCTCGGTATTGTTGGCGGCGGTCGCCGTTGCCATGGGCGCCCGCCGCTATGCATCGCGCAATGTCGATAGCGTCGCGTTGATGAAATGCATGGGCGCATCGCAGCGCTTCGTGCTGGCGATTTCCATCATCGAGTTGACGCTGCTGGCACTTTCGGCGGTTGCCGCGGGCGCGGTGCTCGGCTATGCGGCGCAACTCGGGCTCGCGCGGCTGCTGCGCGATCTGATACGCACGGAAATGCCCGGCGCGTCGCTTGCGCCGTTGGTCATAGCGCTGGTCACCGTGTTGTCGATGTTGATCGGTTTCGCGCTGCCCTCTCTTCTGCAATTGAAAAGCACTCCGCCCGCCAGAGTGTTGCGCAAAACGGCGACTGCTCCGCCGCTGCGCTTTGGCCTCTCGTACGTGCTGGCATTCGCGGCACTGTTTGCGATCTTGTGGATCCTGGTGCGCGACAGCGAACTGGTGGTGAGCGTGCTCGCTGGCGTGCTCGGCGTGGGGCTGTTGCTGACGCTGGCGGGTTACGCTCTGGTGCGGGTGACCGGCCGCCTGCGCGGCGCGGTGGGGGTGGCATGGCGCTACGGTCTCGCCAACGTTTCGCGCCGCGGCGGAGCGAGCGTGGTGCAAATCGTGGCCTTCGGTCTCGGTCTCATGATGCTGTTGCTGCTCGCGGTGGTGCGCGGCGACCTGTTGGCGGACTGGCGCCGCAGCCTGCCTGCCAATGTACCCAATAATTTCCTGATCAATATTCAGCCCGATGAGCGCCGCCCATTGGAGGAATTCCTGAAGTCGCACGGTTTCGGGGATCCGCCGATGTACCCGATGGTGCGGGCGCGCATAACGGCTATCAATTCAAAGCCCAGCGAGTCGCTCAAGTTCAAGGCGGACAACGCGCGCGGCTTCCTCGAGCGCGAGCAGAATCTGACATGGGCGTCGCGACTCATGGACGACAACCAATTGGTCGCGGGACATTGGTGGACGGAGGCGGATTTCGGCAAAGCTCTGGTGTCCATTTCCTCCGAGTACAGAGAGGCGCTGCAGCTCGAACTCGGGGATACGCTGCGCTTCGATATCGCCGGGGAGGATCTCACGGTGCGCGTCGCCAGCATTCGCAAGGTGCGCTGGGACAGCTTCAAGCCGAATTTCTTTCTGGTATTTCCGCCCGGTCTGCTGGAGGGCGCGGCGGGCACCTACATGACCAGCGTCTATCTCACGCCCGAGCAGCGTCCGGCATTGGTCGATCTGGTACGGCAGTTCCCGACCATTTCGGTGTTCGACGTGGATGCCATCCTCCGGCAGATCCGCGCCATCATCGACCGCGCGACCCTGGCGGTGCAATACGTGTTTCTGTTCACGTTGGTGGCCGGCATCGTGGTGCTGCTCGCCGCGGTGCAATCGACTCGCGATGAGCGCCGCTATGAAAGCGCGATGCTGCGCACCTTGGGGGCGAGTCGACGCACGGTGCTGCAGGGGGTCGCAGCCGAATTCTCGGCCTTGGGATTTCTCTCGGGCGCATTGGCAGCCTTCGGCGCCAGCGGCGTCGGCTGGATTTTGGCGCGCCGGCTGTTCGGGCTGCAGTTCACCTTCGACCCGTGGGTGTGGGTGCTCGGCTTGGTGTGCGGAACGATACTGGTGGGGGTCAGCGGCACTCTGGCCACGTGGCGGGTGGTGAATACGCCGCCCATCGTCACGTTGCGCGACGAGTAGCCTCCCGTCAGTGCACTTCGAGGATCAGCCAACCTTCGGGGATGGGGATGTCGCGCGGCGGCAGCGCCTCAATGCGCACGGTGTATAGACCGGCCGCGAGCCCCGTGGTATTGATCGTGAGGCGCAACTCATTGTTCGAATCCTTAAGGACATTGTTGAGAACCAAGGCGCGCCCTTGATCCTGTTTGTCCACGAACATGCGGAACTGCATCAGTTTCGAATAGCTCATATCGATGTGCACATCGATCAACTGAGGCACCGCGCGGCTGACGACGATGCGTGCCCGGTCGAGGCCGGGCGCGCGATCCGGCGCTATACGCAGGTCCCTTTCGGTTGCGGGCTGCACCAGCGACCCCTGCTGCATTCTTTCGCGGGTATCCTGCAGTTCGCTGCGCAACAACACGTATTTGCCCATCAGGAACCAGAATGCCACCAAGCTCAGCAGCGCCACCGTTGCCAAGCCGATCAATGTGTACGGAGTCTTCCACCATGGCGGCGACGGCTCGCGCAGGTCTTGTACCTGGCCGCTCGCTTCCAGCAGCTTGAGGCTGGCCTGCGCACGCTCCGACAGCTTGAGATTATTCAGGTATTCGGGGTGCTCGCGACACCAGTTCTCGAGATCGCGCGCGCCCTTGTACGGCAATTTGTTTTCGAGGTAGCGCTCGATCAGCCGATGTTCCTCGATGAATTGGGCATCGAAGCGCCGTGTCGGCGTCTTCAAGTTTTCTGCTGTAGTTGTTGGGGCGTTCATGACCGGCATTTCTCTGGGCAACCAGTTTGCCGGGTCCGGCCTGCGCAAGATGTGAAATACTCGGCAAAAGCAGCAGCAAAAGACTGCAAATTCAGCGTACTACGTCGTAAAAGCCGGGTTTTCGGGGCTGGGCTGGGGACCCCCGGCCGCCGGCGCCGCTCGACGCTAGTCTGCGGTCGCGTCCAGATCCATGAGCGCCGCTTCACGCTGCGCCGAATCGAGGCGCCGCCAATCGATCTTGCCTGCACCGATCAGCCGCAGCCGCGCGTCGTCGATGCGGGTCGTGCGAGAGCGCCGCGGTACGAAGCGTCGCGCCAGCTCGCGGGCGCGTCCGCGCCGCAGCAGTTCGACGATGGCGCTTATGACCTGCGGGTTGTTGGCAAGATTGCCGTGCAATTCGTCGATGAAGTAGGTCTTGAGGCGGGGCAACAACGCCAAGGCCACGGGCACGGTGCCGTCGCCGTTTGCGCTCAAGCGGTATTCGAAGCCGGTTGCAGTGCGGCGCACCGCGATCACCGTTTCGCGATTGACGCCGACGATATGCACCATTCGTGCGTCCGGGGCCGCCAGCTGCGCCCGTGCCGCGGCCACCCGTGCGAGCAACTTGGCGTCGGGCTTGGGGCCGGGGCGTGGCCAACAGCGAGAATCGAGCAGATTGACTTGCGATCCCGGCCTCGGCGGCGGCAACAGGTGGTAGATCCCCGGGAATGTGCCAAACACTTTTTGTGCGAGCTGTTCGGGCGTATGGTGCAGATCGAGCCGCGCCAATTTTCTCACGAAGGGGTATGTGCCGCGCAGCGCCTGCACCGGGGCATACGAGCCCCGATTGGGGGTGCCCAACAGGATGAGCTTGCGCACGTACCGCTTGGGCAGCAGCTTGGTCGCCACCCGCGCGATCAGACCGCCCATGCTGTGCGCGATCAGCATGGCGGGTTTGCCGTCCGCGGCAATGCGTGAGGCGAGTGTCGCCCCGAGCTCGTCGATCCCAAGGCGCCAGTCGTATGGAAAGAACTTGGCATCGAAGCCGGCCATATCGAGCCGAAGCTTCAGTTTCGCGTAGGAGAGGAGCAGCACACCTATCGGCCGTATGGGTGTGACCGAAGGCAGCTTGAGGTCGATGAGCCGCCCGGCGGCGATGCGCATGGGATCTATCCACAACACCGACCGCGAGAGACCCTTCTGCCCGCGAAGGTTTGATTCGCCAAGTCTCGATCCCATGATGCCCGGGATGATGAGCACCGGTGGTCCGCCGGCGCGTTCGCGCTTTTTCGCCTTTGCCGCCAGCACGCACAATTGCTGGTACGCCGGCATGCCGAAATATTCCCGCAGACTCTCGCTATGCCTTCCTGCAGCCAGCGCCTCGAACACCGCTGCGTCGTCCGCCTGAAACGCCCAATCGGGCGCGTCGGCGCCGGAACCGCGTGCGCCGCGGCGTTTCGCGCAACGGCGTCCGGCGGCACGGTTCGCAGCGGCATTTTGTTGCTTCATGGGGCGCGCCCGGATTTCAGCGCTTGCGTACGGCCATGACTTCGGCCAGCACATCGCACACCGCGGATATGGCTGCGGTGCGCGTGCTGGATTTACGCCATACCGCGCCGACCGTGCGCGCGGGCGCCGGCTTGGCGAATGGCCGCACCGTCAGGCCGCGCTGCGAACCGAACGGCGATTCGACCGCCAATTCGGGTAGCAAGGTGATGCCGAACCCCGCCACCACCATCTGCCGCAAGGTTTCGAGGCTGGTAGCGCGAAAGTCCTCGGCCTCACGCACGTCCACGCGACTGCAGACTTCCAGGGCCTGGTCGCGCAGGCAGTGGCCGTCCTCCAGCAGCAACACGGTCTGGTCCTTGAGGTCTTGCACCTTGACGGTCGATTTGCCCGCCAGAATGTGACCATTCGGAACTGCAAGCGTGAAAAATTCCTTATAGAGGGTTCGCGACTCCAAGCCGCCGAGCGCAGTCGGCAACGCCAGGATACCCATATCGATTTCGCCCTCGTGCAGGCGCTTCAACAAGCCTTCGGTCCGATGTTCGTACAGCATGAGCCCGAGATGCGGCAACGCCTTGCGGATCCTTTGCGTGACGCGAGGCAATAGGTAGGGCCCTATGGTGGGGATGAGCGCCACTTTGAGCCTGCCGGAAAACGGGTCGGTGCTGTTGCGGCCGAGCGCAACGATTTGGTTCGCTTCGTCCAGCATGCGCCGCGCATGCACCACGATTTGCTTACCGACCTCGGTGAGTTGCACGTTCTTCGGCTGGCGTTCCACCAGCTTCACGCCCAAGTACTGTTCCAATTTCTTGAGCTGCGCCGACAGCGTCGGCTGACTGACGAAGGTACGATCGGCGGCGCGGCCGAAGTGGCCGGTGTCCGCCAGCGCCACCAAATATTTCAGATCCTTGAGATTCATTGTGCTGAACCCGTATCTGCAACGACATAGACACCATCTATGATAACCATAATATCAATGCATTTCACTTCACCGCTGTCCGCGGCCGCCTAAGCGGCCGGCGGCGAGTACAATGGGAGGGCAATCACGCTACAGAGCATCCCTATGTCCAGTGCCGCGCTGCCCACAAGATTGTCCTCCGGTGTCGTGATCGTGAGCGTGTCCGACCATAAATTGAAGTTCCTGCTGCTGCGCGCCTATCGGAACTGGGACTTCCCCAAGGGACTGGTCGAAGCGGGCGAGACGCCGATCGAGGCGGCACTGCGCGAGGTCCGCGAAGAAACCACGCTGGACGACATCTCATTCGACTGGGGCGCGGTCTGCATGGAGACCGGCCCCTATAACAAAGGCAAGATTGCCCGCTACTACATTGCTCGCAGCAAACAGACCGAGGTGCGCCTTCCGGTGAATCCGGAACTCGGCGTGGCGGAGCACCATGAAGCGCGCTGGATGGATTACCACAAAGCGCTCGAGATGGTGAGCCCGCGCCTGGTGCCGGTGCTTCAATGGGCGTATGGCATCGTCAATCGCGTTGCGATGACGGCAGCGCCTGCTCCGAGCGCGAATCAGCCCTAGGAGCCTAGTCCAGGGTCACGATACCCCTGCCGATGCCGATCACCTCGCCGCCGACGCGGATATTGCGGTATGGAACCGTGCGGCGCCCTTAAGCCAAGGTATGAAACACCTTCTGGACGTCATCGTCCTGCTCCAGTTTGTCGATCAACGTCAAGACCTCCGCGGCCTGCGCTTCGGGCAGTTCGGTCGGTACCGAACAGATGTATTCGTGTTCCGCCGACAGCGGGGTGATTTGGCGCGCTTCCAGCGCCTCCTGCAGCTTGCCGAAGTCGTTGAACGCACAGCGGATCACCGATTGCGGCTCGCCCTTGTCCCCGGTGCTTTCGCCCATCTCCTCGAGGCCGTAGTCGATGAGGTCCAGCTCCAGTTCATCGTGGTCCTTGACGCTGGCCGGATCGAGGCGAAATACCCCCATTTTTTTGAATAAGAAGCTCACGCTGCCTGTGGTGCCGAGATTACCGCCATTTTTGGTAAAGATATTGCGCAGGCTTCCGACGGTGCGCGTGGGGTTGTCGGTGGCGGTTTCGACCAACAGGGCAACGCCGTGCGGTGCGTAGCCTTCGTAGATGATTTCCTGATAATTGGCCGCCTCCTTGCCGCTGGCGCGCCGAATCGCCGCATCGGTCTTGTCCTTCGGCATGTTGACGGCGCGCGCATTCTGCAGCACCCGGCGCAGCGTCGGGTTGGAGGCCGGATCCGCGCCGCCCGCGTGGACGGCGATGGCAATGTCCTTGGCCACCCGCGTGAACTGCTTGGCCATCCGGTTCCAACGCGCGAACATGACGTGTTTTCTGACTTCGAATATGCGTCCCATGATGTATCGTCCTGCCTTGGAGATTCGGTGGCTTCCCCACGCGCATGGTAGCAATACGCGGTCAAACCGCTAGACTTGAAGCAACTTCTCCAAGGCATGCCCTATGATCGCAGTCCCAGCGGACGAATCCCCAAAGTCCCCGAGCTTCGCTGATCTGGCGCTGTGCGAGCCGGTCCTGCGAGCGCTCGTGGACGTCGGCTACGAATCGCCTTCGCCCATCCAGGCCGCGACGATTCCGGTGTTGCTGTCCGGCGCCGATATGCTCGGCCAGGCGCAGACCGGCACGGGAAAGACGGCCGCGTTCGCTTTGCCCGCGCTGACACGTATCGATCTCGCCGGCCGCGAACCCCAGGTACTGGTGTTGGTGCCTACCCGCGAACTCGCCTTGCAGGTGGCCGAAGCTTTCCAGCGCTATGCGGCGCACCTCGAGGGATTTCACGTCCTGCCGATTTACGGCGGCCAGAGCTATCAGCCGCAATTGAATGCGCTGCGGCGCGGCGTGCACGTGGTGGTGGGTACGCCGGGACGCGTCATCGATCACATGAACCGCGGCACCTTGAAGCTCGCGAACCTGACCCTGCTGGTATTGGACGAAGCGGACGAGATGCTGCGCATGGGTTTTATAGACGCCGTCGAAAGCATTCTCGAGCAGACGCCCCCGCAGCGTCAGGTGGCGTTGTTCTCGGCCACCATACCCGCACCGATTCGCCGCATCGCGCAAAGACACCTGCGATCGCCGGTCGAAGTGACCATCAAGAGCAAGACCAGCACCGCAGCCAACATCCGACAACGCTACTGGCTGGTCAGCGGCATGCACAAACTCGATGCGCTCACCCGCATCCTGGAAACCGAAATCTTCGACGGCATGCTGGTGTTCACGCGCACCAAGCAATCCACCGTCGAACTCGCCGAAAAGCTCGAGGCGCGCGGCTTTGCCGCGGCGCCGCTCAATGGCGACATACCTCAAAAGGATCGCGAGCGGACGGTTGCGCGCCTGAAAGCGGGACAAATCGACATCGTCGTCGCCACCGACGTCGCCGCGCGCGGACTCGACGTCGAGCGCATCAGCCACGTCGTGAACTACGACGTGCCGTATGACTCCGAATCCTACGTGCATCGCATCGGTAGAACCGGGCGGGCCGGACGCAAGGGCGAGGCCATTCTTTTCATCGCACCGCGCGAACGCAACATGCTGCGCATCATCGAACGCGCCACTCGCCAGGTCATCGAACCGATGAATCTGCCGACGGTGGATGCGGTCAATGCGCTGCGCATTGCCAAGTTCAAGCTGCGGGTCTCGGAGACCGTGGCCAAGGGCGAAGCGAACGCGTTCCGCCCGATATTGGAACAATTGGAGGCGGAAACCGGGCTGCCGCTCATCGACATAGCGGCTGCGCTCGCGAGCTTAGGCCAAGGCGCGACGCCGCTGTTGTTGGGGGGCAAGGAGGCGCCTGTCGCCGAAGAACGTGCGCAGGTCGAACGGCAGGCGCCGCGCGCCCAGGCCCCGATGCGCGCCGACACGCCGCCGCATGTTCCTCTCGCGCCGCGTGCCGCCGCACGTCCGCACGCGGAACGATCGCGCCCCGAGCGCCCGCGGGCGCCTGATCGGGAAGGAAAATCTCCTGCGCGCACCGCCGCGGGCCACATGGAGACGTTTCGCATCGAAGTGGGTTCGGCGCATGGAATCAAGCCGGGTAACATCGTGGGTGCGATCGCCAACGAGGCGGGAATCGAGGGTGTGCACATCGGGCGCGTGGATATTCGCGATGACCACAGCTTTGTCGATTTGCCCGAAGGCATGCCGAAGCAGGTGTTCAAGGCGTTGCAGAAAGTGCGAGTGGCGGGCCGCGAGCTCAAGATCAGCAAGGTCGCCGAAAAGCCGCCCAAGCCGCCGCGAAATCCGGCCGACCGCCACATCGCGCGCAAATTGCTGAGCCGGCGGCCGGCGAAGAGTTGATTGAGATTTTTGTCAACACGCGAGGAGTCAGCCATGGGCAAGGGCATGGATCGAAAGAAAGAAGAGAAAAAGAAACCGGCCAAGACGTTGGAGGAAAAGCGCGCCGCGAAACGCGAAAAGAAACAAAACAGGGGCTGAGCAGCGCCTAACGGACGGGGCTACACCACCCGCCCGCGCCGGCCGCCGCGCGAAAAATCCTCGATATTGGCCGCCATTTCCGCAAGGCAGCGCTGGCGCGCCTCGCGCGCGGCCCATGCGATGTGGGGCGTGACGATCAGATTGGGAATGTCGGGATCGAGCAGGGGGTCGCCATCGACCGGCGGTTCCTGCGTCAGCGCGTCGATCCCGGCGCCGGCGAGGCGCCGATCCTTCAGCGCCCGGGCGAGTGCGAAACCATCCACCAGCGCGCCCCGCGCGGTATTGATCAGCAAGGCCCCGGGCTTCATCAATGCGAGTTCGTGCGCACCGATCAAGCCGCGGGTCGCCGGCGTCAAAGGGCAATGCAGCGACACGATGTCGGCCGTTTCCAGCAGCCGCTCAAGATCCACTCGCCCGGGCTCAGCGACCCCGCCCGGTCGGTTGGCGATGATCACTTGCATCCCAAACGCGCCCGCAATCTTGGCGACCCCGCGGCCCAAATCGCCCCATCCCACCACCCCCAGCGTGCAGCCGGCCAGTTCGCGAATGGGGTGCGCAAACAGGGTCGACGCCTCGCTCTTGACCCAAGATCCGTCCATGGTCAGGCGCGAGAACTGCGGCAAATGCTGCGTGAGGCTCAGGATCATCGACCATGCGTGTTGCACCACCGATTGTGTGCAATAGCCCCGCACGTTGCACACCGCGATGCCGCGCTCCCGGGCGGCGACGAGGTCCACGTTGTCGGTACCGGTGCCGGCAACTGCGATCAATTTGAGCTTGGGGGCTTCTTGAAGTTGACCGCGCGCCAATTTCACCTTGTTCAGCAGCACGATCTCGGCATCGCCGATGCGCTCGCCGATCTGCGCAGGTTCGGTGGTGCCGAAATACTCGACCGCTGCCACCGCCCGGGTGAACACCGATCGGTCCAGGTCGCCATTGGAGACCGTGTCGTAGTCCAGGAATACCGCTCGCATCGCGTTACAATGAACCGCTACACATGAAAATTTCCGCCGTCAAAGCTTTGATCGCAGCCAACGTCGTAGTGTTCGTGTTGCAAGGCGTATCGAACGGCAGGATGGAGGATTTGTTCGCGCTGTGGCCGGTGCAGCCCATCGACGGTCAATCCTTTTTTCATGTCTGGCAGATCGTTACCTACGCGTTCCTGCATAGTACCGGCAACCTCACGCATCTGCTATTCAACATGCTGGGTCTGTGGATGTTCGGCGCCGAAATCGAACGCTACGTCGGGCCGCGCCGCCTGGCGACCTGCTACTTCGCATCGGTGGTCACCGCCGGCTTGACCCAGATCATCGTGCCGCCGTTGCTGGGCTCAGCGCCCGCGCCCACGATTGGCGCTTCGGGCGGCGTTTTCGGGCTGCTGCTGGCGTACGCTCTCATGTTCCCGAATCGCAAGGTCGTGCCGTTGATACCTCCGATTCCGATGCCGGCGTGGCTCTTCGCCACGCTGTACGCGGGTGTCGAGCTCTTTTTGGGGGTAACCGGCAGTCTTTCCGGCGTGGCGCACTTCGCGCACCTGGGCGGCATGATCGGCAGCGGATTTACCGTGATGCAATGGCGCCGGGCGCGCGGCGTGCGATAGGCTATTCACCCATGAAAGAGTTCGTCAAACCCTGGCTGTGTCTGTGCGTCCTGGTATGCGCGGCGGGGCCTGCGCACGCGGAGTGGGTGCGGCGCGTCACCGACGGCATCATGGGCACGCGGATCACGGTGGAATTGTGGGCCGAGGATCCGGCGAAGGCGGATCAGGCCATCGAGGCCGTGCTCGCCGAAATGCGTCATATCGACGACTCGATGAGCACCTACAAGCCCACCAGCGAAGTATCCCAGGTCAACGACAAGGCTGCGAACGGACCTATGCACATCAGCAAGGAACTGTTCGACTTGTTGACGACCGCCAAGGAGTACTCGGTCATCACCGACGGCGCCTTCGACATTACCTACGCGAGCGTCGGCTATCTTTATGACTTTCGCAAACACCAACGACCGGACGAGGAGCAAATCGCCAAGGCTTTGCCGGCCATCGACTATCGCCACGTGATCCTCGATCAGCAAAATCAAACGGTGCTTTTTTCGCAGAAGGGAGTCCGGATCGATCTCGGCGGCATTGCCAAGGGCTATTCCGTGGATCGCGGCATCGACGTGCTGAAATCTCTCGGCTACACGCGCGCCTATGTGGGTGCCGGCGGCGACAGCCGGATCATCGGCGACCGATTCGGTAAGCCATGGGTGGTGGGCATACGCGATCCCAGAAAAGGCGAGGGCAATGTGATCGCGCGAATTCCGCTGGTCGACGCCGCGATATCCACCTCCGGGGACTACGAACGGTTCTTCGAAGAAAAGGGAGTTCGCTACCACCACATCATCGACCCGCACACCGGCCATTCGGCGAGCAAAGTGCGCAGCGCGACGGTCATCGGACCGTACGCCACCCGCACCGACGGATTATCCAAGACCGCGTTCGTGCTCGGTCCGGAGAAGGCGATGGAAATCTACAATCGGCTGGAAGACATCGATGCGATCATCGTCAAGCTCGATGGCACGGTGGTGTATTCCAAGGGCATGCAGCGAGCCCAGCCCGCCCCCTGAACGCCGGGTGCGGCCGAGGATTAACACGCGCGGCCCGCTTCAAGCTACCATTACGTAGTTGGCGACATACGGCCACCGCCAAGGGGGCCCGGCAATGAGCGAGGTTCGTTCCAGGCGCACTGAATTGCGCCGCATCGCGCAGTGGCTTGCGATCGCCCTGCTGATTGCAGGTTCGGCATCGAGTCGAAGTACCGAGGTACTCGCGCGCGCTGACCGTTTTGCAACCTTGATCGAGCTCAACGGCCCGATCGGGCCCGCGATGAGTCGTTATGTCGAGCAGTCGCTCGCGGACGCGCGCAACCAGCATAGCGCCGTCGTAATTCTCCAGATGGACACGCCCGGCGGTCTCGACACCTCCATGCGCGATATCATCAAGGCGATACTGGCGTCGCCGGTGCCGGTGGTGACCTACGTGGCACCGAGTGGAGCGCGGGCGGCAAGCGCCGGGACCTACATCCTTTACGCGAGCCACGTCGCCGCGATGGCCCCGGCGACCAACTTGGGCGCAGCGACACCGATTGCGATCGGCGGCGAGCCAAACACGCCGCCGGTGCCGCCGGCGGGCAACCCCACCGACGAAAAGAAACAGAAAGGCGCGGAGACGATTCCCGCGGGCTCGGCGAGCGAGCGCAAAGGGGTCAACGACGCCGTCGCCTACATCCGCTCGCTGGCGCAATTGCGCGGGCGCAATGCCGAGTGGGCCGAAGCCGCCGTACGCGGGGCCGCGAGCCTATCAGCAGACGACGCGCTCGCGCAGCACGTGATCGAAATCGTCGCGAAAGATGTGCCGGATCTATTGCAGCAGCTTCAGGGGCGCAAGGTCAAAGCGGCGGATCAGGAAACGGTGCTCGATACCCGGGTACTCGCGGTGCGGAGCATTGCGCCGGACTGGCGTACGCGTGTGCTGCTGGTGCTGACCCATCCCACCATCGCCTACGGGCTGCTGTTGGTCGGCATCTACGGCCTGCTCCTCGAGGGCTACAACCCCGGAGCGGTACTGCCGGGTGTCGCCGGAGCGCTGTCGCTGTTGCTGGGTCTCTACGGCTTGCAGTTGCTGGCGGTCAACTACGCGGGACTCGCGCTCATGGCGCTCGGCATCGGCCTGATCGTTACGGAATTCTTCATGCCGGCATTTGGATCCCTGGGCGTCGGCGGTCTGGCGGCATTCATCATCGGATCCATCATTTTATTCGACAATCATGTGGCCGGAATGCAAGTCGCATTGCCGTTGATCGTGGGGATCGCCGTGGCAGGAGGGCTGGTCATAGTCGCCATCGGCTGGCTCGCGGCGCGTGCGCGACGCCGCCCTCTGAGCGCCGGTGTCGAGACGATGATCGGCGCGAGCGTTGAAGCGGTCAGCGATTGTCAGGATCGGTGCGTGGTGCGCTACGGCGGGGAATTGTGGAACGCCCGCAGCGCAAGTCCATTGCGTGCGGGTCAACAGGCCCGTATCGTCAAGGTGGTAGGCCTGACACTCTGGGTGGAACCACAACAGAACTAAAAGGAGTCACCGATGAGCCTTTCATTGCCCGTGATCGTCGTTTTACTGCTGCTGCTGATCGCGAGTTCGATACGCATCTTGAAGGAATACGAGCGCGGTGTGATGTTCACGCTCGGCCGATTCACCGGCGTCAAAGGTCCTGGCGTGCGGCTGGTGCTGCCGGCGATTCAGCAAATGAAGAAGGTGGACCTGCGCATCGTGGTGCTGAATGTACCCAAGCAGGACGTGATATCCAGGGACAACGTTTCGGTGAAGGTCAGCGCCGTGGTCTATTTTCGTATCGTCGATCCGGAAAAGGCCATTCTGCAGGTCACCAACCCGTGGGAAGCAACCAGCCAGCTCGCGCAGACGACGCTGCGCTCGGTGGCGGGGCAACACGAAATGGACGAGATGCTGGCTCAGCGCGACAAGCTCAATGCCGCCATTCAGCAGATCCTTGACGCGAATACGGCGGCCTGGGGCATGAAAGTGAGCAATGTCGAGATCAAGGATATCGATCTCGATGAGACCATGATCCGGGCGATGGCTCGTCAGGCCGAAGCCGAGCGCGGCAGGCGCGCAAAAGTAATCCACGCGGAAGGCGAGAAGCAAGCGGCGCAAACACTGGCGGAAGCCGCCAAGCTCCTATCGAGCGAGCCCGCCTCGCTGCAACTGCGCTATCTGCAGACGCTCGCCGACATCTCCAGCGAAAAGAGCTCCACCATCGTATTCCCCTTGCCCATCGATCTGATCACGCCGCTGCTGCGACGCTTGAAAGGCGACTGACGGGCGCATTGACATCGTGCCCGCACCGTCCACCGTGTCCGGGTTGCCCGCGGTTCGGGGAGCACGGCATCGCCGCTGCTGCGCAGGGCACGCTCGATGAACTCGCGCGCACCCATGGTTTGCCCGAAGTTTCGGTGATTTCAGGAGAAACCGCCGGGTTTCGGCATCGCGCGCGGCTCGCCATCCGGGGCCGCCTGGGCTCGCCCAAGTTGGGACTCTTTGAGCTTGGTACCCACCGCGTGGTTCACATACCCAACTGCAGTGTGCACCACCCGTTGATCAACCGTGTCGCCGCAGTGGTGCGGCGCGCTCTGGTTGAGGCTCGGGTGACCAGCTACTCGGACAAGGCCCATTTGGGTGTCGCGCGCTACCTGCAAGTGGTGGTGGAGCGCAGCTCGCAAAGCGCGCAGGTGGTGATCGTCGCCAACAGCCCAACCGCCGAGCCTCTGGCGGCATGCTTCGACTTGATCCGTGAGCGTCTCGGTGGGGAGTTGCACAGCCTGTGGTTCAACGCCAATTGTGAGCGCTCCAATACCATCCTCGGTCCCGACTTCCAGAACTGGTGTGGGCCCGTGAGCGTGGTCGAACGTTTTGGCGGGGCAGCGGTTCACTACCCGCCGGGCGCCTTCGGGCAAAGCAATCTCGAGATGGCGCAGAGCATCGTCGAGCACGTGCGCGCCCAAATCCCGGAGGGTGCGCGAGTGGCCGAATTCTACGCGGGTGTCGGCGCCATCGGCTTGTCGCTGTTGGCTCGGGCCGCCGAGATTCGAATGAACGAACTCAGCCCGCATTCGCTTCACGGACTCGAACTCGGGCTCGCCGAGCTCGACGCGGCGAATCGCGGCAGGATTGCCGTAGTCCCGGGACCCGCGGGCGCAGCGCGCGCAGCGGCTTCGGGCGCCGAGGTGGTGATCGCCGACCCGCCGCGCAAGGGTCTCGACATCGAACTGTGCCGGTATCTGGCCGAGCATCCGCCCGAACGTTTCCTGTACATCAGCTGTGAACTCGAGTCGTTGCTCAATGACACCGCGCGCCTGATTTCATACGGCAAGCTACGCCTCGGCGCGCTCACGGCATTCAATCTCTTCCCATTCACCGGGCACGTCGAAACAGTCGCTGGTTTCGAACGCGTTTGATCCTCGCGCCGGGTCGCCGCGGTCTTTGTTGGGACGCGGTTAGCTCTCAATCGCGAAAATTATTGAATTGCAGTGGGACCTCGAAGGTCGTCTTGCGCAGCAACGCGATCGCCTCCTGCAGATCGTCGCGCTTCTTGCCGGTCACGCGAACCTTTTCGCCTTGAATCTGCGCCTGCACCTTGAGTTTCGAGTCCTTCAACAGCCGCGATACCTTCTTGCCGGTTTCCTGATCGATGCCATGCCTGAGGATCACCTGCTGCTTGGCGGTCGCGAGATTGACCACAGGGTCCTTCACCTCCAGACAGCCGACGTCGATGCCGCGTTTGGCGATCTTGAGCTTGAGGATTTCCACCATCTGCTTCAACTGAAAGTCCGCCGGAGCGCTTAATGTCACGGTGGTCTCCTCGAGCTCGAACGCGGCGTCGGTGCCCTTGAAGTCGAAGCGCTGCGACAATTCGCGGCTTGCCTGGTCGACGGCGTTGGTGAGCTCGTGAGTGTCTATTTCGGAGACGACGTCGAATGAGGGCATACGAATTTCACCGGTGAATTATGGAGTCATGTCGATCGAATCGGGCTCAACGATACCCGCGCGCCTGCAGCGTGAAAAGCTTTGCGTAACGGCCGTCCGCCGCCATCAATGAGGCATGGCTGCCGCGCTCGACGATGCGGCCCTCTTCAAGTACCAGGATTTGATCGGTCATGCGCACGGTGGAAAATCGATGCGATATGACGATCGCGATGCGATTACGCGTCAGTTCCCGAAAATGCTCGAATACCTGTGCTTCCGCGCCCGCATCGATCGAGGCGGTGGGCTCATCGAGCACCAGGATATCCGCTTCGTTGCGCATGAAGGCGCGCGCCAACGCTATTTTCTGCCATTGTCCGCCCGACAATTCGCGCCCGTCCTTGAACCACTTGCCGAGCTGCGTGCGGTAGCCGGCCGGCAGCTGCTCGATGAATTCGGCCGCCAGACCCTGCATGGCGGCGCTGCGCCAACGGCCTTCATCCTCGAATGCGCGAACGTCGCCGGCACCGATGTTCTCGCCCACCAGCATTTGATAGCGGGCAAAATCCTGAAATATCACTCCGATGCGCTGCCGCAGAGTGGTTTCGTCCCACTCGTCCAAGGGGAGTCCATCGAGCAGGATCCGGCCGCGGGTCGGCCGGTAAAGGCGGGTGAGTAATTTGATCAGCGTGGTTTTGCCGGAGCCGTTCTCCCCCACGAGCGCGAGGCTTTCACCCGGACGCACGTGCAGATCGATGTCCGACAGGGCCGGGGCAGCCGCATCGGGATAGACGAATTCCACGCCCTCGAAGCGGATTCCATCGCCGGGCCGCGGTCCCACGTTAAGCCGGCCGCTCGAGCTGCCGGCCGGCTGCTCCAGGTATTCAAAGAGATTCGACAAATACAGATTGTCCTCGTACAGACCGCTGATGGCGGAGAGCGCCGCGCTCACCGCCGACTGCCCCTGCCGCAGCAGCATGAGGTACATGGTCATCTGTCCGACCGTCATGCCGCCCAATACCGTCTCCGCGGCGATCCACACGTAGCCGCCGTACAGCGCGCCGGTGGCGAGCAACCCCAAGGCGAAGCCCCACGCGTCGCGGCGCACGGTGAGGTCGCGATCTTCGCGGTACAGCCGCGTGAATATGTCTCGATAGCGATCCAGCAGGCGCGGCCCCAACTGGAATAGCTTCACCTCTTTGGCGCTGTCCTCGCGAGCCAGCACCGACTCGAGATAGATCTGCATGCGCGACTCGGGGGCGCGCCAGCCGAACAGGCGGAACGCCTCGCCCGAGAATTTCGCCTCGGCGAGGAAGGCGGGCAGTCCGGCCGCCACCAGCAGCACCACCGCCCAAGGCGAAAATCGGATGAGCAGGCCGCCGAAGGAAATCAGCGAAATGGCGTTTTGCAGCAGGCCGAAGGTGCGCATCACCAGGCTCAAGGGGCGACTGGAGGCTTCGCGCCTCGCACGGGTCAGCTTGTCGTAGAACTCGGAGTCTTCGAATTGCGCGAGATCGAGGGTGAGCGCCTTCTCGAGGATCATGACGTTGACGCGATGACCGAGCTGTGCGCGCAGCAGCGATTGCGCCAACGAAATGCCGCGCTGTGCCATGGATGTGGCGGCCACCAGCAGCGCTTCGAGCGCTACCAAGACCACCACGCCGCCGAACGCCGTTGCGCCGGTACTGCGGTGCAGATCGGCAGCGTGGATCACGGCGTCGACGATCAACGCGCCCACAAAGGCGATGCCGGCGGGCAGGACACCGGCGAGCACCGTGAGTCCCGCAAGCGCGACGGAAAGCCCCTTGTTGGTGGTCCAGACCAGCAGCAAGGCGCGGCGGCTGTATTCGAACAGACCCAACAGTCCGCGCTGGAATGCGCCGCCATCCGGCGCCCGGCTGACCGCGGGCGATGCGGGAGAGGGGTGCGCCAAGGCGGCTACTTCACCAAGCGCAGGCAGTAGGGATAGCGGTAGGCCTTGCCGTCACTCACTTGTATTGCCGCAATGATCACCAGAATAAGGTCCGCTAGACCCAAAGCCCACAGCAGGACGAAGCCGACCAAGACGAACATCAGTACGGCACAGAGCACGCCGGCCAGGAATACCGTGATTTGAAAATTGAGCGCCTCCTTGGCCTGCTCCGCCACGTAGGGCATCGCTTGCCCCTTGGTCCGCCAAATGATCAAGGGTCCCAGCATCGTGAACAAGACCATGCCGCCGAACGGGATGAAAATGAATCCCGTGCCGCCCGCGGCCCACAATAGGCCGCACAGATGCGCCGCCATCGCCCAGTTTCGCTGTTCACTGCCGGGTTCGATATCCACGATTGCCTCGCTGCAAGATAATACCGGCGCCGCACGCACGCCGGGGAGCCGAGTCTATAATGTATGCCTGGATCGCCCCTTATACTCACCCGGTTGCCCCCGGTATGGCGGAGTAGTCGTGAAATTCAAGCCCCTGCTCGATCATTGGAGAAAAGACGCGGTCCCGGCGCGGACGGCGAAGGAATATGCGGTTCGTCTGACCACGGACGACGCGGCTCGATTGCACGCGCTCGCCGAACTATTTCCGGGCCGCAGCATCGAGGAGATCGTCACGGATCTGTTGCACGCCGGCCTCGATGAAATCGCGGCCGCGATGCCTTATGAGCCCGGCCCCAAGGTCATTTCACGCGACGATCACGGCGACCCGGTATACGAAGACATCGGTTTGACGCCCCGTTTCGTCGCACTGACGCGACGATTCAAGAAAACCCTCGAAACCCAACCCGCGCATGCAAGCCAAGCAGAGAAACGCGCCACGAGCGGCCCTGCCGCCAAAGCTTGACGCTGCCCGCTCGGGGCGGCGATACTGAGTGGATATGTCGGCCATAAGCAATAAAACCCTGGCCCGCCGGTGGTGGCGCACCTATCCGCAGGAGTGGGCGCTGGGCGCTTAAGTCTTAGAGTTAATTCAGTGATATCCAGAACCCATCTCCGCCTTACCTGCGGGGGTGGGTTTTTTTTATCCATACAATCTTCCGGGAGTCATGAAAACACCTTTTGACATCGCCGCCGATCTGGATACCCCGGTGTCGGCGTATCTGAAGCTCGCACCGTTTCGTCCGCGGTTTTTGCTCGAGAGCGTCGAGGGCGGGGAGCGCCTCGCACGCTATTCGTTCATCGGTTTCGGCAGCTGCCTCGAAGTGCGGCTGGACGCATCGGGCCTGTACGTCGGCGATCGGCATACGCCGCGGCCGCAGACCCGAGCGGAGTTCTTGAACGCGCTGCGCGGCGCGCTGGCGCGTGCGCCGCAGCCAAAGCCTGAGATTCCGGGTGTGCCGTTGTCGGGCGGTCTGGTCGGCTATACGGCCTATGATGCCGTGCGCTACTTCGAGCGCCTCCCCGGACGGAGCCTCGATGAGACCGTTACGCCGCATGCGCATTACGTTGCGCCGTGTTCCCTGCTGGTTTTCGATCACTTGACGCGCAGCGCCGCGCTGCTGCACGACGGCAGCGAAGCGGAGCGGCAGTCCCTGCGGCGCGAAGTCATGCAGGCGCTGCGTGGCGCGGTGCCGGCCATTCTCGCTCCCGGCCGCTTCTCGCCCGCCACGCCCTCGCTCGGCGAAGCCGCGCACGCCGCGGGGGTGCGGCGCGCCCAGGAATACATCGCCTCCGGCGATGTGTATCAGTTGGTCTTGTCCTCGCGCTTCGAGGGGCGCCATGAGCTTGCGCCGTTCGAGGTGTATCGTGCGTTGCGGCTCTTGAATCCTTCGCCCTATATGTATTTTTGCGAACTGGGCAATATCACCGTGGTGGGCTCCTCGCCGGAGGCCTTGGTGAAGTCGCACGACGGCCAGGCGCAGCTGCGGCCGATCGCCGGATCGCGGCCGCGCGGCGCCGACGGGGCACTCGACGCGGCACTGGAGGCCGAACTGCTGGCGGATCCGAAGGAGAATTCCGAGCACGTCATGTTGGTGGATTTGGCGCGCAACGATTTGGGCAGGGTGGCCACGGCCGGCTCGGTGCGCGTGCAACCGTACCGCGTCATCGAGCGCTACAGCCACGTCATGCACATGGTCAGCGGCGTCAACGGCACATTGGCGCCGGGCTACGATTCGTTCGATTTATTCGCCGCCACGTTTCCCGCCGGCACGCTGGTGGGTGCGCCGAAGGTGCGCGCGATGGAAATCATCGACGAGCTCGAGCCGGTCGGCCGGCAGCTGTACGGCGGCACGGTCGGCTATTTCGGCCGGCGCGGCGACATGGATCAGGCGATCACCATTCGCACCCTGGTATTTCGCGACCACGTCTACAGCTACCAGGCCGGCGGCGGCATCGTCGCCGACAGCTCTCCAAAGGCCGAGTATGAGGAGCTCCTGGCGAAGAGCGCGGTACTGCGCCGCGCACTCGGTATTGCCGCGGAGGGGCTTTAGAAGCGTGCGTCCGAACATATTGCTGATCGACAATTACGACTCCTTCACGTACAACCTGGTGCAGGCCTTCCTGGTCCTGGGAGCCGAAGTCGACGTTCGTCGCAACGATGCGATAACAGTCGATGCGGCCCTGCGCCAGAGTCATACGCACCTGGTCATTTCGCCGGGGCCGGGTACACCGCGCGATGCGGGCGTGTCGATGGCGATGATTCAGGGGTTCGCCGGACGCATACCGATCTTCGGCGTTTGCCTGGGCCATCAAGCGATAGTCGAGGTATTCGGCGGCAAGGTGGTGCGCGCCGCCCGCCTCATGCATGGCAAGGTATCGCCGGTGCAGCACGACGCCAAGGGCGTATTCAGCGGCATGGCGCAGGATTTTCAGGCGGGCCGCTACCACTCGCTGATCGCCGAACCGCACAGCATTCCGGATGTGCTCGAGGTCACGGCGCGCACCCGCGAGGGCGAGATCATGGGCGTGCGCCATCGGTCGCTGCCGATCGAGGGAGTGCAGTTTCACCCGGAAAGCGTGCTCACCCCGGAAGGGCCGGTCTTGATGGGCAATTTCTTGAAGGTGTAGCGCCCCGTGCAGGATCTCGGCAAAACCCTTCAAGACTTGCTGGAACGCCGCGATCTCACCGAGCTCGAGGCAGCCTCGCTGCTCGAGGTTCTGGCGACGGGCGATGTCGCGCCCGCCATGGCCGGCGCGCTGCTGGCCGCGCTGATCGCCAAGGGGGTCGGCGCGGGGGAACTGCGCGGCTTCGCCGGCGCGATGCGCGCACTCGCGCGCAAGCCTGATTTGCCCCCGGTTCCCGACGCCATCGATATCGTCGGTACGGGCGGCGATTTCTCCGGCAGTTTCAATTTGTCCACCGGCGCGGCGCTGCTGGCGGCCGCATGCGGTCTGCCGGTGGTCAAACACGGCAACCGTTCGATCACCAGTCGCAGCGGCAGCGCGGATTTGATCGAAAAGCTCGGATTCACCCTGCCGCTCGATGAACATCTGGCGGCGCGGTGTTTTGCCGCCACCGGCTTCACCTTTTTGTTTGCTCCCTACTTTCATCCGGCGATGAAGACCCTGGCGCCGATCCGCGCGGCGCTCAAGGTGCGCACGGTTTTCAATTTGCTCGGGCCGCTCACCAATCCCGCGGCTCCGCGCTTTCGCCTGATCGGTGCCTACGACGAGAGCACCGCCGAACTGATCGCCAACAGCTTGGTCGGGGAGCAAATCGAGCGCGCCTGGGTCGTGCATGGCGCCGCCGGCTGGGATGAAGCGACCCCGATTGGCCCGTTTGTCGCTTTCGACGTGACCCGCGGCACGATCCGCCGCCAGGAATTGGATCCGCGGGATTTTGGCTTGCCGCGCTGCAGCTCCGCCGACTTGAAGGGCGGCGACGCCGCGGCGAACCTCGCCGCCCTGCATGCGGTTTTTGACGCGCGTGATCGGGGCGCGCACCGCGCGGCGCTGATCCTGCAGTGCGGTCTTGCGTTGTTCATCGCCGGCCGCGCCGCTTCGATCGCATCGGGCATCGAGATCGCCGGCGCCGGCATCGACAGCGGGCGAGCGCGGCAGTGGCTGCAGGGATTGCAGCGATTCGCGGCCGCCTCGGCAACCTCATGAGCGGCTTTTTGAATGAGATGGCGCGATCGAGCGCGCAGCGCGTGGCGCAGGCGGCGCAGCGTGAGCCTCTCGGCGCGCTCGAGCGCCGGGCGCGAGCTGCTTCTGCCGGCCCGGCGCTGCGCTTGTCACCGGCAGGCTTCGATGTCATCGCAGAACTCAAATTGCGGTCCCCCGCCGCGGGCATGTTGGGCGATCCCGGCCAGGACTGGCTGGCGCGCGTCGCCGCCTACGCGCGCGGCGGTGCGGCCGCGGTATCGGTGCTGACCGAACCTTCGCGCTTCGACGGATCTCTCGCGCATCTCGAGCAGGCGGCATCGGTGCTCAAGCCCCTCGGCATACCCGCCATGCGCAAGGACTTCATCGTGGATCCCTACCAGGTGCTGGAAGCTCGTGCCGCGAGTGCGGGGGGCGTGCTGGTCATATTGCGGATGCTGCCGCGCGTGCGCATCGCCGAACTGCTCGAGGTGGCGGCCGAGCATGGTTTGTTCGTATTGCTGGAAGCCTTCGACGCCGCGGACCTGGAATTTGCCGGCGAATTGCTCGAGGCGCAACGGTCGCTCGAGCAAATATTGCTCGTCGGGGTCAATTGCCGCGATCTGCAGACTTTGGAGGTGGTGCCGAACCGGTTCGCGGAGTTGGCGCCGCGGCTGCCGCACGGTTGGCCCGCGGTTGCCGAGAGCGGAGTGGCCACCGGCGCGGACGCGCGACGCATGTGCCGGTTGGGCTACCGGCTGGCCTTGATCGGCACGGCCTTGATGAGCCGGGAGGACCCGACCGCTCTGCTCAAGGAAATCTTCGACGAGACGCGCACACTGCCGCCCTAAATGGCTACACTTAGACCGATGTGGATCAAGATTTGCGGCATCACGAGTGCCGATGCGATCAGCGCCGCCGCGGCGGCCAATGTGGATGCTATCGGCTTCGTGTTCGCCCCCGGCCCGCGGCAGGTGACTCCCGGACAGGCGGCGCAACTCGCGGCACTCGCGCCGCCGGGCATGTTGCGTATTGCGGTCGCAAGGCATCCGCTGCAAATGAAGGTGGACGAGATCTGCCGCGTTCTCAAGCCCGATTATTTCCAAACCGATGTCGCGGATCTGCGTGAATTGAAGATCCCCTCGCACATCAAGGTGCTCCCCGTCGTGCGTTTCGGCCGCAAGACCCCGAACCCGTTGCCGCCTCGCATCATGTTCGAGGGCCCTTCGAGCGGCATCGGCGAGGTCGCGGACTGGGGGCGGGCGGCTGAGCTTGCGCGGCAGACCGAGTTGATTCTGGCGGGCGGTCTCACGGCAGAGAACGTCGCGCAAGCCGTGCAGGTGGTGCGGCCGTTTGGGGTCGACGTGAGCAGCGGCGTGGAAGAGGTGCCGGGCGTAAAAGACCCCGCCAAGATTCATGAATTCGTGCGCGCGGTGCGCGCGGCGGCCGCACAGCTGGAGCAAGAGCCGTGAGTTCGGCGCCTGAGGGCGGCGCAACCCGGGGCGCCTCGCGGTTCGCCGCCTACCCCGATGTCAAAGGCCGCTACGGCGCCTTCGGCGGCCGCTATGTTCCCGAAACACTCGTGCCGGCGCTCGATAGGCTGCAAGCAGGCGTCGACCGCTACTTGCACAGCGCGGACTTTCAAGCCGAATTCAACCATGAATTGAAGACCTGGGTCGGCCGTCCGACCGCGCTATCTTTTGCACCGACGTTGAGCAAGCGCTGGGGAGCCGAAATTTGGCTGAAGCGCGAGGACCTCGCGCATACCGGCGCTCACAAGATCAACAACGCGCTGGGGCAGACGCTGCTCGCGAAACGCCTTGGCGCCAAGCGAGTCATTGCGGAAACCGGCGCCGGACAGCACGGCGTGGCGAGCGCTGCCGCCGCGGCGCGTTTGGGATTGCCCTGCGTCGTCTACATGGGGGCTGTCGACGTCGAGCGCCAAGCTCCCAACGTGGGCCGCATGCAGCTGATGGGGGCCACCGTGGTACCGGTGACCACCGGGGATCAAACCTTGCGCGCCGCCATCGACGAGGCGCTGCGCGACTGGGTCTCGGACCCCACCGGCACTTATTATGTTTTGGGCTCGGCCGTGGGACCGCATCCCTATCCGTATCTGGTGCGTGAGCTGCAATCGGTGATCGGCCGCGAGGCCCGGGCACAGATGCTCGAGCTTGCCGGCGGCTTGCCGGATATGGCGGTTGCCTGCGTGGGCGGCGGATCCAACGCGATCGGGCTGTTTCATTCGTTTCTCGACGACAGCGGGGTGAAGTTGCTCGGCGTGGAAGCGGGCGGCCGCGGCCCCGGTCTCGGCGACAATGCGGCCTCCTTGACGTTCGGTACCCCGGGCGTGCTGCAGGGGAGCTATACGCTGATTCTGCAGGACGCCTTTGGCCAGGTACGCGAAACGCATTCGGTATCCGCCGGACTCGATTATTCGGGTGTCGGTCCGGAACACGCTTTTCTCATGCAGAGCGGGCGGGTCGCGTACGAATCGGCGACCGACGAGGAGGCGCTGGATGCGCTCTCCGAATGCGCCAAGTGCGAGGGCATTCTGCCGGCCATTGAAACGGCGCATGCGATCTTCGGGGCTCGCCGCTACGCCAAATCGCATCCCGGTTCGCGAATTCTCATCGGATGCTCGGGGCGCGGCGACAAGGACATGAGCATCTTGCAGCGCACCGTGCTCAAGAGCTGAGGCCAGCATGCAGCCGCGCGACGCCATATCCGCAGCGATTCATAGCGCAACCGCTCAAGGCCGACCGGCGTTGGTGGGCTTTCTCACCGCCGGCTTTCCCGGCCGCCGGCAGTTCCACGAGAACCTGGCGGCGGTCGCGGCGGCCTGCGATGTGGTGGAGATCGGCGTGCCGTTTTCCGATCCGATGGCCGATGGCTCCACGATTCAACGCGCCAGCTTCGTTGCGCTTGCCGATGGCGTCACGCTGCCGTGGATATTGCAGGAAGTCGCCTCGCTGCCACAGCCGCGCAACACTCCCATCCTGTTGATGAGTTACTTGAATCCCTTGCTCGCTTACGGGCTCGAGGCGCTGCCGCGCGCCGCGCGCGAGGCCGGTGTGGCCGGATTCATCGTGCCGGACCTGCCCTATGAGGAAAGCGGCGACCTGAAACTCGCACTCGACCGCGAGGGTCTGGCGCTGGTGCAGATGGTGACGCCGGTTACACCCGCGCCGCGCCTCGCGATGCTCTGCAAGGCGGCGCAGGGTTTCGTCTATGCGGTGACGATGACGGGCACCACCGGCACGCCCATGGGGCGGTCGGCCGACGTGCCCGACGAGGTGCTCGCCTACATGGACCGCGTGAAGAGCTGCTCCACGGTTCCGGTGTGCGCCGGGTTCGGCATCCGTTCGCGCGCTCAAGTCGCCCGCTTCGCGCCGCACGTCGACGGTGTCGTGGTCGGCTCCGCTTTGGTCGAGGCATTGGAGCGGGGCGACGACGTTCGGGCTTTCCTGGGCTCGCTGCGGTAGATCGATCGTAAAGGGTCGGCGCGTGAAGCGTGTGTACCGGGCCGCATCGTTGATACAAGTCGCCCATGCGCGAAATGTGCTGATCACCGCCGGAATCCATTGTGAGCTCAGGAACCAGTATCTGGCCGGCGCGATGGGCGATCTGCCGATGATGGAGACTTGGCCGCAGCTCTACGTCGATGATGCCGACGAGCGCTACGCGTTGAGCGTGTTGGCGCGCGCGTCGTCCGCTCAGGTGGGTTCAACGTGGATTTGCGATGAATGCAAGGAACAGCTCGAACCGCAATTCACCAGCTGTTGGCGTTGCGGATTCGAGCGCAATTCGAGCGCCTCTTAGCGTCCCGC
>DAINPA010000003.1:33056-53650 GCA_036743675.1 Steroidobacteraceae bacterium
GTTTTCGTGTAAGAATGTCCGGGGCGCCCGTGAATTCCCGACCTGCGGGCAATGGACGCCGCAGCGACAAGCGTGATTCTTGTTCGCCAAAGGAGAATTGCATGGAAACACCATTCGAGTCGGCCGAGCCGGCGAACGGTTCGGGGATCGGTGCGAGCCACGATGAAAACCGCACCGTGCACGAAATCAAAAATTTGATTGCGGACGTGGAGGATCTGGTTGCCCGCATAGGGAATTTGAAGGATGAGGATGTCGCGCGGCTGTGTAACAAGATCATGCGGGCGGTGGGCGCCGCCAAGGAAGGTCTGGCGGGAAGCGCCGATACGATCCGCGGCCAGGCGCAGCAGGCGATGATCGGTGCGGACGATTACGTGCGCGAAAGCCCATGGGTCGCGGTGGGCATTGCCGCCGCAGTCGGCGCGGTGGTCGGCATCTTAGTGGCCCGCCGGTCCTAAGGATCGTTATCGTGCGCTTGTTCTGGTCCCTTCCGAAGGCGTTGCCAGCGTTGCTGCACCATCTGGCGGCCTACGTCGATCTCGCCGGGCAGGATCTGGCGAGAGCACGGCGGGAATTGGCGGAGAATATCGTCGCACTGGTGGTGGTCGCCCTCAGCTTGTTACTTACCGCTCTCATGGGGTGTGCGGCCGTCGTGGCGATCACCTGGGACACTCCGCATCGATTGGCGGCAATCCTCGGGATGGGCGTCTTCTTCCTGGGCCTTGCCGCGGCGGCGATGATTTATCGGTCCCGCGCCGCTCGCGAGCGGCCGCCGTTCCTGGCGTCGGTGCGCGAGGAATGGCAGGAGGATCGCGTGATTCTTGAACGGATATTGGCGGACAAGGATCCATAGCCGATGAGACAGCGCGGTCGCAAGGAGCTCAATTGATGCGGCGGGACGAGGCGCAGGACGAGGCGCGGGATGAAGTCTTGGCGCGGCTTGCGCAGTCGCGCGCGGAGATACGCCGTTTGCTCGAACCGCCGCCCGATGTGTCTGCGGGAGAGAGTCCGAGCGAGCGCGGGGCGGAAGCGTTTCCGCGCAGCCGTATAATGCGGACGCTGATGGGGGGCGGCGGGCTCGGCGCCGCCGCAGCGATTCTCGCCGGGCTGTTCATTGCGCGCCCGACGCTCGCGTGGCGGCTCATTCGGATGCTGCCCACCGGCGCGCTGGCGCGAGCGGCCATGGTGCGGGGGATTGCCGCAGTGCGGTCCAGGCGCCAAGACACAAGGCGCCAATAGAATCGAAGGCCTCTCGCGTATCGAGCGGACTTTAGCCCAGCGTAATGCGCACCTGGTGCTGCAATCCGTCGTCCAGTAGTCCGATATCGCAGGGCCTGCCCGGCAGAGTCTGTCCATCCAGGGTTGCCTGAGCGATGCCGCGGTTCACGCCCTGCGGATTCTGCACCGCGATCCGGTAGCTCGATGAGCCGTATCGGTAATGGATCTCGAAGCCCGGCCAGGTACGGGGTATGCAGGGACTGATCCGAAGCACGGCTCCGCGCACGTGGATTCCCAGGATGCTTTCGATTGCCGTGCGATACATCCAGCCCGCCGATCCCGTGTACCAGGTCCAGCCTCCTCTGCCGACGTGGGTGGGCGCCGAATACACATCCGCACAGACCACATAGGGCTCGACCTTGTAGCGTTGAGCGTGCGTGGGCGTACTCGCATGATTGATGGGGTTGAGCAGCGACCAGAGCTCGCCCGCGCGATCGCCGTCTCCGAGATGAGCGAATGCCAGCGTCGACCACAGCGCCGCGTGAGTGTATTGCCCGCCGTTTTCGCGTAATCCGGGCGGGTAGGCCCTGATGTAGCCCGGATCGGGTTCGCTGCGATCGAACGGCGGGGTGAGCAGCCGCACCAGCCCGTCGGCGCGGCTAACGAGCTCGGCATCGACCGCCGACATTGCGCGCAGCGCACGCTCCGGTTGCGCAGCGCCGGAAATCACGCCCCAGGACTGCGAGATGGAGTCTATGCGGCACTCTTGGTTCGAAAACGAACCCAGCGGAGTGCCGTCGTCGAAATAGCCGCGCCGGTACCATGCCCCGTCCCAAGCTTCGCGCTCGATCGCTTGCTGCAGGGCTGCGGCATGCTCGCGCCACAGGGCCGACTTGGCGGAGTCGCCCCGTGAGTCGGCGAGCAGCGCGAATTGACGCAGCGTCGCGTTCAGGAACCACCCGAGCCAGACGCTTTCGCCCCGGCCCGCCGCTCCCACTCGATTCATGCCGTCGTTCCAATCCCCCGCGCCGAATAGCGGCAGGCCGTGCGAGCCCACGGCAAGACTCGAATCGAGCGCTCGGACGCAATGCTCGTACAGCGATGCGGCATCGGCCGTGGCTGCGGGAGCCGCAAAGGCCTCGCTCTGCTCCGCCGCGAGCGGGCCGCCCTCGAGAAAATGCACGCGCTCATCGAGCACGGCCAAATCCCCGGTGACCTCGAGATAATGTGCGACGACAAACGGCAGCCAGATGCGGTCATCGGATACGCGGGTCTTGATGCCCTGACCGGAAACGGGCAGCCACCAATGCTGGACATCGCCGGCTGCAAACTGGCGCGATGCCGCGCGTAGAATGTGCTCGCGCGCGAGCGCCGGCTGCGCGAGGCAAAGCGCCATCACGTCCTGCAGCTGATCGCGATACCCATAAGCGCCGCTCGACTGGTAGAACGCGGTACGCGCCCACAATCGGCACGCCAAAGTTTGATAGAGCAACCAGCCGTTCAACAGCACATCCATCGACCGATCGGGCGTGTGCACCTGAATGGCGCCGAGCGTTCGCTCCCAAAAATCAGCGACGGCGTGCAAGGCCTCGTCAAGATTCAAAGTGCGGTAGCGCTTGATCAGGGCCAGAGCGCCGGCCATCGATGCCTCTTGTCCGAGGACCAGCACGATTTCGGTTTCCTCGCCGGGCCGCAGGCTGAACCCGCATTGCGTTGCGCCGCAGGGATCAGCGCCGCCGCCGACCCGATTCGAGAGCCCCGATGGGCCCAGCAGCGCCGCGGGTTCGGCGAGCGAACCATGACGGCCGATGAACTCCCCGCGATCGCCGGTGCAGCACCGCTGCCGCCCGCCCATATCCATGAAGGCGATTCGGCCTTGAAAATCCGTGCTCCACGGGTTCCTCGCCATCAGCGCGGATGTTTCGGGATCGAGCTCCGTGACGATGAACGGCGCGCTGCGGCTGCGCTGGTTACCGAGCACCCACTCGACGTAATGGGTGATCGACAGGCGGCGCGTTTGCTGCGAGCGATTGACGATTTTCAGGCGCGATATCTTGAGCGGGTCTTCGAGAGGCACGAATTGCAGCAGCTGCGAATCGATGCCGTGCGAGGCATGCTCGAACCGGCTGTACCCAAAGCCATGGCGGATGATGTACGGATGAGCCGGCTCGCGAATCGGCAGCGGCGTTGCGCTCCATAGATCGCCGCTGTCCTCGTCGCGAATGTAAATTGCTTCCGCCGGAGTGTTGCTCACCGGGTCGTTCGACCAGGGCGTCAGCTGATTTTCATGCGCATTGATCGACCAGGTGCTGCCGGCGCCATCCGTCGATACCAGAGTGCCAAATTGCGGATTCGCGATCACGTTGATCCAGGGAGCAGGGGTCCATTGTCCCGCCTCGAGAACGGTGACGTACTCGCGCCCCGCAGCCGCGAAGCCGCCGAAGCCGTTGAAGAATTCCAGGTCCGGGATGCCTGACGGCGCGTGCGTGCGTGCCGCCCCCTCCTGGTGGTGCAGCCGTTGGCGCGGCGGTATGGTATCCGCGTCGCGCAATCGCGCCAACTGGTCGCCCAACGAGCCCGCGCGCGCAATGAAAATCGCCCGAGCGGCGGTCTGCAACAGCTCGCGGTTCGGCGGCGGCATCGCATCGCCGGACAGCAGGAACACCCGGCCGCAGCGCGGGTCATCGCCGCCGCGCGCCGCCGCGGTTGCGATCGCGGCAGCCAATTTGTGCTGCAATTCCGCTGCAATCGGCGCAGGGCAATCGTTGAGTACGACCAGGTCGACGGCCAATCGCTTCGCCTGCCAATAGCGGTGCGCACGCAACAGCTGCTCGATGATTTCCAGTTGGCCTTCTGCATCGATCTGCGCCAGCACGATCGGCAGGTCGCCCGAAATACCGACGCACCGCAGCACCGGCGGACCGAATACGTTGCGGCTCAGGATCTCGCGTGAAGCGCGCAGCGACGAGTCGGCATACAGCACCCGGTTGGCGATGCTTTGGAATTGCAGCGCCTCGCCGATATCGATGTCCAGACGGCGCAACTGCGCCGAAGCGTATGTCCCCGCCAGGGATTTGGTCCGGTCGAACGCCGAGATCTGGCGATACTTGGCGCTCAGCGCGAGCGCCTGGGAGCGGCTGGGGGCGATTCCGCTCCAAAAGGCGATGCGAGCTGATTCGCCGGGGGCGATGCGCACTCGGCGCCGCAGCGCAAGCACCGGATCGAGCACGGTGCCGATGGTGTTCGACAGCGGCCCTGCATCCACGATACATGCGGCATCGCGAAGTTCTCGTCCCCTTCCCAAAAATCGTGCCCGATCGGTCTCGAATTGCAGGGCGTCGGTCGTATCTCCTTCGACTACGCAATGGTGAAACATCCAAAGCGGCGGGTCGCCCGGCTCGCGGCTGCGGCGCGTCGCCAACAGGGTCCCCCCATCCGCGACGAAGTCCGTTTGCACGAACATTTTGGAGAATGCCGGGTGCGCCGAGTCCGAGGCTGCGCTCGCCAAGACCACCTCGGCGTAGCTCGTCACCTCGATTTCGCGCACCCCGCCGCCGCGATTGGTAACGCATACCCGGCGCGCCTCGGCGTCGTCCTCGGGCGAGACCAGTATTTCGGTGGCGGTGAGCATCGAACCGTCGGTACGGGTGATTTCAGCGCGATCCTCGAAAAACGCCGCCTCGTAGGCGTCGGGCTCGCAGCCGACCGGTTGGTATCCGGCCGACCATGTCCGGCCGCCCGCGACATCGCGCAGCAGCAGGAAGAAGCCCCACGGATCGCAGTTCGGATCCTCGCGCCAGCGGGTCACGGCGATGTCGCGCCAGCGGCTGTAGCCGGAGCCGGCGGCGGTGACCATCACGCAGTAATTGTCATTGGACAGCAAGTGCGTGCGCGGCGCCGCATGATGCGGAGAATTGAAGCGGCGCGACGCCGCAGTGCTCACGCTGCCGATCCCCCCGGCCCTCATGGGTTGAGGCGCCAGATGCGCAGATTCAGCGCCATCGCAACAGTGACCCACAACACGTATGGGATCAAAAGACCTGCGGCGAGCGGGCGCACCGGGCGGAACTCGCGTATGGTCCAAATGATGGCCAACCACAGCGCGACCACGATGAACAGGCCGGCGCCGATATTCCTGGCGCCGAAGAACAGCGGCGCCCAAAGCGCGTTGAGCAAGAGCTGGACCGCGTAAGCCACGAGCGCGGCCGTACGCTTGCGATGATATCGCTCGCGCCAGACCAGCCACGCGGCGATCCCCATCAGCAGGTACAGCGCCGTCCATACCGGCCCGAACCAACGGTTCGGGGGCGCCCAAGCGGGCTTCGACAGCGCCGCGTACCACGCAGTCGCTCCAGCCGAACCGCCGGGCGAGACGATCGCGCCGAGAGCACCGGCCGCGAAGGCCAGGGCGATGAACCCGAGCAAGACCGGCCAATTCGTCCGCGCATTGCGGCCGCGATAGCTGGTCGAGGCCTCGATTCGTATCTTCATTCGGTTTTAAGCTCCAACGACCGGTACCAAACGAACAACACGATCGCGGCGCCCATCTGCGCCCAACCGAGCCAGCGGTACAGGGCGACCGAGGACAGCCAAAGCAGGCCGGACAGCCACAGGACGCCGCTTGCGACGGCGATATCGCGGCGAAAATGGGCGCGCCGCAATTCGCTGCGCAGTGCGGCCACGGCGGGGTCCTCAATCTGCAAGCGCAGCCGGCCCTCGGAAGCTTCACGCACCGCTGTCTGCAAAATCTGCGGCAGTTGCTTCAATGCTTCCACCGTGTCCGGCAGGTGCGTACGCATGCGCTTCAATGCGGCGCGCGGGCTCATGCGCTCGCGCATCCATTGCCGCAAAATCGGCTGCGCCGTCTTCCACAGATCGAGTTCCGGGTACAGTTCGCGTCCCAACCCTTCGATGTTGAGCAGCGTTTTTTGCAGCAGGATCAGCTGCGGCTGGATTTGCATGTCGAAGCGGCGGGCGGTTTCAAAGAGCCGCAGCAGGACTTGCGCGAAAGAAATCTCCTTGAGCGGCTTGTTGAATATGGGTTCGCAAACGGTGCGAACCGCCGTTTCGAGTTCGTCGACGCGGGTTCCCTTGGGGACCCAGCCGGACTCGACGTGCAGGGTCGCGACGCGGGCATAGTCGCGGTCGAAAAATGCCATGAAATTTTCCGCGAGATAATGCTGGTCGCGAGGCTGCAAGGTGCCGACGATGCCGAAGTCGACGGCGGCATAGCGCGGATTTTCGGGATCCTCGATTTGCACGAAGATATTTCCGGGATGCATGTCGGCGTGGAAAAAATTGTGCCTGAACACCTGCGTGAAGAAGATTTCCACGCCGTTTTCCGCCAGTTTGGCGATGTTGGTGCCGCGCGCGCGCAACTCGTCCACGCGGCTCACGATGATCCCGTGTATACGTTCCATGACCATGACGTTGACGCGGCAATAATCCCAGTAGACGACGGGAACATAGAGCAGCGGCGAGCCGGAAAAATTGCGCTTCAACTGGGCGGCGTTGCCGGCCTCGCGCATGAGGTCGAGCTCGTCGAGAATGGTTTTTCGATATTCGCGCACCACTTCGATCGGCCGCAGCCGGCGGGCCGGCTCCCAATACCGGTCCGCCAGAAGCGCAAGCGCGTCCAATACCTCGAGATCGAGCTCGATGAATTCATGCATCCCGGGGCGCAATATTTTCACCACGATTTCTTCACCGCTCTTCAGCTTTGCCGCATGCACCTGCGCGATCGAGGCGGCGGCCAGAGGGGTCCGGTCGAAATCGGTGAATATGTCGGCGAGCGCGCGGCCGAACGTGCCCTCAATAGTCGCCACGGCGATTGCGCCGTCAAAGGGCGGCACGCGATCCTGAAGCTTGGCGAGCTCATCGGCGATATCCATGGGCAGCAAATCGCGGCGCGTGGACAGCGCCTGGCCGAATTTCACGAAGATCGGCCCGAGTTCCTCGAGCGCTAGACGCAGGCGCTCGCCCCGTGTCGCGCCCTCGCTGCGCTGGAACCAAGTCCACGGCGACAGATAAAATAGGAACCGAAACGGCCGGTACAGATGCGTCGCGCGCACGAAATCATCCAAACCGTGCCGGACCAGCGCACGTTGGATTTGCAGCAGCCGGGCGGCGACCCGCAGCCGCATCACGCCGTACCCTTGAGCCGCCGCTCGAGGCGCGCAAGGCGGATTTCGATACGGTCGGCCATCTCGCGCGATTGATCGACGCCCAGCAGGTATTCCTCGAGTTCCGCTCTATTGACCAGATCCCTGCTCTCTTCCTGCAGATATTCGGCGATGTTCTCCCCGGCGGTACGCCCGCTTTTGCGCACCCACGAGAAGGCCGCTTTTGCGAACTGCGACAATCGCCGCGCCGGCACATCGCCCGTCAAACGGGATAATTCTTCCTCGAAGTCCGGTCGCGCCAATGCGAACAGCTCCCGGTAGCGGTTTGCGATCTCCGCGTCGCCGCGGATTCGCGTTGCCGCCCTACCCTCGGCATTCGGGCCGCCGGTGCTGTTCACGCCGCCCGCGAGAAGCTCGAGGAGCGCCCACGGCGATCCGGAAATGACGGCATCGGCTTCGCTCTCGCCGCCCGCCATGAGCGCCAGCCTTTCGGCCGACACCGCCGCACGAAGCGCGTACACGCCTTCTATATCGATTTGCATCGAAGTGTTGTTCAAACGGCGCGCGGCGGCCGTTGCCCGCATCGACTGGCCGATGCTTCTATTGAGTAGGGCTTCGACCGATGCGAGCCAGGCGGGGGTTGCGGGCATGTCAGATTTTATATCCGCGGTGCAGGGCGACGATCCCGCCGGCCAAATTGTGGTACCGGACGAGCGCGAATCCGGCGCTGCGCAGCATCTCGAGCAGCGTCTCTTGATCCGGATGGGTGCGTATAGATTCCGCCAAATACCGATAGCTGGCGGCGTCGTGCGCGACGAGTTGACCCAGTCTCGGCAATACACCGAACGAATAAGCGTCGTACAAATGTTTCAGACCCGGCGCCACCGGCGTCGAGAACTCCAGTACCAGGAGCTGTCCGCCGGATTTCAACACCCGGTAGATGGAGGCCAGCGCGGCGGCCTTGTCGGTCACATTGCGCAGTCCAAATCCGATCGTGACGCAGTCGAACGAGTTGTCGGCAAAGGGCAGACGCTCGGCGTCGGCGACTATGCATTCGACATTGCCGACGAAGCCCGCGTCGAGCAGCCGATCACGGCCGACCTCCAGCATGCTTGGATTGATATCCGAAAGGACCACCCGGCCGTCCTTGCCGACCTGGCGCAAAAGCCCGAGCGCCAGGTCGCCGGTGCCGCCGGCGACGTCGAGCGCTGACTGTCCGGGCTTCAGGCCGGTGAGCGACAGGGCGAATCGCTTCCACAGCCGATGCGCGCCGAACGACATCAAGTCGTTCATGAGGTCATACTTGCCCGCCACCGAAGTGAAAACCGCATGCACCCGCGCGGCTTTTTCCTTCGGAGCCACTTTTTCGAATCCAAAATCTACCTTGCGGTCGGAGTCAGTCATCGCGCCCATCCCGGTTCCCCCGCATTGTAGCCGACTGCGGCGTCCGAGCCTTCAAGTCGGCCGCCGCCCGCCCTCGAACCCGGGTTTGCGCGTGATTCCCGCTTCGGCGCAGCGTTCGAGGTATCGCGCCCAGTTCGCATCGCGGTTCATGCCCAATTCGTGCAGCACCGCCCATGAATAGAGCCCGGTGTTGTGGCCGTCGTCGAAAATCAAGCGCAACGCATAATTGCCGATCGGCTCGATGCCGCTGATACGCACCTCTTCCTTGCCGGTCTGAAGAATGCCTTCGCCGCTGCCATGGCCGGTGATCTCGGCCGAGGGGGAAAATACCCGCAGGTATTCGAACGGCAGCTCGAAGCTCGAACCGTCGTCGAAACGCACGTGGAGAATGCGCGATCGGGTGCGTAGCCTGATATCCGTGGGCAGCGGTGTGTTTCGCAAGCGGCCTAACCCACGGTTACAGAATGTACCGCGATAAATCCTGATCGCGCGCCAGATCGCCCAAGCTGCCTTGGACGTAGTCCCGGTCGATGACGGTGCATGTGCCGCTGCGATCGGCGGCATCGAAGGAAACGCTTTCCAGCAGCCGCTCCATGACGGTGTGCAAGCGGCGCGCTCCGATGTTCTCGGTGTTCTCGTTCACCTCGAAGGCCACCTCGGCGAGACGTTGCACCCCGGAGGCTTCGAACCTCAATTCGACGCCTTCCGTGGCCAGCAGCGCGGTGTATTGGCGGCAGAGCGAGGCATCCGGTTCGGTCAATATACGTATGAAATCCTGCACCACCAGAGGTTCGAGCTCGACGCGAATCGGCAGACGGCCTTGCAGCTCCGGGATCAGATCCGAAGGTTTCGACATGTGAAAGGCGCCGGATGCGATGAATAAGACGTGATCGGTTTTCACCGTGCCGTACTTGGTGTTGACCGTGCAGCCCTCGACCAGCGGCAACAGATCTCGCTGTACGCCTTCGCGCGACACATCCGCTCCGGTGGTTTCCTGGCGGCGGGCGATCTTGTCGATTTCGTCGATGAAAACGATTCCGTTCTGCTCGGCGTTCTCGACGGCGCGAGCCTTGAGCTCCTCCTCGTTGATCATTTTCGATGCCTCCTCGTCGACCAGCAGCTTCAAGGCATCTTTGATTTTCACTTTGCGGGCACGAGTGCGGTTCTGGCCCAAGCTTTGGAACATGCCCTGCAATTGTTGAGTCATTTCCTCCATGCCCGGGGGTGCCATGATTTCCACCCCCGCAGGGCTCGCCCGCACTTCGATCTCGATCTCGCGGTCGTCGAGTTCGCCTTCGAGGAGCATCTTTCTGAAGCGTTGCCGCGTATCGCCATCGCGCGGCCCGAGATCCGTGGCCATCCCCGGAGCACGCGGCAGAAGCACATCGAGAACGCGTTCCTCGGCGGCATCCGCAGCCCGATGCCGCAGCTTCGAAATTTCCTCCTCTCTGGTCATTTTGACGGAGATGTCGACAAGATCGCGTACGATCGAATCCACTTCTCGACCAACATAGCCTACTTCGGTGAATTTGGTCGCTTCGACCTTGATGAACGGCGCCTTGGCGAGCCGCGCCAACCGCCTCGCGATCTCGGTCTTTCCGACGCCCGTGGGGCCGATCATGAGAATGTTCTTGGGAGTAATTTCCGGGCGCAAATTCTCCGGCACCTGGCTTCGGCGCCAGCGATTGCGCAAGGCAATGGCGACGGCACGTTTGGCCGCTTTTTGCCCGATGATGTGCTTGTCCAACTCCTCGACGATTTCACGCGGAGTCATTTGCGACATGGGCGCTACAACTCCTCGATGGTGAGATTGCGGTTGGTGTAGATGCAGATGTCCGCCGCTATGAGCAGCGAGCGCTCGACGATTTCCCGGGCCGATAAATCCGTGGCCTGTACGAACGCGTGGGCTGCGGCCTGGGCATAGCTGCCGCCCGAGCCGATGGCGATCAGATCATGTTCCGGCTCGATCACGTCGCCATTTCCGGAGATGACATAAAAACTCTCGCTGTCCGCGACGCACAACAGGGCCTCGAGCCGCCGCAGACTGCGATCGGTTCTCCAGTCCTTGGCCAATTCGATCGCCGCGCGGGTGAGATTGCCGAATTTCTCGAGCTTGCCCTCGAAGCGCTCGAACAACGTAAAGGCATCCGCGGTGCTGCCTGCAAAGCCCGCCAGCACCTTGCCGCCGTACAAGCGGCGCACCTTACGGGCATTGCCCTTCATCACGCTCTGTCCCAGCGTCACCTGGCCGTCGCCGCCGACCGCGACGCGACCATGGCGCCGAACAGCCAAAATCGTGGTGCCGTAAATCCGCTCTGGATCGTGATTCATGTGAACCCGGTCATATGGGGCCGGCGGGCGATCTTTCAAGCGGTGCGCTGACGCCGCGCGCGCGGATGCGTGGCGTCATAGACCTTTGCCAGATGCTGAAAGTCCAAATGCGTGTAGATCTGGGTCGTGCCGATGTCGGCGTGCCCCAACAATTCCTGGACTCCCCGCAAATTACTGCTCGACTCGAGCAGATGAGTCGCGAAGGAGTGGCGCAGCATATGCGGGTGCACGTGCACTCCGAGACCCTGGCGGCGCGCCCACATGCCCACACGCATCTGCACCGCCCGGACGCCGAGTCGCCGTCCGGAGCGTCCGATGAATACCGCAAATTCGTCGCTCGGAGCCGATGCGGCGCGCTTGGCGGGAGTGGTTCGCTTGGCGGGAGCGGCGCCCTTGGCGATGGCGGCGCGTTCGCTGAGCCATTTTTGCAAAGCCGCAATCGCAAATCGGCCGATCGGCAAGAGGCGTGTTTTGCTCCCCTTTCCGATGACTCGCACCGTGCGATCGGCGAGATCGATGGCGCCGGTGTCGAGGCTGACCAGTTCGCCCAACCGCAGCCCGGAGGAGTAGAACAATTCCATCATGGCCTTGTCGCGCGCCGACAGTGAATCGCAAACCCTGAACTCGAGCAGGCGCGCCATCTGATCCGCATCCAGGGTGGTGGGCAGCCGCTTCTTGGTCTTGGGCGCGCGCACGTCCCGGGCGGGATTCCGTCCGCAGTGCCCCTCGCGCAGCATGAACTCGTAAAATGTGCGGACCGCGGAAAGACGCCGTTGGATGCTGCGCGGTCCGACACCGCTTGCGTGTTCGGTCGCCGCGAAGGTGCGCAGGTGGGCGTTATCGAGCGCGTCCCAGCGCGTAATCTTTCGCGCCTCGCAAAAAATGCGCAACCTCAGCAAATCGTGCCGGTAGGCGGCAACCGTATGTCCGCTCATGCGGCGTTCGTGCGTCAGATGCGAAGCGAAACGCTCAATCCAGCCCTGTTGCTCCGCATTCACCCTTTGCCGGCCCCGGATGCTTATCGCGTCAGCGCGTAGGTCACGAGTTCGCCGATACGCGAAAGGAACTCAGTGCTCATGCCCGGGTGAAATCGTTCCGCGTCGCTCGCACCGATCGCCAAGATTCCGAGCACCCCCTTCGGGCCCAGGGGCGTCAAGGCCACCGAGCCGACCTCCACCGAATCCTTGCCGAAGAGGAAATCGCGTTGCGCATCGCGTATCTGGCCGCATCGGGGCTTGCTCCCCTGCAACAACGATTCGAATGTCTTGATCTCCGCATCGGCGAGATTGGCGGTTCGCAAGAAACGGCTGGGCGCCGCCTCCATGGGCCGCGCCGCATCGACGAACAGGACCAACACCGAATTTCGCGCATCGAAATCCTCGCGCAAACTGGTTTCCACGGCGTCGATCGTTTCCGGCAAGGCGCGCGCTTGGATGAGACGCTGACTCAAGCGATGAATGCGATCGGCGAGCGCGTCGTTGGCACGCGCCACATCCACCAACTCCTTCAACTTGCGTTCGAGCGACTGATTGCGCTCGCGCAGCACTTCCACCTGGCGTTCAACCAGACTCACCGTGGCTCCGGCATCGCGCAAATGCGGCAGGCGCAGTTTGGCGAGCAAGGGACCGTTCCGCTCGAAGAAATCCGGATAAGTTTGCAAGTACTCCGCGACGCTGTTGTCGTTGATGGTGTCGTGCTTGATACCGCGTGCCTGACTGGTCGTCATTTGTGAGCTCCCGAAGACATCTCGTTAAATTTCGATCATTCCGCTAAAAACAGTGGTTGCCGGTCCGCTCAACCACACGGGTCGCCCCGAACCGGGCCACGAAACATGGGCCCTGCCGCCGGGCAAATCGACGCGCACGTCCGCGTCCAGCAATCCACGGCTCCGGCCGACGGCAACGGCGGCGCATGCACCGCTCCCGCACGCCAACGTTTCGCCGACGCCGCGCTCGAACACGCGCAGTTGAATGTGGCCGCGATCCACGATTTGCATGAATCCGACATTGGTGCCTCGGGGGAAGCGCCGGTGGTGTTCGATCGCGGACCCAAGCCGCGCTACCGGCGCCGACTTCACATCGGGCACCGAGATCACCACATGCGGATTGCCGATCGACACGGCGCCGAATTCGACGGTCTCACCGCCGACATCCAGCGTGTACACGGGGGTCCCGGCCGATGCGTCCATCGGCAGGGAGGCCGGATCGAAGTTCGGCACGCCGAGTTCCACGGATACCAGGCCGTCCTCGCGTACGCGCGCGCGCACGATGCCGCCCTTGCTTTCCATGGCAAGCTCGCGGCCGAGCTGCGGCGCCCGCGAATGCAACAGAGCCGCGATGCAGCGCGCGCCATTGCCGCATTGCCCCACCTCGCTGCCGTCGGAATTGAATATCCGATAGAACACCCGGTTATTCGAATCGCGCGGCGTCTCGAGCATCAGCGCCTGGTCAAATCCCACTCCTGTGCGCCGATCGGCCAGGGCGCGCACGGTATCGGGGTCGAGATGGGTGCCGGCGGCGGGCGCGTCAAACACGAAAAAATCGTTGCCCAGCCCCTGCATCTTCGAAAACTCGATGCGCATGGATGTGAGCATAGCCCATGCATCGGATTGTCGCGAGTTCGAGCGGGCACGAGCGCGAAGCCGCTCAATGCGATAATCTTGCGCAAGTCCACAACGATATCGGAGAATTATGCGCCACGTAATGGTTTTGAATGCGAAGGGCGGGTGCGGCAAGAGCACGATTGCCATCAATATTGCGGTGTTCTTCGCCCGAGACGGCCTGAAGGTGTGCCTCGCGGACTACGACCCGCAGCGTTCGAGCCTCGATTGGCTGGCGCAGCGGCCGGCGGATCTGCCGGCCATCAGCGGTGTGGCGGCATACGAGGAAGGCCTGCGCAACGTGGCGCGCAACACTGAAGTCCTGGTCATCGACGCGCCTGCGCGAGTGCATGGCACCGAGCTCAACGAACTGGTGCGGCGCGCCGAGACCATAATCGTTCCGGTGCTCCCGTCCGCCATCGACATCAAGGCCTGCGGCCATTTCATGACGGAATTGCTCGAAATCGGCAAGGTATCGCGCAAGCAAGCGCGGCTGGCCGTCATCGCCAACCGGGTGCGCGAATACACCCTGATCTACGAGGAACTCGATCAATACCTCACCAAACTCAAAGTCCCTTATCTCGGCTGTCTGCGCGAGGCGCAGAACTACGTGCGGGCCTACGCACGCGGGATGGGCGTATTGGAGCTGCCCGAATATCTCGCTTGGCCCGACTGGAAGCAGTGGCAGCCCATCAGCGAATGGCTCGACAGCAAGCGAAGTCAGCCCGCGTGAGCCCCGCGGCCGGCCGGATCGGCTGAACGGCGTCGCGCGGCGCTCTCGAACTGCAGATCAAAGACTCGCGCGGATGCCGGCGTCGAGATCCTCATAGGCGAGAGCCACGCCGAGTTCTTCGCGCATGCGCCGATTGTCGATGCGGCGCGATTCGCCGAGAAAGGACCATGAGGATTCCGGGAAGCGGGCGCGAGCTTCGGCGCGGCCAATCAGCGGCGGTTCGGGCAAATTGCCGATACGGGCCACGCGCAGCAGATACGAGGTGAGGCTGTCGTCGCTGCCGTCGGTGACATTGTAAATGCGCCGGCCGGCGCGCGCCGCGCAGGCCGCGGCGAGACAGGCGGTTGCCAGATCCTCGACGTGAATCCGGTTGCCCGGGGTGGCTTCCTGCGGATGGATCGCGGGCTCACCGCGGCGCAGCCGCTCGAGGGGCAAGCGTCCCGGCCCGTAGATACCCGGAACGCGCAGGATGCACCAGGACACCTCATGGGCATCTGCCCAATCGCGCAGGGCATTCTCGGCCGCGAGCCGCCGCACGGCGCGTTCGGACTGCGGCGCCGGCGGCGTATCCTCATTCACCATGGCGCCCGCTCGGTCGCCATAGACGCCCGTGGTGCTCACGTAAACGAAGCGTCCGACCGGCCCTTTGATCTGATCGAGAAACCGCTCGAGACGTCGATCGTGAGCGCCATCCCGGGCGGGCGGCACCAGGTAATAGAGCAGATGTCCGGCCAAATCGACGGGCGCAAGCGGCCGGTCCAAATCGAGCTGCACGGCCTCGGCGCCGGTCGCCGCAATGTCCTCGAGGCTCTGCGGACGAGTGGCGAATCCGCGAACCGGGTGCGTGAGATCTCGCCACCGCCGGGCTAAGCGCAAGCCGAGGTAGCCGCAACCAACGATCGCGATCGGCCGCATGCCAAGGTGTTCCAGGGGTTCCAGAGTGCGCATCAGCTTATCCACATCCCATCGTAGTTTCAGTGCCGCCCCGGACCGGCCGGTGCTCGATGCGGCCGGCGATGATCGAAGCGGTGCGCAGCGAGTTTGGCCGGCGCGGCGTCGCGGCTGGGCGCCTGAGCTTCGATTCGTTCGACTATGCGCCCGATTCGCCGGCGCGCCAGCACACCATGACCGCCACCAAGTCTTGATCTTCGGCCGAGTCCGCCAGCAGCAGTGGTCCCGACACCCCGCGGTCGCGCAGTCGCGCCGCGACGCGCTCGCTCGGCACCACCCAGCGCGCGCAGTCGAACGCGGCGCGCAGAGCGGGCGTCGCCAGTTCGAACAGATTGTCCGCCGTCTCGGCGCTGGTCGCCGTGATGACTTGAATCGCACCTTCGACGAATAGCGCCTCCAATGCCGACAATTCACCGGAACCCGGGTTTGCGCGTTCGCGCCGATATACATCGGCAATCGTCACCAGCGCACCGCGCCGCGCGAGTTCCTCTTGCAGGAACTCGCGGCCGCCGCTGCCTTTGACCAGCAATATGCGATTGCCTGCCAAATGCTCCAATTTTGGATGGCGCAACAAACTCTCGGAATCGAATCCGCCGGCCGGTTGAACGGCCACCCGGTATCCGGCTTGATTGAGCGCGCGCGATGTGGCCGGGCCGATGGCCGCGAGCGGCAGGTCGCGCTTTTGTTCGAGCAGCTTGGCGCCGAATCTGACCGCGTTCGCGCTCAAAAAAACGATGAGATCGAAGTCCTCGAGCGCACCCAGCTGCACCGCCAGGGCGCGCCGTTCGCTCAGCGGTTTGATATCGAGTGCGGGGAAGCGAAAGGCGTTGGCGCCGCGTGCCTCCAGCAGGCGGCACAGCGGGGCGGCCTGCTGCTGGGGCCGGGTGACCAAGACGCCGACACCGTGCAACGGAAGCATGGCGTCACGCCGTACGCAACCGCTTGAGCAGCTCGCCGGCGCCCGCGGCGATCACGCGTTCGGCAAGCTGCACACCGAGTAGTTGGGCGCTTGCCGCGCCGCCCGAAATCGTATCGCGCAACAGCCGCGACCCGTCGGGCTCCGCCACCAGGCCCACGAGCGATACGCGTTCGCGCTCGACTTGCGCATGGGCGGCAATCGGAGATTGGCAGCTGCCCCCGAGCCTGTGCGCAAATGCCCGTTCCGCATCGACGGCGATCCGGGTGGCGGCGTCATTGAGCGCGCGAAGCGCCTCGCGCGCTCCGGAGTCGTCGGTCCGGCATTCGATGCCGATCACACCCTGGCCGACGGCCGGCAACGAGATCCGGGGGTCGAGGCGCGCGGCGATGCGCGATTCCAGGCCCAGGCGCACCAGGCCCGCACAGGCGAGCACGATCGCGTCCAACTCGCCATTATCCAAACGCCTCAGACGGGTATCGACGTTGCCGCGCAGCGCCTCGATGCGCAGATCCGGACGTGCTGCCAGCAGCTGCGCTTGGCGTCTGAGACTCGAGGTGCCAAGCCGTGCGCCCTGCGGCAAATCCTCGAGCCTTGGAGGGCCTCTCGTAATCAGCGCATCGCGGGCATCGGCGCGCGGCAGCACAGCGGCAATCATCAGGCCAGTCGGAAGATCGCCGGGCACGTCCTTCATCGAATGCACGGCCATATCCGCGCGCCCGTCCTCGAGCGCCGCTTCGAGCTCTTTGATGAACAGACCTTTGCCGCCGATCGCCGCCAAGCTGCGGTCCTGAATGCGATCGCCCTTGGTGGACATCGGCAGAAGTTCGACGCTGATTCCAGGATGCGCCCGGCGTATGAGCGCAGCCACATGCTCCGCCTGCCAGAGCGCCAGTTGGCTCTTTCGGGTCGCGATGCGAAGCGCCCGTTTCGCGGTGGTTGCGCTCACGTGGATTGCGGCTTCACCGCCGAAAAAAGCGCGGTTTTCAGCCGGTATATCGCCGAGATGTCCTCATCGCCGAAGCCTTGCGCAATCAACGTCGCATACTGCTGCAGGGTCGAGTCGACGACCGGCAGGTGGGCGCCGCGTCGCGCCGCCATGTCGCGGCAGATCCGCAGATCCTTTTCGTGCAAGCGCACGCGAAAGCCGGCAGGAAAGGCATTTTTCGCCATGAAGGGCGCGCGATTGACGAAGTACCAACTCGAACCCGCGCCTTTGCCGAGGGTCTCGATCAGTCGATCGAGCGGCAGTCCTTCCGCGCGGGCGAACGCCATCGCTTCGCCGACGGCCTGGATGATGCCGGCGCACATGATCTGATTGGTCGCTTTGGCGGCCTGACCCGCGCCGCTCGGACCGAAGTACGTCACGGTCTTGCCCAGCTTCTCCAGTATCGGCAAGGCGGGAGCAAAGGCCGCCTCATCGCCGCCCACCATGATGGCCAGCGTGGCCGCACGGGCACCCTCGACGCCGCCGCTCACCGGGCAATCGAGAAAATCCACGCCGAGAACACCGAGCCGGGCATACATCTCCCGCGCGGTGTCCGAGCCGACGGTGGAGCAATCCATCACCATCATGCGTGGATTCAAGCCCGGCTCCAAACCCGCGATCACGGCCTTCAGGTCCTCGTCCGCGGATACGCATATCACCACGGTCTCGCAATTGTGGGCGAGTTCCTCGAGGCTTACGAAGGCGTGGCAGTGAAGTTCCTGGGCGAGCGCCGTGGCCTTCTCGGCGGTGCGATTCCACACGCCCATCAGCATTCCCGCGCGGTAGAGGTTCCGCGCCATGTGCGTGCCCATCGCACCGAGTCCGGCGAAGCCCGTTTGCATACGTTTGAATTCCACGTCCTTGAGTTGGAACGCGTAGCCTACGGGTTTGCGCCCTGCGCGGCAAAATTCGGACGGGGAACGGAATGCGGACGGCTGCGGAAGCCTTGGGGGAACTCGTCAGACCTTGGGCGGAAATTTTCAACCGCGGGAAGCGGCCGGCCGAAGGTCGGGTTGGTCGATCCGCCTAGGTGGTGCTATTGCAAATGGCGTCGATGTCGCGTTTGGCATTGAGGCGCTCGGCATCGATTTCATCGGAGGTCAAATATTGACGTTCCCCGTCGGCCCCGGTCTTGTACAGCCGCCGACCCTCGATGAGCTTTTTATAGCGATCCTGGGCATCGGCGCATTGTTTCTCGCGCGATTCTGCGACGTCTTGGGCCACTGCGTTCTTGGTGTCTCGCGCGCCCGCATCGCCGCTCGCGGCCGTCTTCGGGGCCGAGGACGGGGCACGGGCGGGCGCCGGCGCGGCGCTGTGTGCCACATGCGTGCCCAGCAGCTCGACGACATCGGCATGCACGCCGTCGGGCGGGCGATCGCCATACTGAATCTTGCCTTGTGCGTCGAGCCACTTGTACACGACCGCCGATGCCATCGCGGACCAGATCATCAAAGCCGTGCACAAAAGAACGCGTTTCATCTGCAGATCCTCGCTTGACAACTACAGCGCACGAGATCCCGCCTCTCCGGTGCGGATGCGCACCGCTTGGCCAAGATCCGAGACGAATATCTTGCCGTCGCCGATCTTGCCGGTGCGCGCGGTTTCGATAATGGCCTCGACCACCCGTTCGACTTGCTCGTCATCCACCGCCAACTCAAGCTTAACTTTGGGCAAAAAATCCACCACGTACTCCGCCCCGCGATAAAGTTCAGTGTGACCCTTTTGCCGGCCAAAGCCCTTGACCTCTGTCACGGTAATGCCCTGTACCCCTACCTCCGCGAGTGCGGATCTCACATCATCGAGTTTGAAGGGTTTAATGATGGCGACGACCATTTTCATAGGGGCTAGCTCCTTTTTGTCGGGCAAGAATGCAGCTTTACAGCGAGAAATGCACGAGAAATGCTGCATCACAGCATGATGCGCGATGGTTTGCGCTGATTCGTGGCGCAGGTGGGCTTTGCACGCGAACGCGTACCCAAGAAAAACGGCGCGGGTTCTGTTGAGATACCCGCACCGCCGGGCTTACGCACCGACTGGGGAGTTGGCTAAGTTGCCGGTGCGATACGCTCCAAAATCGTCCGAAACCTGCAGGCTGCGCCCGGACCCCGGTGTTGACTCGCCTCATGCCAAGCGGCAATGCGGACACGGGTCGCGGTCTGCGCCAGGCGGGGCTCTAAATGGCCTCCGGCCCGGTCTCGCCGGTGCGCACGCGCAGCGCCTGTTCAAGCTCAAACACCCAGACTTTGCCATCGCCTGTTTTCCCCGTTCTAGCCACGTTACAAACAGCTTCGACCACCTGTTCGGCAATCGAGTCATCGACCGCCAGTTCTATTTTCGCCCTCGGCAGCGAGTCGATCTGGACCGCAGCCCCGCGATACCATTCCGTGTGCCCGCGCTCCTTCCCGTATCCATAAACTTCTGTAACGGTTACACCTTGGATGCCGATATCCGCCACCGCTTGCCGCACTTCGTCCAACTTGAAGGGCCTGATGACTGCGGTGATCAGCTTCATGCATTTATGCCCGCATTCGTCGAATAATCGAACCGCCGTCGATATCGCTTGCGCGTACTATTGGCTTGCTGGATGCAGGTTCCATGCCAGTGCGGATATATCGGTAGGTGAGCGCCTTGCATGCGTCTCGGGGACCGGATTTGCACCGCCGTGGCGCGGCCTTGGGATCAAATTGCGCTATCGGAGTGCGGCGCATGTTCGCTATCGGAAGGAAAAACATCATGAGTTTTATGAATGCTAATGGGTTGGATGATCTTGCTCGCCGGTTGGCGGAGGCAGTGCCTGCCTCGGTGCGCACTTTTGGAAGGGATTTGGAAAGCAATTTCAAGGCGGTACTGCAGGCCAGGCTCGCCAAGCTCGACTTGGTCAGTCGCAATGAATTCGATGTTCAGGCAGCGGTACTGGCGCGGACCCAGGCCGCCCTTGCTGCGATGGAAGAGCGGCTAAAGGAAATCGAAACCAGGCTTTCCGCCGGCGCCGAATAGGACTCCTTGCGGGGCAGCTGTGGCAAGGCCGGTCAGCACGGTGCTCAGCCGCGCACGCGCCGGTCTTGCGGCGCCGCTTGCCGCGATGCTGCAAGAGCGCCGGCTGCTAGTGAACAAGAGAGTCGCTGTCGTCTTGAGCGGCGGGATCGACCGGCGCACAGCGGATCTCGGCGTCGAGTATTCATTTGTCGATTCCAGTTAAGATTGCGGCCAATTCCATAAAGTTGATGCGTTTGCGGCACGGCTCGGAAATCATCGAGCAATTGATCCAAAGCGATGGGCCGCTGGTGGTTGGCGCCGAGTATTCGCTGGAAACCGGCGAGGTCGATTTCTTCGAG
>DAINPA010000004.1:0-35006 GCA_036743675.1 Steroidobacteraceae bacterium
GGGGGGGGGGGGGGGGGGGGGGCGAATTGTGCTAAAATAAACGGCTACGAAAGCTGCCCCATTACTTGACTAATGCATTGGCTTCGCAAATGCATTGGGAGGCACGCCATGTGGTCCATACGCCGATTTAGAGATCCCGCCTTGGTTTGCTTCGCGGCCATCATGCTTGCCGCGTGCTCCGGACAGCGCGAGCCCGCGCAGAAAATGCTCAACGACATCGACGCCGCGGTGAATGCGGCCTCAACCGAAGCCGCCAAATATGTGCCCGACCGGCTGATCGATGTGCAGACCAAGCTCGGTGATCTAAAGTCGACTTTCAACAGGCAGGACTATCAGGCGGTCGTCAAGGCGGCGCCGCCCGTGCTTCTCGAAGCGCAGGGCCTGGCAAGCGAGGCGGCCGCGAAGAAAGTCGAAGTGGTGAAGACGCTCAACGATCAGTGGACCTCGTTGTCGGGTTCGGTGCCGGAATCCTTGACGGCGATCCACAACCGCATCGATCTATTGAGCAAGAAATCCAGCCGGAAACTGGCCGAGGGCATCGATCTGAATGCGGCGAAATCGGACTTGGGCGACGCGACGTCGTTGTGGTCGATGGCGCAAGGGGCATTCGGCAACGGCAACATGGACGAAGCCGTGAAGGCGGCCAAAGCTGCCAAGGCCCGGCTCGACGCGTTGGCGGCGACCTTGAAGGTGGATCTGCCGGCGAAGGCATCCGCCTCCGAGGGTCGCGCCTAAAGGGCCAGCGTGCCCTCGCTCACGATGACCGCATTGCCGCCGATGTGCGCGGCGATGAGGCTTCCCTGGTCGATCTCGAGCTTGACGCTGACCCGCCCCGGCCGCTTCATCTGTCGGCCTTGGTGACCGACAAAGCCCGTAGACTGCTTGCCGAATTGGCCTAGTTCGAACAGATACGATGCGAGCATCGCGTGCGCGTTTCCGCTGACCGGATCCTCCGCAATACCGAGCGCGGGACAGAACATGCGGGATTCGGTCGACAATTCATCGGTCCCCGAACTGCGTTTCACGGCAAAGACGAAAAATCCGTCGATACCGAGTTCCGCGCCGATCGAAATCAGGGTCTCGAAATTCGGTGCGATCGCATCCAAAGCGCGCGGATCGCCGACCGGCACCAGCAGGCGGCTGCCGCCTTTGCGGGCGATGCGTGCGGGCATGACCTCGTGCAGTTGAATTGCCGGGAGCCGCAGCGCTTCGGCGACGCGCAGCGTGGTCTTGAACGGCAGCGGGTTGTCCAGTTCGGGCATCGTCTGCCGGAATTCGAAGATTGTCTCGCTGTCCGCGGACTGCTCCGATTCATGCGCACGAACCTCGAGGATACCGGTCCCGGAATGCTGCCGGACGAGTCCGTGCACGCGCCGACCGAGCGCGAGCAGCACCGCGTGGGCGGCAATGGTGGCATGCCCGACGAATGGCGCTTCCTTGCGCGAGTTGAAAAATCGCAGCCGCAGGTCGTGGTCGGGCGCGGTGGCGGCGAGCACGAACGCCACCTCGGCGTGGGCGAATTCGCGTGCGACCGACATCATGGTGGCATCGCTTTGCCCGTCCGCATCGAGCACCACGGTCGCCGGGTTCCCGGTGAAGCGGGTGTGAGTGAATGCGTCCACCTGAAAAATTCGCAAGCGAGTCTCCACGGCCGATATGTGAGTTTTGCACGCATCCGCGTGCCAGGCTACACTTCCGGCAACCTTTGGGGTGGTCCGTCCGGGCCTGAGACGCGGTAGGTCGACGATTCGACGCCCGCGAACCCATTGAACCTGACCCGGTTAGTACCGGCGTAGGGAGCAGGTATCCATGCTCGACGAATTCGGGGTCCAACTCGTGGCCGCATGGCGTGGCACGGGTTGGATCGAAATCATCGCGGCGGCGCTCGCGGTGGCTTATTTATTGCTGGCCATTCGCCAATCAATCCATTGTTGGCTGGCCGCGTTCGTAAGTTCCTGCCTGTACGTGTGGGTGCTGTTCGGGGCGCGACTGTATATGGAATCGGCGCTCAACGGATTCTATGCGGCCATGGCCGCCTACGGGTTTTGGCAGTGGCGCGAATCCGCAGGCTCGGCCGCCGTTACGGTTCATCGCTGGACTCTGGCGTGCAATGCCTTGGGCACGGCGGGCATCATCGGTCTGTCCGCGGCGAGCGCTTATCTTCTGCGTCGATTCACCCACGCCGCGTGGCCGTTCATGGATTCGATGGTCGCTTGGGCCAGCGTTTTCGCCACTTTCATGGTGGCCCGCAAGGTGTATGAAAACTGGCATTGGTGGCTGGTCATCGATTCGGTGAGCCTTTGCCTTTATTTCACGCGACGCCTCTACCTCACGGCGCTGCTTTTCGCGCTGTACCTCGCGTTGATCGTCGTCGGCATGCGCGAATGGCGACGCAGTCTTCGAATCGCGGCGCATGCTGCCTAGCGAGCTGCGGCAGATCGCCGAGAGCCACGTACCCGGGTCGGGCGCGCCCGAAATCCGGCGCCTCGGTTCGGGCCTGGTCAACGACAGCTACCGCGTGGCGCGCGGCGGGCAGCTGTACGCGTTGCGTGTTCCGACGGGCTACGCAGCCGAGTTCGGCATCGATCGCGAGTGGGAGTGCCGCGTGCTCGCGCGCGCGGAGGCGGCCGGTTTGGCGCCGACGGTCGAATGTTGCGAGCCGCGCCATGGCATTCTGGTGGCGCGCTGGGTGGCCGGCGGGACATGGACGCCCGCGCAAGTGCGGCATGCGGAAAATATCGAGATTATCGCGCAACTTGCGCGGCGCATTCACGCGCTCCCGGTGCCGCAAGGCGCGCGTACGATGAACCCGGCGGCTTGGATCGCGCACTATCGGGACGCGCTGGCCCGGCACGATGCGGGCGCGGATCTCCGGCCGGTCGGCTTGGGGCCGTCCCGCCGCCCGCAATCCGCTGTCGATGCGTGTCTCGCCGCACTGGCCGAGTTGCCGCCGGCCGCGCCCGTACTCTGCCACAGCGATCTGCACCCGCAGAACCTCGTCCTCGCCGCGCACGGTCCGGTCTTGCTCGACTGGGAGTATGCCCACGTTTCGGACCCGCTGTGGGATCTGGCGGGATGGTCCTGCAACAACGACCTTTGCGCCGACGGCAGGCGATCGCTGCTCGCGAGCTACCTGGGGAAGCAGCCGAGCGCCGCAGAAGCGTCGCGTCTCGAACGGCTGGTCTGGCTCTACGACTACGTATGTCTGCTGTGGAGTGAAGTTTACGCAACACTGCGTCCGGACGCGCCCGGCGACGCCATATCCGCCCGCGCGCAACTGCTGGCGGAGCGCCTGGAGGCAAACCTCCGGTAGTCGCGCCGGGAAAGATCCGGCAAACTATCCCGTATTGCGGTTTGAAAAATCAATGCAATGGAGAGGTCAATGGCGAGGATGATCGTAGTGGACCGTGATGGCAAGGAGCACGAGATCGAGGCTAAGGCCGGCCTCAAGTTCATGGAAATCCTGCGTGAACTCGACTACGGCGTCTCGGCTATTTGCGGGGGTTTGTGTTCCTGCGCGACCTGTCATATCTACATCGACGAAAGTTGGACCGGCCGCCTGCCGAAACCGCAGAGCGACGAGCTGGAATTGCTCAAGGAGATCTCCGATTTCAGGGAGGGCACCTCCCGACTATCGTGCCAGGTTGAGTTCACCGATGCGCTCAGCGGCATCAAAGTGGCGATCGCCCAAGACACCTGATCGCGTCACTTTTTCTCGGTTTGGTGCCGCACCGCATCCTGGGCGGCGGCAATCGCGGCGGGATCTCCCAAAAATCGCCGGCTGAGCGGCTGCATGCGCTGGTCCAGCTGGTAGAGCATCGGAATTCCGGTCGGGATATTGAATTCGACGATTTCGCGTTCCGACATCCGGTCCAGCATTTTGACCAAGGCGCGCAGCGAATTGCCGTGCGCAACCAGGAGCACGTCCTTGCCGGCTTCGAGCTGCGGAATTATCCGGGTTTCCCAGAACGGCCGTACGCGCTCCAAAGTGTCCTTCAGCGATTCCGTCGCGGGCAGCAATTCGGGAGCGAGATCGGCATAGCGCGGATCGAAACGCGGATGTCGCGGGTCATCCATCGCCAACGCGGGCGGAGCGAGGTCGTAGCTGCGGCGCCATAGCTTGACCTGATCCGCGCCGTGCTTCTCGACGGTCTGGGCTTTGTTGAGTCCCTGCAGGGCGCCGTAGTGGCGCTCGTTGAGGCGCCAACTGCGCTCGACCGGAATCCACATCCGATCGGTGGTATCGAGAATCAGCCACAGCGATCGAATCGCGCGCTTCAATACCGAGGTGAAAGCAATCTGCGGTTCGAGCTTCTCGCTCAAGAGTTGCCGGCCGGCGAGCGTGGCTTCTTGGCGCCCGAGTTCGGTCAAATCGACGTCATGCCAGCCCGTGAACAGATTCTCGAGATTCCAGGTGCTTTGACCGTGACGGACCAGAATCAATTTTCCAGGCAAGGTCGGCTTCTCCTCTTCAATCCTGCGCCAGCCGCCGCACGGCCTGCAGGGCGACCGAAAGCGCCGCGAAGTCGGGCGACGAACCGGTGCGCAAATCGGCGACAATTCGCTTGAGCGAGTCCACGGCGCCCGCATGGCCCGCGCTCCAACGATCGACGCGCGCTCCCGGATCCCGGCCCTTGCATTTGAGCACCGCGCCGGTAATTTCGCGCTGCAAAGTGTACAGGTTGTCCCGCAGGGTGCCGCGGGCGACCGCCTGCCAGTGCCCGTCGATCGGCAGGCTCTCGATTTGCTCCTTGATCCAGGTGAGCCCAATGCGCTCGCCGATGTCGAAATAAGCCTTCGCCGCGTAGACGATCTTGACGCGCGCCTGCATGGCGGTCTCGACCACGTCGAGCGCGCAGGTAAGCGTTTCAACCGACGCGATGCGCGCTGCCAGCCCCTCGGGCACCCGCTGCTCGATCAATTGCGAGCGCTTGAGGCGCAGGCGGTTGCGGTCGTCGGCGGAGACCACGGATTCGATCTCACGCCAGAGCTCGGCGACCGGCGCGGAGTAGCGGCGCACCCCGCGCTCGATGTCCAGATTTGCGCGCTGGTGCTCGAGCAGCCAATAGCTCATGTGGCCCAGTAATCGGGTGATATGAGCCATGGCGGTGTATTGAACGGCTGCCGCGATTCGATTATCCAGGCCCTCGATCTGGGCCCAGATGCCGCGCACCGCGAACACTTCGCGCGCGATGGTATAGGCGCGCGAGATGGCCGCCGGATCCGCGCCGGTGTCCTCCTGCGCACGCACGGGAAATACGGGTCCCATGCGGTTGATGAGGCTGTTGGTGACGGAGGTGGCGATGATCTCACGGCGCAAGCGATGGCGCTTCAACCGCGCCGCGAAGCGCAGACGCACGGGCTCCGGAAAATAGCGGTTGAGCTCGGCCGACAGGTACGGATCTTCCGGGACGTTGGAATGGATCAGCGCCTTGTACAGCCAGATCTTGCCGTAACTTAGCACGATCGCGAGTTCGGGGCGCGTCAGTCCTTCGCCCGCCTTGCGGCGGTCGGCGATTTCCTCCGTGGAAGGCAGGAACTCCAACGATCGATTCAAGTCCCCGGAGCGCTCCAGCGCGCGGATCACGTAGGCGCTTTCGCTCAGACGTTCCTTCGACTGAAAATCGCCGGCGCTGATCGCCTGACCCTGCAGGTAATTGTTGCGCAACACCAGCGCCGCCACTTCATCGGTCATCTGCGACAGCAGCCGGTCGCGTGCCGCGCATGCAATTTCCCCCGCGCGCACCGCGCCGTTCAGCAGGATCTTCAAATTCACTTCGAGGTCCGAGGTGTTCACGCCGGCCGAATTGTCGATGAAATCGGTGTTGAGCCGGCCGCCGCGGCGCGCATACTCGATGCGCCCCAGTTGGGACAATCCGAGATTCCCGCCCTCGCCGATGACTTTGCAACGCAGCATCGTGGCATCGATGCGCACCGCGTCGTTGCTGCGGTCGCCGACCTCGCCGTGGCTTTCGCTGCTCGCCTTGACGTAGGTGCCGATGCCGCCGTTCCATAAGAGATCGACGCGCGATTTCAATATGGCCTTGATGACCTCGTTGGGCGTGACATCGGCCGGCAATTCGAGCAACGCGTGAGCCTCGCGCGATAGATGCAGGCTCTTGGCGGTGCGCGCATGGATGCCGCCGCCCTTCGAAATCGCGGCGCGCGAGTAATCGTCCCAAGTGGAGCGCGGCAAGCGGAACAGGCGCTCGCGCTCGCGGTAGGAGCGAGCCGCATCGGGGTGCGGGTCGATGAAAATATGCTGATGGTTGAATGCGGCGATCAGCCGGATGTGCGGCGACTGCAGCATGCCGTTGCCGAACACGTCGCCGGACATGTCGCCGATGCCCGCCACGGTGAAATCCCGGCTCTGGATGTCCACGCTGATTTCACGGAAGTGACGCTTCACGCACTCCCAGGCGCCGCGCGCCGTGATGGCCATTTTCTTATGGTCATAGCCTGCGGAACCGCCGGAGGCGAAGGCGTCGCCCAGCCAGTAGCCGTATTCCTCTGAAATGGCGTTGGCGATGTCGGAAAATGTCGCGGTCCCCTTATCGGCCGCGACCACGAGATACGGATCGTCCCCGTCATGGCGCACCACGCGGACCGGAGCCACGATCTTCTCGTCGACAATATTGTCCGTCAGATCGAGCAAGCCTCGAATCAATGTCCGATAGCATTCGATCACCTCGGCTTGTTGCGCATCGCGGTCGTCGCCCATCGTCCGTCTGACCACGAATCCGCCCTTGGCGCCCACCGGCACGATCACCGTGTTCTTGACCTGCTGGGCCTTCATCAGCCCGAGAATTTCGGTGCGGAAGTCCTCGCGCCGGTCCGACCAGCGGATGCCGCCGCGCGCCACCAGCCCCATGCGCAGGTGCACGCCTTCCATGCGCGTCGAGAACACGAATACCTCGAACATCGGCCGCGGCAGCGGCAACTCGTTGAATTTTTGGCTTTCGATCTTGAAGGACAGGTAATCCTTGATCGGGCCGGACGCCGTGCACTGGTACGCATTGGTGCGCACCGTGACCGACACCGCGGTCCACAACGCACGCAGGATCCGGTCCTCGTCGGAGCGCGTGACCGCTTCGAGCCTGGAGCGGACGTGCTGATCGAGCCGGGCGAGCGCCCCGCGGCGCGCGGCGCCGGCGATATCCGGGTCGAAGCGCGTCACGAACAGATCGGCGAGGTGGCGGGCGATGGCCGGGTTGTTCGCCAGCACCTGCGCTATGTATCCCAGGCTGAAGGGCAGCCCGGTCTGCAAGAGATATCGGCAATAGGCGCGCAGCACGGTCACGATGCGCCACGGCACCCCTGCGGCGAGAGTCAGCCGGTTGAAGCTGTCGTTGTCCATGCGGCCGGTCCAGACGGCGGTGAACGTGCTCTTGATCTCGCCTTCGAGGACTTCGAACTTGCTCGCCGCCTTTCCCTGAATGACGAGTTCGAGGTCCTGAATCCATGCGCGGCGTCCCCCCGAGAATTCCAGTCCGTACGGGCGCTCGGCGATCACCTTGAGCCCCATGTTCTCGAGCATGGGCAGCAGATCCGAGATCGGTATGGCATCCGGGTCGCGGAAGATCTTCAGAAAAAATCTATCCTTGTGGCGCGGATCGGCCCGGTAGATATCCAGATGCAACCGCTGCGGCTCCTTCTCCGCCGCTTCAAGAAAAGCCACATCGTGCGCAGCGGCCTCCCCCGCAAAATCCTCGGTATAGGCGGCGGGAAACGCCTGCGCATACACCGCGAACAGTTGCAGCGCATAGGCCTCGTCGAAGCGCCCCAGCAGGGCGGTCTTGAAGTCATCCGCCCAGGAGCGCACCGCGAGCGCGACACGCCGCTCCAACTCGTCGGTATCACTGCGGACCGATTCTCTCGGCAGGGTGCGGGCGACGATGTGGATACGGGCGAGGTTCGATTCGGCGATCTGAACCTGGGACTCCATGCTGATCGCCGAGAAGGCCTCGCCGATGACGCGCTCGATGCGCTGGCGAACCTGGGTGTTGTATTTCTCGCGCGGCACGAAGACCAGACAGGAATAGAACCGGCGAAACGGGTCGCGCCGCAATAACAGACGCACGCGGGGCCGCTCCTGCAGGCCGAATATGCCGGTGACGATGCGATTGAGTTCCGGCACGGTCGCCTGGAACAATTCGTCCCGCGGAAACGACTCCAGTATGTGGTGCAGCGCCTTGCCGTCGTGACTGTCGGGCGCCAGAGCGAAGTTCAGCACCACTTGTGCGACCTTATGGCGCACCAGGGGAATCTCGTGCGGGGCGCAGTTGTAGGCCGCCGAAGTCCATAGTCCCAAGAAACGCCTTTCGCCGATCAGCCGCCCCTTGGCATCGAAATGTTTGAAGCCGACATAGTCGAAGTAACCCGCCCGATGCACCGTTGATTGAAGATTCGCCTTGGTCACCAGCACCAGATCGCGGGAGCGGCTCTGGCGGCGGATGTCGGCGGATAAACTGCGGCTGGTGTTCGGCGGACGCTTGTGGCCTCGGCGTAGTATCCCCAAGCCGGTCGATTCCACGGCTTCCAGGGTGTCGTGTCCCTTGCGGCTGCGCAACAGGTATTCCTTGTAGCCGAAGAACGTGAAATGCCGGTCATCCATCCATGCGAGCAGGGCCTGCGCTTCGCTCACGTCGCGCGAATCGAAGCGCGCACTCAGCGAATTCAAATCCTCCGCCGTGCGCCGTGCGGCATCGCGCATCCTGTCCCAGTCGGCGCATGCGACCCGCACGTCGCGCATGCTGCGCTCGATCTCGGCGCACAAGGACTGCAGGGTCGCCGCATCGACGATCCGGTCCACTTCGATGCGTTGGAATGATTCGAGCCGGTGACGCTTGTCGGCGGCCAAACCGCGCTCTTCGACGCTGCGCAGGACTCCGGTCTTATCGCGCGTCACCGCGAAGACCGGGTGAGTCAAGAAATGCAGCGTGAGGGCGCGCCGAGTCAGCGCGAGGCCGATCGAATCGACCAGGAACGGCATGTCGTCGTTGATCATCTCGATGACGGTGTGCGGCGAGCTGTAACCGTATTCACGCAGAGTGGGGTTGAACACGCGCACCAGGGCCCGCCCGCGCCGCTGCCGCGCAAACATCAAATGCGACAGCGCCGCCGCCGCAAGTTCCGCGGGATCTCGCGCGGCGATATCCTCCGCGTCCACGTTGGCATAGTAAGCCCGCAAGAAGCGCTTCGGATCGGCGCCCCGCATGGTCTTCGGCAGCCGCGCTGCCGCCGCCACAATGGCCGAGATGCTTTTGCGGTACTGTTCAGTGCTCGCTTGATGCATGGTCGAATCCTAACGGCTATTGCGGATGTTCGAGATCGCCGATGACGGCGGCGAGGAAGCGGCATGCCTCGCCGCCGGTGATGCAGCGGTGATCGAAGCTCAGCGACAGCGGCATGCGCCGGTGCGCCGCCACCATGTCGCCGACCGCCACTGCGTCTTTGCGGACCTTGCCCGCGCCCAAAATCGCCACCGCCGGAGGCACTACCAGCGGAATGCCGTAGCGGCCGGCGAGCGTGCCGAAGTTCGACAACATCAAGGTAAAGTCGCGCAGATCTTCCGGAGTGGTGCTGCGTTGGTGCGCAGCGTCCTTCTGCGCGGCGATCGCCGCGCGCAGCTCCTCGGGCGTCTTATTTTGGATATTGCGCAATACCGGCACGATCAGTCCACCCGGCGTATCGACGGCGATCGCGAGATCGATGTGCTTGAGAAGAATTCGCGAATTGCTGGCGGCATCGTACCACGCATTCAATGCCGGCTCGGCGCGCCAAGCGCTGATCATTGCGCGTATCAGCCGCAGCATGTAATCGCCGCGCTGCGACCAGGCGTGGATATCGGCGTCATCGCACACGGTGCTCAGCGGAATTTGCGCGCGCGACAGCGTCATGCTGTGCGCCATGGCACGCCGTGCGCCGCGCAGGGGCTCTGCAGTGGCGCCGGCGGGAACGGCCAGGGCGCGCTGATTGCCCTCCGGCCGCAACTGCGACTGCGCGGCGTCCATTTGCGCGTGCGCCAGCACATCGTCCAATTTGATCAATCCGCCGGGTCCGCTGCCGGCAATGTCGGCCAGATCGAGCCCAAAACGGCGCGCCATCGCGCGCGCCATCGGTACCGCGCGGTTGCGGGCGGCAACGCCGCCGCGCGCTCGGCCGATCTTCGCTGAATCGACGTATTCTTCCTCGCTGGTGGCCGGCATGGAGCCGACCACGGTGCCGGAATCGAAATCAATGAGCGGCGCGCCGGTCGCCACGATGTCGCCGACGGTGCCGTGCAACGCCGTAACCGTGCCGCTGTAGGGCACCGGGACTTCGACCACCGCTTTGGCCGTTTCCACCGATACCATCGGCTGATCCACCAGAACACGGTCGCCCGGTTTGACATGCCATTCGAGGATCTCGGCCTCGGCCAAGCCCTCGCCCAAATCCGGAAGCTTGAATGTACCCATGCTCGAGTCTCTAGTCGGTCAACGTGAGTTGCACTGCGTCCACGATGCGTTGCACGCAAGGAATGTAGTCGTGCTCGAGCCTGAACAGCGGCATGATGGTGTCGAAACCGGTGACTCGCTGAACAGGCGCATGCAAGTCGTATAAACCATGTTCGGCCACGAGCGCCGCGATTTCCGCACCGACGCCGACATTGCGGGCCGCCTCATGCACGATCACGAGTCGACCCGTTTTGGCGACCGAGGCCAGAATGGTCTCGCCGTCGATCGGGCTCAAGGTCGCAACATCGATGACCTCGGCGCTGATGCCCTGGCTTTCGAGTTCGCCGACGGCGCGCAGGGTCTCAATGGTCATGGCGCCCCATGTCACAATGGTGACATCGCTCCCCTCGCGCAATATGAAACAGTGATCGAGCGGCAGCGCCTGGCCATCGTCGCTCACTTCCTGGCGCATCGCTCGATACAGCCGCACCGGTTCCAGGAACATCACCGGATCGGGATCGCGAATCGCGGCGAGCAGCAGGCCATAGGCACGCGCCGGCGAGGATGGGCAAACCACCCGGATGCCGGGAATGTGGCAGAGCATGGTTTCGGTGCTTTCCGAATGGTGTTCGGGCGCGTGGATGCCGCCGCCATGCGGCGTACGAATGACCACCGGGCATGACAGGCGGCCGCGGGTCCGATAGCGCATGCGCGACATGTGGTTGACGATCTGATCGAGCGCCGGATACATGAATCCCATGAACTGAATTTCCGCCACCGGCTTCAATCCGTGCGTCGCCATGCCGACCGACATGCCGGCGATGGTCGCCTCCGCCAATGGCGTGTCCTGTACCCGATCGGTGCCGAAGCGCGCCTGCAGCCCTGCGGTGGCGCGAAACACACCGCCGTTCGCGCCCACGTCCTGACCGATCACGACGACGCTGGGGTCATGCTGCATTTCCCAGCCGTGGGCCATCGCGATGGCTTCAACCATGGTCATTTTGGCCAATTCAATGGCCCCGGGGCTTGGCGCCGTATTTGCGCGCGATGGCGCGCTGTTCGCGCAAGTGCAGGGGCAATTCGGCGAACAAGGTGTCGAACATGGCGTCGGTCGATTGCTTCGGGGTATTCAAGTATTCGTTCACCGCGGCATCGACCTCACGCGTGCAGTCCTTGAGCAGCGCTTGCTCCTCGGCTTCGGTCCAGGCGCCTGAGTTGCGCAGATACTGGCGTACGCGAATCAAGGGCTCAAGCGCCCATGCCTCCTTGACCTCGTGGGCGCTTCGATAACGGCTTGCGTCGTCGGCGGTGGTGTGGTCGCTCAAGCGATAGGTGAGGGCTTCGATCAGGCACGGACCTGCGCCGCGTCGCGCCGCGTTGAGCGCCTCGGCGACGGTATCGCGCACCGCGAACACATCGTTGCCGTCCACCTGAACCCCGGGAATTCCGGCAGCCACGGCTTTTTGCGCCAGGGTTTGCGTCGCCGTTTGCCGGGCGACGGGTACGGAGATGGCCCAGCCGTTGTTCACGATCACGAACACCACCGGCAGGGTACCTGCTCCGGCCAAATTGAGCGCCTCGTAGAAAGCGCCTTCGGAAGTGCCGCCGTCGCCTATGTAGGCGAGGGCGCAGCGCGGCTCCTTGCGCAGCTTGAACGCCATGGCCGCGCCGGCCGCATGCAAGGTTTGAGTAGCGATCGGCACGCACCAGGCAAAATCGTGCCGGGGACGGCCGAAATCATTGCCGCGTTCGTCGCCGCCCCAGTACAGCAAGATCTCCTTCATGGTCACGCCGCGCCACAGCTGCGTGCCGAACTCCCGGTACACCGGGGCCAGCACGTCTTCCGGCTGCATCGCCGCTCCGACCCCGATATGCGCGGCTTCGTGCCCGAGCGACGACGGGTAGGTGCCGAGCTGCCCTGTGCGCTGCAAATTCACGGCTTTGGCATCGAACACCCGCACCCGCGTCATCGCTCGATACATGCGCAGCACCTCGGCTGGTTCGGCTGCGAATTTCGGCAGCGGCGCCACGATTTCACCCCGGGGGTCGAGTATTTGCTTGTAGTCGATCTTGAATTCGGCAACCGTCCGCATCTGTGAATTATGCCAGGGCTTGCGCGGCGGCGCTTCAAGCACGGTGCGCACCCGCCAGGTAGCGATGCGTTTGCATGTCGACGAGCCGGCTGGCGGCACGCCGGAAATCCATTTGAAGCCGCTCACCGCGATACAACGCACCGGGCGCCGCCGCGGCCGATACCACGATCTTGACACCGCGATCGTACAGCTCGTCGATCAACATGATGAAGCGGCGCGCGGCGTCCTCGTGCTGATGCGTGAATTCGGGGATGTTCGCAATGAACAGCGTGTTATACCGGCGTGCGAGCTCGATGTAGTCGTTCTGGCTGCGCGCTCCTTCGCATAGCTCGCTGAAGTCGAACCAGGCCATGCCTGGACCGGTGCCGACCGCGTGCAGAGCGCGACCTTCGATCGAGAGGGTCGTGGGCCCTGCAGTGGACCCGCCGGCGAGCGCCGCGAAGCGCTCCTCGAGCGCCGCCGGCGTTTGCGGCAGATTGGCGTCGAGGTAGGTCGGCGCCCGCTCGAGCTGGCGCAGCCGATAGTCGGTGCCGCCGTCGAGATGCAGAACCTCGGCGTGGGATTCGATGAGTGTGATGGCGGGCAAAAAGCGCTGTCGTTGCAGCCCATACTTGTATAAATCCTGCGGCGCCTGATTAGAGGTTGCTATCAGGGTCACGCGCCGGCGGAACAGGCCTGCGAACAGGCCGGCGAGAATCATCGCATCGGCGATGTCCGCGACGAAGAACTCGTCGAGGCATATGACATCGGTGCGAGCGGCGATGATCCGGGCCACCCATTCCAGGGGCCGCGCGCGGCCCTTGGTGCGGCCGAGTTCGGCATGCACGCCGCGCATGAAACGGTAGAAGTGCCAGCGCTCCGCCCGCGGTGTGCGCAGCGAAGCGAAAAACCAATCCATCAGAAGCGTTTTGCCCCGACCGACGCCGCCCCAGATGTACAGGCCGCGTGGGGCTGCGGCCGCCGCGCCGCAAGGCAGCCACGGCACAGCGAAGCGCAGGGTTCGCAGCAAGGTGCGCGGGCGGCGGAGCTCCTCTCCCAAGACGGTAAGGCGCGCGGCTGCCGCCTGTTGTGCGGCGTCGAACTCCAAGCGTCGAGCGGCGACCTCTTCGCTCAAGCGCGCGCTGACCGTCTTGGGCTCGCCGTTCACGAAGACTGCCGCTGCTTGGGTTACGGCTCTGCGCTACAGGCTTTGGTAGTTGGGGCCGGAACCGCCCTCGGGCGTGGTCCAGGTGATTTGCTCGGTATAGGGTTCCTTGATGTCGCAGGCCTTGCAATGCACGCAATTCGACGCGTTGATTTGCAATTTCTTGCCGCCGGCGCCATCGGGGATCATTTCATAGACGTTGGCGGGACAAAAGTTGGTGCAGGGATTGCCGAATTCGGTGGCGCAGCGCGTGGCGCACAGCGACGTATCGGCGACGCGCAAATGCACCGGTTGACTTTCATCGTGCGTGGTCGAGGCAAAGAATACGAACGCCACCCGGTCGCGCGGCGGCAGCTCCCGCTCGCCCCAGTCGCGGTCGGGCGAGGCGTATTCGTCCAGGCGCTTGAGCGCCTTGTCGTCGGCGTGATTGGCGAGGGTCCACGGAGCCGCGCCCCTGGCCACGTAGGTTTCAAACGCTGCGTTGGCAAGGCCGAACCACAGGCCGCGATTGAATCCGGGGCGAATATTACGAACCTTGTACAGTTCGCGGCCGCCGGGCGCTGCGCGCCAGCGCGCGTCGAAGCCCGCGCTGCCGCCGGTCTCGACATAGTGCTCGGCGGCAGTCATACCGGAGCGGATCGCCTGATGAATCCCCTTGATCTTCGGCGTGTTGAGAGTGCCGCCGGCGTCGCCCACCAACATCGCGCCGGGCATTTCCAACTTGGGCATCGATTGATAGCCGCCCTCGATCACCGTGCGTGCACCGCCGGCGATGATCTCGCCGCCGTGCAACAGCGCCTTGACCTGCGGATGATTCTTGTATTGCTGAAAGGCCTCGAAGGGCTTGAGCCGCGGATCTTCGTAATCCAAACCCACCACGAATCCCACGTACACCCGATCGTTGCCGAGGTGATAGAGAAAACTGCCGCCGTAGGTGCGGTTGTCGAGCGGCCATCCCACCGTGTGTTGGATCAGACCCGGCTGCACCCGCCCCGGCGGCAGCTGCCACAGCTCCTTGAATCCCAGGCCGTAGGTCTGCGGCGACTTGCCGGCATCCAGCTTGAAGCGCTTGATCAGCTGCTTGGATGTGCTGCCGCGGCAACCTTCGCAGAACATGGTGATTTTCGCGTGAATCTCCGGCCCCAACGCAAAATTCGGCCCGGGCTCGCCGTTCTTTTCCACCCCCATGTCGCCGATGCGCACGCCCTTCACCGCGCCTGAGGAATCGAATAAGGCTTCGGCGGCGGCAAAGCCGGCGAACACGTCGACGCCGAGCTTCTCCGCATGCGCCCCGAGGATCGGCACCAGCTGCCCGAGCGAGATGATGAAATTGCCGTGATTCACCATTTGCGGCGGCGTGATCGGCACCCGGTAGCGCCTGCTGCGGGTCAGTACGAAGAATTCATCGCGGGTCGCCGGCACGCAAATCGCGGGCGCGTGCTCGCGCCATTGCGGCAGCAGCTCATCGAGAGGTCCCGGCTCCAAGACCGCCCCGGAAAGCGAATGCGCGCCCAAGCTTGCGGCCTTCTCCAGCACGCAGATGCTGAGGTCGGGTTTCAATTGCTTGAGACGGATCGCACACGCAAGCCCGGCGGGGCCGGCGCCGACGATGGCGACCTCATACTCCATGACATCACGCTGGCTTTCGATCATCGAATTCGCACCTTGACCCTAAGAGCGATAGGCCGCCTAAAAACGGCGGCGTAGTACAACAAACCGCGCCAACCAGGGCAAGCTCCTAGGGCGGGGACGCCCACCCGGGCTTGCGCTTCTCGAAGAATGCGCGCAAGCCTTCTTGAGCTTCCGCCTGCACCCGCAGGCGCGCCAGCCGCCGGGCCATGTCGGCCGATATCGCCGTGCGCTCGTCGGTGGCGCGAGCCACGTCGCGAATCAGCCGCTTGGCCTCCGCCAGAGCGCCCGGCGCCGCCAGCAGCAGCGCGGCGACCATGCGCTCGCAGCTTCGGTCGAGTTCGCCGGCCGGCGCCACTTCATGCACCATCCGCAGCTCCTTCAGACGCTCCGCGGTGAGCGTCTCCGCCGTCAAAAAATAGCGCCGCGCCGCGCTTTCGCCGATTTTGGCGATCACGAACGGCGAGATGACGGCCGGGATGATGCCGAGCCTCACCTCGGTGAATGCGAATTTGGCGTCGATCGCCGCGATGACGATGTCGCAGGCGCCGAGCAGACCGAGCGCGCCCCCGTAGCCGTCGCCGTTGACCCGCGCCAGCGTTGGTTTGGAGAGCGAATCGAGGGTGCCGAGAAGCGCCGTGAGCCGCGCGGCATCGGCCAGATTGTCCTCCTCAGCGGCATCCCGCTGCGCCTGCATCTCCGCGAGGTCCGCCCCGGCGCAAAAAACATCCCCGGCGCCGGTGAGCTGCACGACTCGCACCGCGGAATCGCGTTCGCAGCGCTCGAGCGCCGCCGTGAGCGCGACAATGGTCGCGCGGTCCAGCGCATTGCGTTTTTCGGGTCGGTTGATGGTGATGCGGGCGAGGCCCGCGGCGATGGATGTCTGAATTCCGCGGTCCATCGCCACGTTAGACGCTTTCCATGTCTAAGCGATTTCCATGCTAGGCGATTTCGATCGCAATGGCCGTCGCTTCGCCGCCGCCGATGCACAAGCTCGCTATGCCGTGCTTCTTGCCGCGATTTTTCAGCGCGTATATCAGCGTCGTCAAGATCCGTGCGCCGGTGGCGCCGATCGGATGACCGAGCGCACAGGCGCCGCCGTTGACGTTCACTTTCGCGGGGTCCAACTCCAAATCCTTGATGGCCGCCATGGCGACCACCGCAAAGGCTTCGTTCACTTCGTACAGGTCGGCGTCCGAGGCCCGCCATTGCAATTGAGCCAGCAATTTTTGGACGGCGCCGACCGGCGCCAGCGTGAACCACTCGGGCTCGCGGGCGAAGCTGGCATAGCCCAGGATGCGCGCGAGGGGCTGCAAGCCCCGTGCCGTGGCGAAGGATTCGCGCGCCAACACAACCGCCGCCGCGCCATCGGCAATGCTGGCGGAACTGGCGGCGGTCACCGATCCGTCCTTTTTGAAGGCCGGCTTGAGCCCAGGAATCTTCGATATGTCGAGCGTGGACGGCGTTTCATCCTTGTCTATCATGACCTCGCCCTTGCGGGTTTTGGCCGTCACCGCCGCCACCTCATGCGCAAAGGCACCGCCGGCGACGGCGGCCTGGGCGCGCCGCACCGATTCGCATGCGAAATCGTCCTGGGCGCGGCGCGTGAACTCGTACTTGGCCGAGGTCGCTTCGGCAAAGCAGCCCATGAGTTGCCCATCCCAGGGGCTTTGCAGCCCATCGAAGAACATATGATCGAGAACTTCCTGGTGCCCCATCCGATAACCGGCCCGCGCCTTGGGCAGCAGGTAGGGCGCATTGGTCATCGACTCGAGGCCGCCCGCCACCATCACACGGGCGGAACCGGCCAGAATCTGATCGGCCGCCAGCATCACGGCGCGCATGGCGGATCCGCACATTTTGTTGACGGTGGTGGTGGGCACGCCTGCGGGCATGCCGGCCCCCAAAGCGGCCTGGCGAGCGGGTGCCTGGCCAAGTCCGGCGGAGAGCACGCAGCCCATGATCACCTCATCGATCTCGGCGGCGCTTACCCCGGAATCGGCGATCGCGGCCTTGATGGCCACCGCGCCCAGTTGTGGTGCGCTGAGGCTCGCAAGGGCGCCTTGGAAGGCGCCGACCGGGGTGCGCCTCGCACTCAGAATGACGACGGGATCCGAACTCATGGGCTTTGATTCCGTAGGGGAGTTGCGTGGCGCATGAGTATAACCGGTGGGTGGGCGGGCGGCGAAATCTAAGGCGCCAGCGGCTCTCCGACCGCCTGTGCGATGAGCTCGCGGCTGCGCTGCCGGGCCGCGTCGGGATCCAGGACCTCCAGGATTTCGAAGCGTATGGGTTTGCGCCTCATCAGAAGGCTGCCGCAGGGCAGGACTTCGCGGGTGCCGTGGATGGCGGCCGCGACGATGCGCATTTGCGAGCGTTCGGCCGTCGCGAAAGCGCCGCCCAGGAACCTGCCGATCTGGGGAGTCTGGTCGAATGTGCCCTCCGGAAAGAACACCAGGGACTGGCCGGCGGCGGCCAGCTTCCATACCCGGCGCGCGTCGGAAGCGCCTTTGTGGCGGTCGACGCGTTCCACGAACGCGGATCCGAGGCGCCGCAGCAACAGGCTGACCAGGGGTACGCGCACCATCTCCTTCTTGATCACGAAGGCAAAGTCGGGCGGCAATGCCGCGATGGCAACCATTCCGTCGATATAGCTGGCGTGATTCGCGACCACCACGCACGGCTCGCGCGGCATCGCGTGTAGTCCATGGACGCGCAGCGGGATGCCGGCGGCGCGGAAGAATCCGCGCGAACACGCCCCCGCCACGCGCCGGCGGGCGCGCAGGCCGGGCAAAAACACATTGATTGTGAGGACCATCATCCCCATGCCCAGGAACAACACCAGGCAATAGGCGCCGTAAAGGCGTTGCCGAAAAACTGCGGGCAGGGCTTGTGTGATCTGGTTCTCCTTATGTTAATAGTTGCGGTTACTGTGAGACTGGTCACGCCGACTGGCAAGCACCCCTCGCATACTGCAAACAGGCAGCAGGTAAAGCACATTTTGTGCGAGTTTTTACCCGGGAAATTATGGTGACGGCACTCAAACGCACGGTTTTCACACGCACCTCGGGCGCGGCGCCGCTGGCCCGCGAGGCGGCCGATCCTATGTTGCAGAAGTTTCTCGATGCGGTCTGGATGGAGCGCGGCTTGTCCGCCAATACCCTGGCCGCGTACCGCGCGGATTTGACCGCGCTGGCGCGATGGCTCGAGGAGCGCGACAGCGCCTTGTTGAACGCCACGCGGATCGAACTGCTCGGATTCATCGCCGCACGCGTCGAAGGCGGATCCCGGCCGCGTTCCACCGCCAGGCAATTGTCTAGTTTTCGGCGCTTTTTTCGGTTCATGGTGCGCGAAGGGCTGATCGCAGCGGATCCCACGGCGCAAATCGCCATGCCCAAGATCGGCCGTTCTCTGCCGAAATCACTCACCGAGGCGGAAGTCGAGTCGCTGCTCGAGGCACCGGCGGTGTCCGATCCATTGGGTCATCGCGATCGCACCATGCTGGAGGTATTGTACGCCACGGGATTGCGCGTCTCCGAGCTCGTCAGCCTCAAGCATAACCAGGTAAATCTGAACCAGGGCGTGATGCGCGTGGTCGGCAAGGGCAACCGCGAACGCCTGATTCCGCTAGGAGACGAGGCGGTCAAGTGGCTGCAGCAGTTCATGCAGGGGCCTCGCACGGAAATCCTGCTGGAACGGCAAACCGATTATTTGTTTCCCACCCGCCGCGGCGATCGCATGACCCGCCAGGCGTTCTGGCACATCATCAAGCGCTACTCGAAGAAGGCCGGGATCGCGAAAGAACTGTCGCCGCATACCCTGCGGCATGCATTCGCCACGCATCTGTTGAATCACGGCGCGGATTTGCGGGTGGTGCAAATGCTCCTCGGCCACAGCGATCTGTCGACCACGCAAATCTATACGCACGTCGCCCGCGAGCGCTTGAAGGAAATGCACTCGCAGCATCATCCGCGCGGCTAGGTGCGCACCCGGCGTGCCTCTGGACGCAAAGCCCGAGCCATTGCACCGCACCGCGCCGGCTTCGCGCCGCGCGGTCTGATAGAATTTCGTGAACCACCCGCCCGCGGCGGAGTCGAAGCAGGTTTGATCCTCAGGAAGCCGCTCATGTTGAAACATCTTGCCGTATTAGTCGCCGTCGTTGCCGCTGCCGGTTCAAACGCGTGGGCCGAACCGGCGGAGCAGCCTGCGGACCCGCGAGCGGCCCTGGTGAAGCTGTTGCCGGCCGGCTCGAAGCTCGAGGACTTGAAGCCTTCACCCATCCCCGGCATATACCAATTCGTGCGGGGCGCGGACGTGAGTTATTTGACCGCGGACGGCAAATACTTTTTCGACGGCAACGTGTATGACATGAGTACGCGTGAGAATTTGACCGAGGCGATCCGGGCGCGCGCGCGCCTGGCGATGATCAATGCCGTGCCCGAATCGCAGATGCTGATCTTTTCGCCCAAGAATCCGCTATACACGGTCACGGTGTTCACCGACGTGGACTGCCAGTATTGCCGCAAGCTGCACAGCGAGATGGCGGAACTCAACAAGCTCGGCGTGCGCGTGCGCTACATGTTCTACCCGCGTTCCGGCCCGAACACGGAAGGTTGGCGCAAGGCCGAAGTGGTGTGGTGTTCGGCGGACCGCAACGAAGCGCTGACGCGTGCCAAGGCCGGAGGCCAGCTGGACATGAACAAGACCTGCGAGCCAACGCCCGTTGCGCGCGAGTATGCGCTGGGGCAGAGCATCGGGGTGCGCGGCACGCCGGCAATGGTTACCGACACCGGCGAATTCATCGAGGGCTATATGCCGCCCCACGAGTTGGTGAAGACGCTCAAGGAGACGCAACTGGCGAAGCGTTAGCGCCGGCGCTCATCGCTCCAGATATTTCAGCTTGTCCTTGACGGCGTCCCACTGCTTGGCGTCGGCGGGAGCCGCGCCCATCTCGGTGATCACGGGCCATTGCTTCGCCAGCTCCGCGTTCAGCTGCCGAAAGCTTTCCTGCCCCTTGGGAATGTCCTCTTCGGAGAATATGGCCTCGACCGGGCATTCGGGTTCGCACAGCGTGCAATCGATGCACTCATCCGGATCGATCACCAGGAAATTAGGCCCCTCATGGAAGCAATCAACGGGACACACCTCCACGCAGTCCATGTATTTGCACTTGATGCAGCTTTCGGTGACCACGAACGTCATGACGTACCCTTCTTGAATGACAGTTGAATGTGAACGAGCGGTTGAATGCGGCTGCTATTCTGCCACAGGCTTGGGCTTCAACGGATGCGTCAGCTCCGTGAAATGATGATCCTCGCGCCCGGCGGCGCGATCGGCGAAATACTTGCGCAGCGCGAATTCGCCGCTCGGAAACGCCAAATCGTTCCACGGCACTTGCGCCTCATCGTACAGTCCGACTGCCAGGCTTTCGGGCCCTGGAGCGAATTCGGGGCGGAGCAGGCGCGCCCGAAACATGATGTGCACCTGGCCGGCGTGGGTCACGTTGGCCACCGCCAGCAAGGAGCCCACCTCGACCGTCGCCAGGGCCTCCTCGTAGCATTCGCGCGCCGCCGCCAGCTGCATGGTTTCCCCGTTTTCCATGAATCCGGCCGGTACCGTCCAAAATCCGAGGCGCGGCTCGATGGCGCGCCGGCACAGCAGGATCTTGCCCTCCCATTCGGGCACGCAGCCCAGGACCAGCAGCGGGTTCTGGTAGTGAATCTTGCCGCAGTTCGAGCATACGAACCGCGGCAGGTGATCGCCGTCGGGAATTTTCGATGTAACGGGCGAGCCGCAGTGACTGCAGAAATTCAAGGGGTGTCCATAATATTTAGGGTCTGGTGCCCGGAGAGGGAATCGAACCCACACGGTGTCACCACCACCGGATTTTGAGTCCGGCGCGTCTACCAGTTCCGCCATCCGGGCATGCCAGGTCGCGCAGTATATGCGATTGTCGCAAGGTAGTATTGATCTAAAGAATGCAGCGCACGGACTTTCACTTCGAGCTTCCCGGGGAACTCATTGCCCAGCGACCGGTCACGCCGCGCTCCGCCAGCCGGATGCTCGCGCTCGAGGGCAGCGCAGGATCGTGGCGGGACCTGCGTTTTGGCGATTTCCCGGCTCTTTTGACGCCCGCGGATCTGTTGGTGTTCAACGATACGCGGGTGATACCGGCGCGAATCCACGGGATGAAGGACAGCGGCGGAAGGATTGAGTTGCTGCTCGAGCGCGTGCTCACCGCCGATACGGCGCTGATGCATGCCCGCGCCAGCAAGGGGCTGCGGCTGCACACACCGGTGAATTTGCCCGGTGGCCACAGCGCGCACATGCTCGGCCGGGTCGGAGACCTTTATCATCTCAAGTTCTCGGGCGACGTGCTGGCATTGTTCGAAGCTCACGGAGATGTGCCGCTGCCCCCCTATATCGATCGCGCCCCCGAGCCAGCCGATCGTGAACGTTACCAGACCGTGTTCGCGCGAGCCCTGGGCGCGGTTGCCGCGCCGACCGCCGGGCTGCATTTCGACGAGCATATCTTTGCCGCGCTGGAGCAGCGGCGGGTGAGGCACGCGTTCGTGACCTTGCACGTCGGCGCCGGCACCTTCCAGCCGGTGCGGGTGGAGGACATCGACGGGCACCAAATGCATGCCGAATATCTCGAGGTGCCGCAAGCCACCTGCGATGCGATCAGCGCCGCGCGCGCCGCCGGGGGCCGGGTGGTCGCGGTGGGTACGACGGTGGTGAGGAGCCTGGAGTCGGCGGCCGCCGGCGGGGTTCTCTCCCCGTACCGGGGGTTGACGCGCATATTCATCAAGCCGGGCTACCGGTTTCGAGTGGTGGACGCGATGGTGACCAATTTTCACCTGCCCGAGTCGACATTGCTGATGCTGTGCGCGGCATTCGTCGGCAAAGACACGCTGCTCGCGGCCTATGAGCACGCGATCGAGGATCGCTACCGATTCTTCAGTTACGGCGATGCGATGTTTTTGACGCCTGCGGCGCCTGTTGCGGAGCGCGCGTGAAGGCACCGCCCGGCATGCGATTCGAACTGCTGCAGCGGGACGGAGCCGCGCGGCGCGGACGCTTGGATTTCGCGCGCGGAGCGGTTGAGACGCCGGCGTTCATGCCGGTGGGCACCTACGGAACGGTCAAGGCGATGACCCCGGAACAGCTGGAGGGCATCGGCGTCGAAATCGTTCTCGGCAACACCTTCCACTTGTACTTGCGTCCCGGCCTCGAGGTGATCGAGGCACATCAGGGCTTGCATCGCTTCATGCACTGGCGTCGTCCGATCCTCACCGATTCCGGCGGGTTTCAGCTGTGGAGCCTCAAGGAAATGCGCAAGATCACCGAGGAAGGCGCGCGATTTCGCTCACCGGTCGACGGCGCGCCGGTGTTTCTGTCGCCGGAGGAGTCGATGCGCATCCAACGCGTCCTGGGTTCGGATATCGCGATGAGCTTCGATGAATGCACGCCGTATCCGGCGACCGAGGCGCAAGCGCGAGCTTCCATGGAACTGTCGATGCGCTGGGCGGCGCGCGGCTTTCGCGAATACTACGACAACGAACCGCCCGGGACGCTGTTCGGAATCATCCAGGGCGGTATTCACGAAAATTTGCGCACCGCCTCGCTCGCAGCGCTCGAGGACATCGGCTTCGAGGGACTTGCGGTCGGCGGCCTCGCGGTGGGGGAGAGCGAGGCGGAACGCAGCCAGGTCCTCGATGCATTGGTGCGCCACATGCCCGCGCACAAACCCCGTTACCTGATGGGCGTCGGTCGTCCGGAAGATATCGTCGAGGCGGTGCGGCGCGGAATCGACATGTTCGATTGTGTCATGCCGACGCGGCATGCGCGCAACGCGCATTTATTCACGCGCTCCGGTGTGCTCAATATTCGTAACGCAGTGCACCACAAGGATACCGGTCCGATCGAAGAGGGGTGCGCGTGCTATACCTGCCGCAACTACAGCCGCGCCTATCTGCGTCATTTGGATAAGTGCGGCGAAATACTGGGCTCGCACCTTAACACTGTCCACAATTTGTATTTCTATCAGCGGCTGATGGCGGAAATTCGCTCGGCGATCGAGGCCGGGCGGTTCGCCGACTTCGCGGCCGAATTCTACGCACTCAAGGGCTGCCGGCCGGACGGCACGGCCGTCGAGAGCAATCAGTAAGCGCAAACCGTAAGACGTATGCCGCCGCTAAAGCGTCTGCCGCCGGCATGGAGCCAGGCCTGCCTTAAGCCCCCGGACGCGTTAATTTTTAGGGCCGCCTGCTGTATACTACACGGCTTTGTGCCGCGGCGTCCGCCGCAATAAACGGGTGTAACGCTATGGATTTCCTCATTAATTCGGCCCATGCACAGGCCGCCGGCGGTTCCGGCGGGCAAAGCATGATGAGCGCTTTGCTGCTGCCCGTGCTGCTGTTGGTGGTGTTTTATTTTCTGTTGATCCGGCCGCAGAGCAAGCGCGCCAAAGAACAGCGGGAGATGCTGTCGAAGATCGTCGCGGGCGACGAGGTGGCGACCACCGGCGGAATTCTCGGCAAGGTGCTCGAGGTCGGCGATCAGTTCCTGACCTTGGAAATCGCCAGCGGCGTGAACATCAAGCTGCAAAAATTCCAGGTTGCGCAACTGCTGCCGAAGGGCACGGTCAAGAGCGCATGATTTCGTACCCGCGCTGGAAGATCGCGCTGGTCGCGGTGGTGGTCGTGTTCGGGATCTTTCTGGCGCTGCCGAATCTGTTCGGCGAAGAGAATGCGTTGCAATTGGCCCGCGATCGCGCCGCCGTCCAGGCAAGCGACCGCACCGGCATCGAGGAGTTGCTCAAGTCCAAAGGCGTGACGCCGAGCGGCGCATTTCTTGAACAGGGCCGTCTGACGCTGCGATTCAGCAGCAAACAAGATCAGTTGAAAGCGCGCGATTTGATTGCCGAAGCGCGCCCCAATCAGTTCACGATCGCCTTGTCGCAGGCCTCGCGGGTACCGGAATGGATGCGCAATTTGGGGCTGAATCCGTTGAAGCTGGGTCTGGACCTGCGGGGCGGGGTCTACCTCGTCTATCAAGTTGACGTGCAGGGCGCCGTGAGGCAGCAGCTCGATCATCGCGAACAGGATTTTCGCGCATCGTTGCGCAATGCGCGCGTGCCCTACCAGGATGTGCAGGTGGACTACCCGACGGACCGCGTCAGGGTGTTGTTTCGCGACGCCGACAGTTTGGCGAAGGGCAAGGCGGCCATCCTTTCGGACAACCGCAACTTGAATTTGACCGATACCGTGGTCGGCGGCTCGCCCGCCTTGGAGCTGAAGCTGACGCCTCAGGAAATCAAGGAGCGCCAGGATTACGCGGTTCAGCAAAACATCATCATCTTGCGCAATCGCTTGAACAGCCCGGAGCTCGCGGTGTCCGAGCCGCAGGTCGCGCGCGAGGGCGTCGATCGCATCGCGATTCAATTGCCCGGACTGCAGAATTCGGCCGAGGTGAAGAAGATTCTCGGCAAGACGGCGACCTTGGAATTTCGCATGGTCGACGAAACCAACAATCCGCTCGAAGCCGCGGCCACCGGGCGCGCGCCGCTGGGCTCGAAGCTGTACTACACCCGCGAGAAGCAGCCGGTGCTGCTCAAGCGCGACGTGGTGGTCACCGGGGATCAGCTCACCGACGCCTCGTTCCAGCCGAATACCCAGGATGGGCCGGCCGTGTCGGTGAGTCTCGATAGCCGCGGCGCGACGAAAATGCTGAAAAATACCCAGGAGAACATCGGCCATTTGATGGCCGTGGTGTTCATCGACCGTTCGCGCGAGAAGAACGCGGAGGGCGTCGACGTGGACCGTGTGACGGAGGAAGTCATCAACCGCGCGACCATTCGCGGCGTATTCAGCAATAACTTTCAGATCACGGGCGTCAATCCGATCGAGGGCCGCGAGCTTGCGCTGTTGCTGCGCGCCGGCGGTTTGGCGGCGCCATTGTCCGCGGTGGAAGAGCGCGCGATCGGCCCGAGCCTGGGTCAGGACAACATCGACAAGGGCGTCAACGCCATGATCTTCGGCATGTTGGCGGCCTTCGTGTTCATGGCGATCTATTACAAGGTATTCGGTCTGATCGCGGACCTGGTCCTGGTCTGTAACGTGGTGCTGCTCACCGCGTTTTTATCGCTGGTGGGAGCGGCGCTGACGCTGCCGGGAATTGCGGCGGTGGTATTGACCGTCGGTATGGCGGTCGATGCCAATATCTTGATCTATGAGCGCATCCGCGAAGAATTGCGCAACGGCGTGTCGCCGCGCGCGGCGATCAGCGCCGGCTTCGAGCGGGCGTTCTCCGCCATCTTCGACTCCAACGTCACCGCGGCGATAGCGGGCTTGGTGCTGTGGCTGTTCGGCGCCGGCGCGGTGCGCGGCTTCGCGGTGGTGCTGGTGCTCGGTATCGCTACCTCGATGTTCACCTCGCTGATGGGCAGCCGCGCATTGGTGCAGATCATCTACGGCGGCAAGCGCAAGCTCGAGCGCTTGTCCATATAAGGTTCGCTTCGAGGTCCAAGTCCATGGAATTTTTTCACAAGGTAACGCGCTTCCCGTTCATGAACACCCGCAAGGTGTGGTACGGGCTGTCCGCCGCGCTGATCGTGGCCTCCTTCACCCTGGTGGCGGTGCGCGGCCTGAATTTGGGCGTCGATTTCACCGGGGGCGTGGTCGTCGAAACCAACTTCCCGCAGGCGCCGAACATCGAGCAGTTGCGCGCCGCCTTGGGCCGATCGGGCGTGCCCGCCGCGCAAGTGCAGGCCTTCGGCAGTTCGCGCGACATCCTGGTGCGGCTGCCGCCGGATCCGAACGTGAAGGGCGAGCAGATCGGGGCGCGGATTCTCGAAGTCTTCAAGACGGTCGATGACGGCGTGAAGCTGCTGCGCACGGAAGTGGTCGGACCGCAGGTGGGCCAGGAATTGTTCGTCAAGGGCGGGTGGGCCCTGGTGGCGACGCTGATTCTCATCCTGATGTACGTTCTATTCCGTTTCACACCCAAACTGGCGCTGGGCGCGATCTTCGCGGTGCTGCACGATCCGATCTGCGTGGTGGGTTTCTTCGCCTTGACGCAGATGACCTTCGATCTGACGGCGATCGCGGCCATCCTCGCGGTGATCGGCTATTCGCTGAACGACACCGTCATCGTCTTCGACCGGGTGCGCGAGCGTGCGCGCACCGCGCGCAGACTCGGCATCGCCCAGGTCGTCGATGAGTCCATCAATCAGACGCTGTCGCGAACCTTGATGACCAAGCTGGTGACGCTGTTGGTGGTGGTGGCGCTGCTGATATTCGGCGGGGAAACGCTGCACGGATTCTCCGCGGCCTTGGTGATAGGCATTCTGGCCGGCACCTATTCATCGATTTATATTTCGGCCGCGCTCGCCTTGGATTTGGGGCTTCGGACCGAGGACCTGCTGGAGCGCAAGCTCACCAAGCCGGAAGAAATCGACGGTTTGCCTTAGCGCGAGCGCCTCATCTAAGAGTGGTTCGATGGCCCTGTCGGCCGCCGCGGTCTGGACCCGCCTGCGCTTGCGGCGATGGGGTTAACGTGTAGAGTGCCGATACCAGTGGTGAGGCCGGGTGCATGACATGAATTTAAAAGGGATGTTGGCAACCAAGCCGATTGCCGCCTATCAGAAGGAGGCCTCCGATAAGACGCTGGTGCGGGCGCTCGGCATCCCGTCCCTGATCGCATTCGGCATCGGCGGCATCATCGGCACCGGCATCTTCGTGCTCACGGGACTCGCGGCTGCCCAGCACGCCGGCCCGGCCATCGTGATTTCCTTCGTCATCGCCGGCATCGGCTGCATGTTCGCGGGGTTGTGCTACTCGGAATTCGCCGCGATGGTGCCGGTCGCCGGCAGCGCCTACGCCTACAGCTACGCGACCTTGGGAGAATTCATAGCGTGGTTCGTCGGCTGGAATCTGATACTTGAATACATGATGGCGTGCTCCACGGTGGCGGTGGGCTGGAGCCGCTACTTCGTGAAGCTGCTCGATCACTACGGCATCAACTTCATTCCCGACTGGCTCAGCTCGGCGCCGTTCGAGGCGGCCGAGGTGGGTTTTCAAGTGCATCAAACCGGCGCTTTCCTCAATTTGCCGGCGATCGGCATCATCATTGCGGCAACCGCCCTGTGCTACAAGGGCATCAAAGAATCCGCGGTGGTCAACACCATCATCGTCGCGATCAAGGTGAGCATCGTCATCGCGGTCATTTGTTTCGGCGCCGTGTACGTCAATACCGCGAACTGGGTGCCCTACATACCAAAAAACACCGGCACCTTCGGCGAGTTCGGCTGGAGCGGCATTTTGCAGGCTTCGGCCATCATCTTCTTCGCCTATATCGGATTCGACGGCGTCTCCACCGTGGCTCAGGAGGCCAAGGATCCGCAGCGCGGCATGCCGATCGGCATGCTCGGCAGCCTCGGCATCTGCACGGTGCTCTATATCCTCATGTCGAGCGTGATGACCGGGTTGGTACCCTTCAAACAGCTCAATGACGCGGCGCCGGTGGCGGTCGCTCTGGAATCGCATCCGCAACTGTTCTGGCTGTCGAGCTGGGTCATCTGGGGAGCGCTGTTCGGACTGACCTCGGTGATCATCACCATGATCATCCCGCAGGCGCGCATCTGGCTCACCATGTCGCATGACGGCCTGCTGCCGAAATTCTTCGGCGCCGTGCACCCTAAGTTTCGCACGCCGCACATCGCCACCCTGATCACCGGGGCGTTGGCCGCGACGTTCGCCGGGCTCCTACCGATCGGCATTCTGGGCGAGCTGGTGTCGATCGGCACGCTGATCGCCTTCATCGTGGTCTGTCTGGGGATCCTGGTGCTGCGCTATACGCGGGCCGATTTAAAGCGTCCCTTCAGAGTCAAGTGGGTTTGGTTCACGGCGCCCATGGGAGTGATTTTCTGCGCCGGCATGGCCGCCTCGCTCCCGACCGCCACCTGGTGGCGGCTGGTGTTGTGGAGTGCGGTCGGAATCGCTGTCTATTTCCTCTACGGCTACCGCAACAGCCGGCTGCGCCGCCCGGAGGACTCCGGCCACTGAGCGGCTGGTCGCGCGCCGGCCGCCATCCGTAAGGATGGCTCAATCGCGCAAGGCCGCCGGCGTCAAGGGGCCGAGCGCATCGAGCAATCCCTGGTAGACCTTGGGATTGCCCGCAACGATATTCGGTCCGAGCGCATATTCCGAGCCGGCCGGGGTGCCGACGCGCCCTCCCGCTTCCTGGATGAGCAGAGTTCCGGCGGCCGTATCCCAGGGCGCGAGGCCGAATTCCCAAAAGCCGTCGATGCGGCCTGCCGCCACATAGGCGAGGTCGAGCGCGGCGGCGCCGGGCCGGCGCACACCGGCTGCGGCGGCCATGACCACCTTGAGCATGGCCAGGTAGTCATCGATGTAGGCTGCCTCCATGCGATAGGGGAAGCCGGTGCCGATCAGCGAGCCCTCCAGAGTGCGCTGGCTGCTGACGCGAATCTTCTTCCCCTCGAGCTGTGCGCCGTCGCCTCGCGATGCGGTGAAGAACTCCTGGCGCATGGGGTCGTAAACCACCGCGTGCTGCAGGCGCCCGCGGTGCTGCAGGGCAATCGATACGGCGAAAGTCGGGAAGCCGTGCAGGAAATTCGTCGTGCCGTCGAGCGGATCGATGATCCAGAGGAATTCGCTGTCGCCGCCGCCACGGCCGCTCTCTTCGGCGAGATAGGCATGGTCGGGATGACTGCGCCGAATCGTCGCGATGATTTCCGCCTCGGCCTTGCGATCGATGTCGGTGACGAAGTCGTTGCGGCCCTTGGTGTCGATTTTCAAGGAATCGAGACGCGACAGGCTGCGCACGATCAAATCGCCGGCGCGCCGCGCGGCACGCATGCCGATATTGAGGAGTGGTTGCATAAGGTGGCGGTAGAATAGCAGAGCATGACTGTTCCCGTTCGCATCGTCCTGATAGATCCGAGCCATCCCGGCAACATCGGCTCGGTCGCACGGGCGATGAAAAACATGGCGCTCAGCGACCTCACGCTGGTCAGGCCGCGATCGTTCCCGCACGCCGAAGCCAACGCGCTGGCTGCCGGTGCGGACGATATTCTGGCCGGTGCGCGCATCGCGGATACGGTGGCCGAAGCAATCGGCGATTGCAGCTTCATCGCCGGCACCACCTCGCGCCCGCGTTCCTATCACTGGGAATTCTCGACCCCGCGCGACGTGGCGGGGCGCATCGCCGGTCTCGGGGATATGAACCGTGCGGCGCTGCTGTTCGGCTCGGAACGCTATGGGCTTGCCACCGAGGATTTGCAGTATTGCAATGTGCTGGTGCGGATACCCGCCAATCCCGACTATTGTTCGCTGAATTTGGCGATGGCGGTGCAGCTACTTGCGTACGAAATATTCATGGCGCGCGAGCAGGCCCGGTCGCACGTGCAATTGGAGCTGCCGCTGGCTCCGTCGAGCGATGTCGAACACTTTTACGCGCACCTGCACCAGGTTCTCAACGAAATCGATTTCGACGACCGTACCGGGCACTTGATGGAACGGTTGCGGCGGCTGTTCAATCGCGCGCAGCTCGATCGCAACGAACTGAACATCATGCGCGGCATCTTGAGCGCCGTGCAGGGACGGCGCGGCCAATCATCGGTGCGCCGCGCGCGCGAATGAGCCGGTCGCGCGGATGACCATACCGGGTTGCGTGTATTTGGATTATGCGGCGACCACGCCGGTGGAGCCGCTGGTCGCTGCGCGTATGGCCGAGTGTCTGGGGCGCGACGGCGTCTTCGGTAACCCGGGATCGAACAGCCATGCCTACGGAGAGGCGGCACGCGAGCGGGTGGAGGCGGCGCGGGCGCAGGTGGCCGAGGCGGTGGGTGCGGAACCCGCCGAGGTCGTCTGGACTTCGGGCGCCACCGAGGCGAATAACCTGGCGATATTTGGCGTTGCCCAATACAACGCCGGGGTCGGCCGGCATATCGTCACCGTGCGTACCGAACACAAGGCGGTGCTCGATCCGTGCCGGGAACTCGAGCGCCGAGGATGGCACGTGACCTATCTCACGCCGGATGGGAGCGGTGTGCTCGATCCGGTCCAGGTGGCGGCGGCACTGCGGCCGGACACGGTGCTGGTGTCCGTCATGCACGTCAACAACGAAATCGGCGTCATACAGGACATTGCTTCGATTGCGGCGCTGTGTGCGCGGTCCGGCAGCGCGCGGCTGCACGTGGATGCCGCGCAGAGCATCGGCAAGTGCGCCGTGAACTTCAGCGAGATCGGCATCGATCTTCTGTCTCTTTCGGCGCACAAGGCATACGGTCCCAAGGGCGTCGGGGCCTTGGTCGTGTCTCGACGGCGGGGCGTACAGCTGCAGCCGCTGCTATACGGTGGCGCTCAGGAGCGGACTCTGCGTTCGGGTACGGTGGCGACGCATCAGGTGGTAGGCATGGGCGCGGCGTTCGCGCTCGTCAAAGCGGCCCCGCAGGCTGAGATCGAGCGCATTGCGCTATTGAAAGACCGGCTGTGGAATGGGCTGCGCTCGATCGGCGGCGTGCTGCGCAACGGCGACATCGAGCGCTCGGTGCCGCATCTGCTCAACGTCTCGTTCGAGGGCGTCGAGGGAGAGAGTCTGCTCGCGGCCGTTCGGCCGCATATCGCCGTGTCGACCGGTTCCGCCTGCACCTCGATCAACCAGGAGCCGTCCTATGTATTGCGCGCCCTGGGCCGCGACGATCGGCTTGCTGAAAGCAGCCTGCGTTTCAGCTTCGGCCGATTTTCCACCGAGGCCGACGTCGATACCGCAGTGAGCGCGGTGACGCGGGCGGTGGAGCGGCTGCGCCGGATCGGCGGCGCATGACGTACAACGAGCTGACGCGCCGGTATTTCGAGCAGGCCCGCGGCGCCGGCGTGCTGACAGGGCCGGACTGCTTCCGCGGCGCCTCGGGCAGCCGGGCGCAAGGAACCTGGGTGCAATTCGATGTGCAGGTCGACCCGGACGCACGCCTCGGAATCATTCGAGCGGCGCGCTTTCTGGCCTTCGCGTGCCCTCATGTCATCGCCGTGTCTTCTTGGCTGGCGGAGCAAGCGCCGGGGCGCGAGGTCAAAGCGCAGTTGCCGCAGAGCATTCCGGCCCTTCGCGAGCGCTTCGACGTGCCGATCCCGAAGCTCGGACGTCTGTTGGTCGTGGAAGATGCGTGGATCGCCGCGCTGCGCGCGGCGCAGGCGGCGATGTCCCGGGGGGCGGGACAAACTCGTCCCTAGCGTGCCACCGCCTGCTCGAACCGGATATTTTGCGACGCAATGCGGCAATCGATGCGAAAATTACGATCGGGTCACGTGCACAAGCGGCCTGTGCGTGCTATTGGTATTGCTTGAGTTTGGTATGTGGCGTTAAGCAAAGGCGGCGCGATATGGCGATATCATTGACCGAATCGGCGGCTGATCGAGTTCGCTCGCACCTGGCGAAGCGGGGTGCCGGAATCGGCCTGCGGGTCGGCATCAAGAAGACCGGCTGCTCGGGGTTCGCTTATGTGGTCAATTATGCCGACGAGATTCATCCCGACGATGCGGTATTCGAGGCGCGCGGCGTCAAAGTGGTGGTCGATTCGGCCAGCTTGCCGCTGATCGACGGCACCGTGGTCGATTTCGCCAAACAGGGTCTCAACGAGGCATTCAAGTTTCGGAACCCCAAAGCCAAGGGCGAATGCGGTTGCGGCGAAAGCTTCAACGTCTGAGGTCGGCCGTCGCGGCGCTCGCGCCACAGCGCGGCGCGCAGGGCCGCAACCCGCCCGACCGCGGTTTTTCCAAGTAATACAGGCACTTCGGCCGTCGTTCTGATTGCCTGGAGGCGCCCTCTCCAGTACACTTCGCGCTCTTTGCCGGCCCCCTACAAGGGCAATCCCGCAACCTTTCCGAGGTCATCATGCCCTTTGAGCGCACACTGTCCATTATCAAGCCCGACGGCGTTGGCCGTAACCTGATCGGGGAGGTGCTGCGCCGGTTCGAGCAGAAGGGCTTGTGCGTGGTGGCTGCGCGCATGATGCATCTGTCGCCGGTCGAGGCCGAAGGCTTTTACGCCGTGCATCGCGAGCGCGCGTTCTTCAAGGATTTGGTGAAATTCATGACGTCGGGTCCGGTCATGGTGCAGGTGCTCGCGGGCGAGGGGGCGATCGCGAAGAATCGCGAGGTGATGGGCGCCACCGATCCGAAAAAGGCCGCCCCAGGCACGATTCGCGCCGATCTTGCCTCCAGCATCGATGAGAACATCGTCCATGGTTCGGATGCACCCGAGACCGCCGCGCGGGAAATCGCCTATTTCTTTCGCGAGATTGAGGTATGCCCGCGTACGCGCTAGCGTATTCGGGCAACGCCTTCCGGAGCAATACAGCGTGATCGGCGAGCGCGTCAATCTTCTCGGCTTAGCGCGTGCGGAACTCGAAGCGTTCGTCGCCGACCGTCTCGGCGCCAAGCCGTTTCGCGCGCGCCAGCTGATGAAGTGGATTTATCGACGGCGCGCGGCGGACTTCTCCGCCATGAGCGATCTGGCTCAGGACTTTCGCGCGCAATTGGCGGACGTGGCCAAGATTGCCGTGCCGGAGATCGTGACTCAGCAGATTTCCTCCGACGGTACCCGCAAGTGGATGCTGCGCATGGACGAGGTGCAGGGCATCGAAACGGTCTACATTCCGGAACCCGGCCGCGGGACGCTGTGCATATCGAGCCAGGTGGGCTGCGCCATGGACTGCAGTTTTTGCGCGACTGCGCAGCAGGGGTTCAACCGCAATCTGAGCGTCGCGGAAATCGTCGGTCAGGTGTGGCTTGCACACCGCGAACTCACCGAGATGCGCGCCGACGGACGAACCATCACCAACATCGTGTTCATGGGAATGGGCGAACCGCTGGCCAACTATCGCAACGTGGTGCCGGCGATGCGCATTTTCATGGATGATTTGGGATACGACTTGTCGCGCCGGCGGGTGACTTTGAGCACTTCGGGCCTGGTGCCGCAGATCTATAAATTGGCCGAGGAGTGCAACGTGGCGCTCGCGGTGTCGCTGCACGCGCCGAATGACGCCTTGCGCAACGAGTTGGTGCCCATCAATCGCAAACACCCCATCGCCGAGCTGCTGGCGGCATGCTGGCATTACATCGACCAGCAAAACGGCCGCAGCGTCACCTTCGAGTACGTCATGCTCGACGGCATCAACGACCGGCCCGAGCATGCGAAGGAATTGGCGCGTCTCATGCGCGGCCGGCCGGCCAAGCTCAATTTGATTCCCTTCAACGCTTTTGCCGGCACGCGCTATCGGTGCTCGCCCGCGGCAACGATTGTGCGGTTTCGCGACATTCTCAACGAGCACGGAGTGATTGCGACGATGCGCCGGACGCGCGGCGACGACATCGATGCGGCGTGCGGCCAGCTCGCCGGCAGGGTTAAGGATCGCACCCTGGTTCGGCTGGGCGCCAAGCTGGGGGGGTCACGCGTGCCGGCGGAGGTCCGATGAGCCGAAGCGCGACACGGCGAGCGGTGTCGGCGCTGGCGCTGATCCTGGCATCGGTGTTGTCGGCTTGCCATAGCGCTCCGCCCCCTTACCAGCCGGCCGACCGCGGCGGAAGAAAACCCGAGCCCGAACAGGCCGCGGTCGCCAACATGCAGATGGCCTTGGAGTACATGAGGATCAATAACCTCGGCCGGGCGCGCGAGCGCATCGAACGGGCGCTGAAGGAAGCGCCCGACAATGCGAACGTTCAAGAGACCGCGGGTCTCGTGTACGAACGCCTCAATGAGATGTCGAAGGCGCAACGCGCGTTCGCGGCGGCCGTGCGTTTGGGCAAGCAGGACCCGAACATCATGAACAGTTATGCCGGCTTTCTGTGCCGCACCGGCAAGGCGGCGGCCGGCGAAAAGATCTTCATGGAAGTCGCACGCAACCCGGTCTACCAAACCCCGGAGGTGGCGCTGGTCAATGCCGGCGTCTGCGATGCCGCCTCGGGCGATGCGGTGGATGCGCAGCGCAATTTCGATCGCGCGCTGGCCATTCGCCCGAACATGCCGGAGGCCCTGCTGGAATCGGGCAATCTCGCGCTGGAGCGCGGTGACGCGGCGGAGGCCCTCGATTTTGTGAAGCGCTTTCTGGCCGTGAATCAGCCGACTCCCGAGATTCTCTGGTTGGGGTACCGTGCGGAACGCAAGCTCGGCGACAGCACCGCGGCGGCCGGTTACGCCCGGCGCGTGCAGGCCGAGTTTCCCAATTCCGAGCAGGCACAGGAACTACGCGCCGGCGCCGACCGATGAGCGAGGTCGCGCAAACGCTCGGACAGCGGCTCAAGGCGGAGCGCGAACGGCGTGGTGTGAGCATGCAAAAAGCCGCGGATGAAATGCATCTCGATGCGTGGGTCATCGACGCGCTCGAGACCGGCGATTATCAGCGCATCGGGCCGCCGGTATACGCCAAGGGGCATCTGAAGCGGTACGCGACCATTCTGGGATTGCCCACCGCTGAAGTCGTGTCCGGATACGACACCAAGCCCGCCTTACCGGCCGCGGCCGCATTGCAGCCCGCGAACGTGCGGATGCGCTTTACCACACAGGAATCCGCAGGCCTGTCATGGGCCAAAATGACGGCCTTCGCGGCCATTGCCGTGGCTGTGGGCGGCATCATTTGGTGGCGGCCGTGGCACCAGCGATCGACCGTGAGCGCCGCGGCGC
>DAINPA010000004.1:35106-50834 GCA_036743675.1 Steroidobacteraceae bacterium
GCGTCCGGCCGAACCTGCGGCCACTGCGGCGAGTCCCGCGGCTTTGCCGCAATCCAGCGGCGCGGCGCACGAAACCGATTCAGTGCCGGGAACCGGGCCGGCGCGCCTTCGCCTGAGCTTTTCGGCGGATTCATGGGTTGAGGTGCACGATTCGGCCGGCCGCCGCCTGTTCGCCGGTAACGGCCGCGCGAACAGCGTCAAGGCGATTGCGGGCACGGCGCCGTTGAAGGTGTACTTGGGATATGCGAGCGGCGTACAGCTCGAGATCAACGACCGCGTCGTGGCGATTGGGCCGCAATTCGTCAGCGGCGATGCGGCTCGCTTCGAGGCCGGCGCCGACGCGGTATTGAGGCGCAACTCACGGGCCATGGCGACCAGCGGCGCTCAATCGCGCTCCGACGCGCCGCACGACTGAGCGGGAAACCCACTTGAGCAAGATCATCGAGCCCCTGCGAGGCGTTCACGATGTGCTGCCTGCTCAGGCCGCTGCGTGGCAGCATCTGGAAAGGATCACGCGGGAAGTCTTTGCCGGCTACGGGTACGAGGAATTCCGAGTACCGGTGATCGAACAGACGCAATTGTTCAAGCGCTCGATCGGCGATTTCACCGACATCGTCGAAAAGGAAATGTTCAGCTTCGTCGATCAGGGCGAGGATCACATCACGCTGCGGCCCGAAGCGACCGCCGGGATCGTGCGTGCGGCGATATCGAACGGGTTGCTGCGCGAGGGCCGACTGCGCGTCTGGTGCATGGGACCCATGTTCAGGCGAGAGCGACCGCAGGCGGGACGCTACCGCCAGTTCCATCAGATAGATGCGGAGGCGTTTGGTTTCGAAGGACCCGACGTCGATGCGGAATTGATTTTGTTGTCCGCGCGGCTGTTGCGCAGGCTCGGATTGACCCGAATTAAATTGCTGGTCAACTCGCTCGGAACGCCGCAGGTGCGCGCCGCGTATAAGGACCAGCTGGCGGCGTATTTCGGCGCGCACGAAGCGGCGCTCGACGAGGACAGCAAGCGGCGCCTGCGCGGCAATCCGCTGCGTATCCTGGACAGCAAGAACCCGGATATGCAGTCCATCGTCGCCGGCGCACCGCTATTGCTCGATTTGCTGGATGCCGAGTCGAAAGCGCATTTCGAGGGGTTATGCGCCCACCTGCGCAGCGCCGGCATCGAGTATCATATCGAGCCGCGCTTGGTCCGCGGGCTGGATTACTACACGCGTTCGGTGTTCGAATGGAGCACCGATGCGCTCGGTTCACAGAGCGCGGTGTGCGCCGGTGGACGTTACGACGGATTGGTGGCGCAGTTGGGCGGTCCCGGCACGCCCGGCATCGGCTGGGCGATGGGCCAGGAGCGCATCCTCATGCTGCTCGAAAAGCAGGGATTGATTCCGCCGCGCGACGGACCGCAGGTCTACCTGGTGCTCGTCGGGGAAGGAACCGAGATTCAAGGCTTCAAACTGGCGGAGCAATTGCGCGAAGCGCGGCCGGGTCTCAAGTTGCAAATCAATCTGGGCGGCGGCAGCTTCAAGGCGCAATTCAAGCGCGCCGACAAGAGCGGGGCGCAGTTTGCACTCATTTTAGGGGATGACGAAGTCGCTCGCGGGGTCGTCGCGTTAAAGGCCTTGCGCCAGGATTTGGCGCAGGAGGAATGCCCGATGGACAGAATCAGTGAACGCTTGGGGTCATTGCTCGGTCTATAGACGGGCGCAAGGTACCGGAGAAGTCATGGCAGAAGAATATTTGACCGACGACGAACAGCTGGAACACGTCAAGCGCGTGGTCTCGGAATACGGGCCTTGGATGCTCGGCGCGGTCGTGATCGGAGCGGCCTTTACGGTGGGCCTGCGCTATTACGAACATCATCGACACGAGGTTGCGCTGCAAGCGTCCGCGCAGTTCGGCGAAATGGCGTCGGCGCTCCAGCACGACGACCGGGCCAAGACGCGGCGGATCGCCGAGGGCCTGATCGCGGCCTATCCGACATCGCCGTACGCTGATCAGGCAAAACTGATGCTCGCGCGGCTGGACGTCGACGAAGGGCAGGCCGCGAAGGCGATCGCGCCCCTGACCCAAGTCATGGATGAGTCGAAGGATACCGAGCTCAGGCACATCGCCCGCCTGCGCCTCGCGCGGCTGCTGATCGATCAGGGCAAGCCGGACGATGCGCTGCAGACGCTCGCCGACGAGCCGGGTGCGTTCGCGGCGCGCTATCACGAGGTGCGCGGCGACGCGTTTCTTGCCAAGAAGGACCTTAAGCAAGCGCAGTCCGAATATAAAGCGGCGCTCGAAAAGGATCCCGCGGGCAAGGTGGATTCGACCTTCTTGACATTGAAATTAGCGGACCTGGGACTGCACGCGTCGCCGGCTGCGCCAGCCGTAGCTGCCGGGGCCTCCTCTCCCGCCGATACCTCGAACAAGGCCAAACCCTGATGCGTCTATTGCTCCCGTTAGCCCTTGCGGCCCTGCTCCTCGCCGCGGGCTGCAGCAAGGATAAGGACGTCGAACCGCCGGCGGCACTGGTGAAATTTCCGGCCACGCTGCCGGTGAAGAAGATCTGGGATCACAATGTCGGAGGCGGCAAGAAACAAGTGCTGCTGCGGCTCGGTCTGGGGCCGGCGGTCGACAATGGGCTGGTGTTCGCGGGTTCTGACCGGGGCGAACTGCTCGCGGTCGCCTTGGATACCGGCAAGAAGGTTTGGCTGAAGAAACTCGGTTTGGCGCTGTCCGCCGGTCCCGCCGCGGGTTATGGAATGGTGGTGGTCGGTTCGACCAAGGGTGCGGTGATCGCGTTGGACGCCGCGAGCGGGCGTGTGCTGTGGAAAACGCGGGTCAATTCTGAGCTGCTGTCGGCACCGGCCATCGGTGAAAAAGTGGTGGTGATGCGCGCGGTCGACGGCCATTTGCACGGCTTCGATGCGCGCAATGGGAACGAGCTGTGGTCGGTGGAGCAGCAGGTGCCGCGCTTGAGCTTGCGCGGCACGGCGATTCCGGTGATCGCCAAAGAAGTGGCCATCAGCGGCTTCGACAACGGCAAGGTCATGGCCGTGTCGCTCACCACCGGCGATACCGTGTGGGATACGGCGCTCGCTTCGCCGCATGGCAGGACCGAGCTCGACCGTCTGGTCGACGTCGACTCGGCGGTGCGCGTGCTCGGCGACAATGTGTTTGCCGTCGGTTTTCAAGGCCGCACCGCCATGCTCGCGCTCGATTCCGGCCAGGTTTGGTGGGCGCACGACATGTCGAGCGAGCGCGGATTGTCGCTCGACGATGACAATCTGTTCGTGACCCAATCCGACGGCATCGTGGTCGCGCTGCGTCAGCGCGACGGGTCCGAGGTGTGGCGCAACGATAAGCTGAAGCGGCGAGGTTTGACCGTGCCGGCCGTGACCAGTACCGCGGTCGCGGTCGCCGATTATCAGGGCTATTTGCATTGGCTGGACAAGCAGACCGGAGTTCTGGTGGCGCGCCAGCGCGTGGCCAAATACCGCGTCAGCAATCCGCCGGTGGCGGTGCAGGACACCGTGGTCGTCCTCACCGACAGCGGCAGCTTGGCCGCATTTCGCGCGACGCCCCCTCCAAAACCGTAAACAGCGTGCTGCCCGTAGTCGCACTGATCGGTCGCCCGAATGTGGGCAAATCGACCTTGTTCAACGCCATGACCGGCACCCGCGATGCGTTGGTCGCCGATCTGCCGGGGTTGACCCGCGATCGGCAGTACGGTTTCGCGCGCCGCACCGACGTACCGTGCATCGTCGTCGACACGGGTGGCTTGGTCGAAAACGCCGGATTAATCGAAAGTCTGATGATTGAGCAGACCGAACGCGCCATCGCGGAGGCCGATCGCCTGATCGTGCTGGTTGACGGCCGCGCGGGGGTGACGCCGCAGGACCAATATGTCGCGCAGCTGGCGCGGCGCAGCGGCAAACCCGTGCTGTTGGCGGTCAACAAGACCGAGGGCTTCGATCACGACATCGCGGTCGCCGACTTTCATCAACTGGGCCTTGGGCTACCGCATCCGATTGCAGCCGCGCACGATCAAGGCGTCGTGTCGTTGCTCGAGTCGACCCTTGAGGGGCTGGTCGCGGATCCTCAAGACGGCCCGGAAATGACCGGGATCAAAGTCGCGGTCATCGGCCGCCCCAATGTGGGCAAGAGCACGCTGATCAATCGCCTGCTGGGCGAGAATCGCCTCGTGGCCTACGACCAACCCGGCACCACGCGCGATGCGGTCATGGTGCCCTTCGAGCGCGACGGCGCGCGCTATACCTTGATCGACACCGCGGGCGTGAGGCGCCGCGCCCGGGTGGAGGAAGCGGTCGAGAAATTCAGCGTGATCAAGACTCTGCAGGCCATCGAAACCGCCCACGTGGTCGTGGCTGTCATGGACGCGCAAGACAATGTCGCGGAGCAGGACGCGAGCCTATTGGGCACCGTGATCGAACAGGGCCGGGCGCTGGTGCTTGCCGTCAATAAGTGGGACAACATCCCGACCGAACAGCGCGACCTGATTCGCAGTCAGATCGAGCAGCGGCTGCAATTCGCGGATTTTGCGCCGCTGCATTTCATTTCCGCGCGCCACGGCAGCGGTGTGGGCGAATTACTTGCGGCCGTGCGCAAAGTATACGCCGCGGCCATGCGCGACATGAGTACGCCGGAGCTGACCCGCGTGCTGGAAGCGGCAATCGAGAGTCATCAGCCGCCGCTGGTGAGCGGACGGCGCATCAAGCTGCGCTACGCCCATCAGGGCGGACGCAACCCGCCGGTGATCGTGATTCACGGCAATCAAACCGACCACGTGCCCGACGCCTACCGACGCTACCTGGTGAACGTGTATCGCAAGGCATTCGATTTGATGGGAACACCGGTACGCGTCACCTTCCGCGGCGAGGAAAATCCATATGCGGGCAGGCGCAATCCTCTGACGCCCCGCCAGGTGCGCAAGCGCAAGCGTCTCATCCAACGCAACAAGCGCTGAGGGCTCTTTGATAGACTGGCGGCCGGTCGCCCGGATGGCGGATGGGCGGGTATCTCGTGCCGAAAATATTCAGAACGAAGATCGCACGCATTGTCGCGGCCGCGGCGTTGGCCGTCGTCTTGTACGCGGTGGCCGGATTCATGATTGCGCCGAAAATCGTCCGTTCGGCGCTCCTCGAGGACATACCGCAGACCCTTGGCGTCAAGGCGGCGGTGGGCGACATTCACGTCAACCCGTTTCTGCTGCAGGCGGAAATCAAGGATTTCGCACTGTTCGGCGATGGCGGGAAGTTGCTGGGCTTCGAGCGTCTATTCATCGATTTCGAGTTCTCTTCGCTATGGCGCCGCGCGTATTCGTTTGCCAACATCGACATTGCCGCGCCTTACGTGAATGCGACGGTGGGGCGGGACGGAACGCTGAACCTGCTCAAGCTGCGCCCGAAGTCCAAGCCGCTGCAGACCCGGGCGGCGCACGGAACACTGCCGCCGGTGCGCGTGGATTCGCTCAAGATCACCCGCGGATCGGCGGACTATGTGGATCATAGCCGCCCGTCGGAGTTTGCGGCGCATGTCGAGCCGATCGACTTCGAGCTGCGGAATTTCACCACCGGCCTCGACGGCGGCCTTTTCACGCTCAAAGGAACTTCCAAGCTCGGCGAGCGGGTCGACTGGCACGGACACTTGGCGGTGCAGCCCCTCGAGTCGGACGGCGAGGTGCGCATTGAAGGACTGCGCGCACGCACGATCTGGACCTATATCGAAGACCGGCTCAATTTCGTGATTGCTTCCGGAAGCATCGATTTGGATGCGCGATACAAATTTTCCCTAAGGGACCATGTCGACTTGAAGGTCGAGATTTCCAAAGTCGCGATGACCGATCTCGCCGTCAGGCCGAAGGATTCGGAGACCGATTGGATCGGGATTCCGGTGACGACATTGAGCGGTGCAAACCTGGATCTGGCGCGGCGCCAGGCGCAGGTAAACGCACTGTCAATGACAGGTTTGAAGGTGGCGGCTTGGCTCGAGCCCGACGGCAGTTTCAATCTGCTGAAACTCGCGGCCGCGCCGCCGAACGCGTCCAACGTGCCGGCCGCGCCTTCTGCGCCGCCCGACGACCGGGCACCGGGCGCAGCCCGCGCGACGCCGGCCGCCGCGAGCCCGTCATGGCAGTTCGAACTGCGGCAATTCGAACTGCGAGAGGCGAGAATTTCGGCCGAGGATCGCGGCACGCACCCGGCCGCCAAAGTCGAACTGGCGCCGCTTTCATTGCAGATCCGCGGCGCGAGCCTCGATTTGACCAAGCCGCTCACGATCGCGCTCGATACGCATCTCAATGGGACGGGTTCTCTTAACGTGAGCGGCGAAGTGACGCCACAACCCATGGCGGCTTCGTTGAATCTTAAACTCGCCGCCATCGATCTTGCGGCGATCCAACCCTATATCGCACAACACGCTGCGCTGACATTGCAGAGCGGCCTGCTGGGCGGCGAGGCGCAGCTGCGCTACGGCGCCTCGAAGCAAAAACCCGCGCTGGAATTCGCCGGCAACATCCATGTCGATAAGCTCCACACGATCGACAACGACTTACAGGATGATTTCATCAACTGGGAGCGCCTGGATGTCCTCGAATTGAATTACCGGCAGGCGCCTGACCGGCTCGCCATTACCGAGATCGTGGTGACCAAACCGTATGCGCGGGTCATCATCGAATCTGACAGCACCTTGAACGTGAAGCGGGTGTTGACCGGCCCCGGCAGCGCCGCCGTTCCGCCAGCCGCGCCCGCACCGGCCGCAGCCAAGACCGCTGCGGTCAAGCCGGCCGCGGACCGGTCATCCGATCCCCATTCCACGGCGATGTCGATCAAGAAAGTTACGGTGCGCAGCGGCCAAGCGAATTTCACGGATCTGTCGGTGACTCCGAATTTCTCCGCCGGCATTCAAAAACTGCAAGGCACCGTACTCGGTCTGTCTTCGATGCCGGACTCGCGCGCCAAAGTGGATTTGCATGGCGAAGTCGATGCCTTCTCGCCGGTGGCGATTAAGGGCGAGATCAATGTGCTTAGCGCGGCGCTTTATACCGACGTGGCGATGAGTTTCCGCGATATCGACCTCAGCATCTTCAATCCGTATTCGGGAAGGTTTGCCGGCTACAACATCACCAAAGGCAAGCTCACCACCGAGATGCACTACAAGGTCGAGGGCCGCAAGCTCGACGCGCAACATCACATCGTCATCGACCAGCTCGAGTTCGGCGCCAGGACCGCAAGCAAAGAGGCTGTGTCGTTGCCGATCAAGCTGGCGGTCGCGCTCCTCAAGGATCGAAATGGCATCATCGATCTGAATCTGCCGGTGGGCGGCTCGCTCGACGATCCGAATTTCCGATTGGCCCCGCTTATCTGGAAGATCTTCGTCAACATTCTGGACGAGGTGGTGACTGCGCCGTTCGCATTGTTGGGTCGGTTGGTTGGCGGAGGCCCCGAACTGCAGTTCGTCGATTTCAAGCCGGGCGCCAGTGAACTGGAAGCAGCCGCCGCCGACAAAATCAAGACGGTCGCCAAGGCCATGAAGGAGCGTCCGCAGCTCAAGATCGAGCTGCCGATAGCGGTGGCGCCCGACATCGACCGGCCGGCGCTGGTTGCGGCGAAATTCGCCGCGCAGCTAGGCGAAATCCAAGCACCCAAAGCGGGCCGCAAAGGGACCGGGGCCGCAGGGGCCGTCTCGCCCGCCTTCGATCAGTTGAATCCCGCCGCCAAGCTCGAATTGTTGGCGCAGCTCTACGCGCGCGACGTCGGCGTCGAGCCGAAGTATCCCGAGGCCGTGACGAGCCTCAAGCAAGCGGCCGACGTGGTGTCGGCCAAAATTGATTTTTTGACCTCGGAAATTCGCGAGCACGTGATCGTCGGCGATGCCGAACTCAAGGCGCTGGGCGAGCAGCGTGCGACGACGATGCAGCAAACCTTGCTCGCCGACCCGCAGATCGAACCGGAGCGCGTGTTCTTGGTTGCGAACGATAAGGCCGTCGGCAAGGACGGCATGGTGCGCTTGGAGTTGTCGCTGAAGTAGGCGAGGACGTTGCGGCTGCTGCATTGCCCGCCGCTGCGCGTCAAAGCGATGCGCGATGGCGCCTGCGCCTGCCCCATTTTGGTGCGACAGACATCTGCAGCACCCCTGCCTCAACATGATAACCAATTGATTATATATAAAAAATCGCGATGGCACAGCGGGTGCTTAGCTGAGGATTCAGGGGATACTCGAGTGATGATCAAACTGATTCGATGGGGGTCAAGCGGGCGCGAAACGTGATCGGCGCTGGCAAGATCAGCGCCGGCGATGCGGCATGGATGCTCACGTCGGCGCGCTGCTCACGGGCGTGTTCGCCAGCAAGGAAATCAGAAATCAGCGGCGCGAGCGGTTCGCTGCTCATCCAGCTTCTTGGCGTTGCCACCACCGTCGTATACGGCTTCGTCGTCAGTTTCGCAATTCTCAAGATCATCGACCTATCCATCGGTTTGCGCGTGACCGAGGAGCAGGAGCGCGAAGGGCTCGATATCTCGCTGCACGGTGAAAGCATCGAGTAGCGTCCAAAGGGCGCTCGCCGGCGCCCGACCGCGGACCCAAGGCCGCCCCCAGGAAGGTGACGGTTGGATTTCGTGACCGCCGTCCCATTCGGCGGCCGATTGCGCCGGGTATTCTGCTCCCCGCTTGCCCGAAATACTCGACACCCGGAGTAACCGCATGAGCAATCCTTACAACAGCGCCACCGAGCGCGCATCAGTCCTTGGTCCGACGCTGTACCTCAAGGGCGATTTGAGCGCGGAGGAGGACCTGTTGATTCAGGGCCGCGTGGAGGGATCGATCTCGCACACGCAGCGCTTGACCGTGGGTGCGCAGGGCACCGTCAAGGCGAACATCCGGGCGCAACTCATCATTGTGGAGGGCACGGTGGAGGGCGATTTGCTCGCGGAAAAATCGGTCTTTGTGAAGGACACGGCGAAAATCTGCGGCAACATAATTTCACCCAGCGTGAGCATCAGCGAGGGCGCGAGTTTCAGCGGCAGCATAGACATGGACGGCAAGAAGCCCGGCCAATCCCTCGGCAAACCCGAGGCGGCTGCGGGCCGCATGCTCAAAGCGTCGACCGGTGCGGTGTCGCGATGGCCTGGTTCAAAAAATCCGACGATGGAGACATTGAAATGATGAATGCCAATGCAAACGGTCGTGGCGGCGCGCAACAGCCGCTGACGGGGCGTCCCGAGCCCCGCGAGCCCCGCATCGAGCCGCGGACACCGTCGCCGCGTGCAGCGGAACCCCGCGCCCAGGAACCGCGCGCAGCGGATGCGCGTGCGCCGGAAAGCGGGGCGCGCGCTTCGGTACTGGGTCCGACCTTGCGATTTCGCGGCGAGCTGTCGGCGCAAGAAGACTTGATAGTCCAGGGCAGTGTGGAGGGATCGATTACTCACACGCAGAGCCTCACCATCGGCACCGATGGCACCTTGAAGGGCGACATTCGCGCACGCGTGATCGTCATCGACGGCAAAGTGGACGGTGATCTGTACGCCACCGAATCGGTGAGTATCCGCGCGACGGCCAAGGTCAAGGGCAATGTGTTCGCGCCACGCGTCGGTATAACCGAAGGGGCCTTCTTCCAGGGCCAAATCGAGATGCAGCCTTCCGGCGCGGCCGTGCAGGAGCACAGTGCGCGGTTGCGGCAAGCCGCGTTGACGGCGCCCGCCATCGAATAGACCGCCGTCGATCAAATGCTGAGCGCCAGTTAGGAGCCTGTCCGAGTACTCGGACAGGCTCCTATGGCAGAAACAATTCCGGATCGACGAAGGCGCGGTTCAGGCTGAGCGCCCAATGCAGGTGCGGTCCGGTGGCGCGGCCGGTCATCCCGACCGCACCGATACGCGTGCCGGCGGAGATTCGTTGTCCCGGCTGAACGTCTATGGCGCTCAAATGGCAGTACATGCTGATGAGCCCGCGGCCGTGATCGACGAGCACGGTGTTGCCGGTGAAGAAATAATCGCCGGTATCGATGACCGTGCCGGCCACCGGCAGCATCACCGGCGTGCCGGCGGCTGCCGCAATGTCCATGCCGCTGTGCGGATTGCGCGATTCGCCATTGAAAACGCGACGCATGCCGAAGGAGCTGCTGCGCACCCCGGGTATCGGCGGCGGCCAGCGCAGCGTGTCCGGCGGCGAATCGCTCCAATGCAGAAGCGCCCGATCGATACGCAACCGTTCGCGATTCACGCGGGCGAGATCCTTCGCCGATAGATTGACGTGACGCGGCGCAACCTTGAGCGATTGGCTGGCATAGCGCTTTTCGCCGACCGAGAATTCGATCTCTTGGGAGCCCGCTGCCCCGCGCACCGTCACCAGCCGTGCCCCGAGGGGCGCCGCGAGCGGAATGCCGACCACCGCGACCCAACCCGTTCCATCCTGGACCACCAATACGCGATGCCCGTCGGCTTCGACATAGGGAGGGGCATCTCCGGCGACCGGCAGCCGAATGATCTTGATCCCGCCCGGAACCGAGTTCTCGCGCGGCAGGTCGGTGGCAGTCGCCAGACACGGCGCCACGGCAAGCAGAGGGAACATGAGCACCGCGGCGTAGATCGCCAGGGTGGCGCGGCTTCGGTCCACGGTCACGGTTTCTCCACCTTGGCGCGAATCACCCCCTTCGCGAGCCGCGCTTCGATGATCGTGCCCGGAGCCGCATCGGCGGCATTGCGTAGAATCGCGCCGTGTTCTGCGCTGACGATGGCGTAACCGCGCTCGAGCGTCGCTAGCGGGCTCACGGCGTTCAAGGTGCGCACCAGCGGCAGCAGGCGCTCGCGCGCACGGCGCACGTGCTCAAGGCCCGCGGCGCGCAAGCGCAGCAGCAGCGCCGCGTGGCGCGCGGCGGCGTCGCGCACGCGGGCGAGGGGGCTTGCCTTCCAAAGCCGACTTTCGCGCTCGCGGAATTGGGAAATGCGCGCGTTCAGCAGATTTTGAAGCGCGCGGCACATGCGCTGCTCGAATTCGTCCAAACGCAGCGTCTGCTGGATGAGGCGCGCGGACGGACTGACCAGCGCGGCGCGTCCGGTCAGCCATTCGAGGCGTTCGCGCCGCTCGTCGAGGCGCCGCTGCATGCCGCGCCGTAATTGCGCGCCGAGGCGCACGAATGCAGCCAGCCATTCGCCCGCGTCCGGGACCACCAGTTCGGCAGCCGCCGAGGGGGTGGGCGCGCGCACGTCAGCCGTGAAATCGGCGATGGTGAAATCGATTTCGTGGCCTATGCCGCTGATCACCGGAATCGGCGAGGCAACGATGGCGCGTGCCAATTCTTCGTCGTTGAAGGCCCACAGGTCCTCCAAGGAGCCGCCGCCGCGCGCCAGGATCAAAACGTCGCACTCGGCCCGCCGTCCGGCGAGGCGCAGCGCGGCGAGGATTTCCCCGGCCGCTTGTGCGCCTTGAACGGCAACCGGGTAGATCAGCACCGCGACGGCGGGGAAACGCCGCGCCAGCACGTGCAGGATGTCGCGGATCGCGGCGCCGGTGGGCGAAGTGATGACGCCGATGCGCTTCGGCAGGGCGGGCAAAGGCCGTTTGCGTTCGGGTGCGAACAAGCCTTCGGCGGACAACCGGGCGCTCAATTCCTCGAATTGGCGCTTCAGGGCGCCGAGGCCGGCATCCTCCATGTGATCGACGATGAGTTGATATTCGCCGCGCGGCTCGTAGAGCCCGATCCGTGCGCGGACCAGCACTTTTTGGCCGTCGCGGGCGGTAAAGGAACACAACATATTTCGCTGCCGGAACATCGCGCAGCGCACCTGTGCGGCGGCATCCTTGAGCGAGAAATACCAATGTCCGGAACTCGGCCTCGAGAAATTGGAGATTTCCCCCTCGAGCCACAAGCTGCCGAAACCTCGCTCAAGAAGCACCCGCACCTCGCGGTTGAGGCGTGAAACGCTGTAGACATCGCGGTCGGGGCGCGCGGCCAGACCCGGCAATTGAGCTCTCTCCATGGCGAAATGATAGCGGTTTACCGCGCCGCGGGCGCAAGGTACAATGCGCCGCCTCTTAGACGAACCTTAAGTGAACGCTCATGCGTATTTTGGAAGAGGCACTCACATTCGACGACGTACTGCTGGTGCCGGCGTACTCCGAAGTGCTGCCAGGCCAAGTCTCATTGGCCAGTCAATTAACCCGCGATATTCGAGTCAACTTGCCGGTGGTTTCGGCCGCCATGGATACCGTTACCGAGGCGCGCCTGGCCATCACCATCGCTCAAGAAGGCGGCATCGGCATCATTCACAAGAACATGTCGATCGAGAATCAAGCGCGGCAAGTCGACCGCGTCAAGAAGTTCGAGAGCGGCGTCATCAGCGACCCGATCCGGGTCAAGCCGGACATGACCATTCGCGAGGTGATCGAGCTCACGCGGGCGAAGAACATCTCCGGGGTGCCGGTGGTGCTCGGCAACAAGGTCGTCGGAATCGTGACGCATCGTGACTTGCGCTTTGAGACCAAACTCGACGCGCCGGTCTCCTCGGTGATGACCCCCAAGGAGCGCCTGGTCACCGTGCGCGAGAATGCACCCAAGGAAGAAGTGCTGTCGCTGCTGCACAAGCATCGCATCGAAAAAGTTCTGGTGGTGGGCGGTGACAATGAACTGAAAGGCATGATCACCGTCAAGGATTTCCAAAAGGCCACCGAATTTCCGAACGCGTGCAAGGATAATGTCGGCAGCCTGCGCGTCGGCGCCGCGGTGGGCACGGCGCCCGACACCTTGGCTCGAGTCGCGGCATTGCGAGAAGCCGGGGTCGACGTGGTGGTGGTGGACACCTCGCACGGGCACTCCCGCGGCGTATTGGAGACAGTCGCCCGGATCAAGAAGACGTTTCCGGATCTGCAAGTGATCGGCGGCAACATCGTGACCGCGGAGGCGGCGCTCGATCTGGTCAAGTACGGAGCCGATGGGGTCAAAGTGGGAATCGGCCCGGGATCGATCTGCACCACGCGCATCGTGGCGGGCGTGGGTGTGCCGCAAATCAGCGCGATTTCCAGGGTTACCCGTGCGCTCGAGGGCACCGGGGTGCCGGTGATCGGCGACGGCGGCATCCGCTTCTCCGGCGATATCGCCAAAGCGCTGGCGGCCGGCGCGCATTGCGTGATGATCGGCGGCATGTTTGCGGGCACCGAAGAGTCTCCCGGAGACGTCGAGCTGTACCAGGGCGCCTCGTACAAGGCATACCGCGGCATGGGATCGTTGGGCGCGATGGCGCAGGCGCATGGCTCGAGCGACCGCTACTTCCAGGACACGACCACGGAACTTGAGAAGTTGGTGCCGGAAGGGATCGAGGGTCGGGTGCCGTACAAAGGCACCCTGGTGTCGATATTGCACCAACTCGCAGGCGGATTGCGTGCGGCCATGGGCTACACCGGCAGCGGCAGCATCGAGGAGATGCGTACCCGCCCGCAATTCGTCCGCGTTACCAGCGCTGGTGTTCGTGAAAGTCACGTGCACGATGTGACGATCACCAAAGAAGCGCCTAATTACCGGATTGGTTGATGCCCGACATTCATGCGGACCGGGTCCTAATACTCGATTTCGGCGCTCAATACACCCAGCTGATCGCCCGCCGCGTGCGCGAACTCGGCGTGTACTCGGAGATCTTCGCCTGCGATGCCGATCCCGCGGAGATCACGCGCTTTGCCCCCAAGGCCGTGATCCTCTCGGGCGGTCCCGAGTCGGTATACGCGGCGAAAAGTCCGGAGGCGCCGCCGGAAGTGTTCGGGTTAGGCGTTCCGGTTCTCGGAATTTGCTATGGCATGCAGACCATGGCGGCGCAACTCGGCGGCCAGGTCGAGTCGTCCTCGCATCGCGAGTTCGGCGCGGCCCAAGTGAGACCCACCGGCTCCTCGCGACTTCTTGACGGTCTCGAGGACAATCGCGATGCGGCGGGCCGGCGCGTACTCGACGTTTGGATGAGTCATGGCGATCGCGTGGTCGCACTGCCTCCGGGATTCAACGTCATTGCCGCGAGCGACAACGCGCCGCTGGCGGCCATGGCGGATGAGGCACGCCGTTTGTATGGGTTGCAATTTCATCCGGAGGTGACGCACAGCCTGCAGGGCGGCGAGATCCTGCGCCGCTTCGTGCGCGAAATCGCCGGCTGCGAAGCGACCTGGGCGACGGGGAATATCATCGAAGACAGCGTGGCGCGAATCCGCGCCCAGGTGGGCCGCGATCAAGTGCTGCTGGCTTTGTCGGGCGGCGTCGATTCCTCGGTGCTTGCCGCATTGCTGCACCGGGCCATCGGGCCGCAGCTCACCTGTGTGTTCGTCGATCATGGGTTGCTGCGCCTCGGCGAGGGCGATCAAGTGATGGCGACCTTCGCGGAGCACATGGGAGTGCACGTGCTGCGCGTCGATGCGGAGCAACGCTTTCTGAGCCAGCTCGCCGGCGAAGCGGATCCGGAAACCAAGCGCAGGATCATTGGACGCGTGTTCATCGAGGTGTTCGATGAGGAAGCGGCAAAGCTCAAGGACGTGAAATGGCTGGCGCAGGGAACGATCTATCCGGACGTCATTGAATCGGCAGGCGCCAAGACCGGCAAGGCGCATGTGATCAAATCGCACCACAATGTGGGCGGCTTGCCACGTCATATGAAGCTCCAATTGCTGGAGCCGCTGCGCGAGCTGTTCAAGGACGAAGTGCGCAAGCTCGGTTTGGCGCTCGACCTGCCGGCCGATATGGTGCACCGCCACCCTTTCCCGGGTCCGGGGCTCGGCGTGCGCATCCTGGGCGAGATTCACAAGCCGTACGCCGATTTATTGCGCCGTGCGGATGCCATATTCATCGAAGAGCTGCGCCGCCATGATCTTTACGACAAGGTCAGTCAGGCGTTCGCGGTATTCCTGCCGGTGCGTTCCGTCGGCGTGATGGGCGACGGGCGGCGCTATGAACATGTGATCGCGCTGCGTGCCGTGGAGACCGTCGATTTCATGACCGCTCGCTGGGCGCGCCTGCCGTATGAATTTCTGGACCGCGTCACTCATCGAATCGTCAACGAAGTGCCGGGAATCTCGCGCGTCGTATACGACATTTCGGGAAAGCCGCCGGCAACGATCGAGTGGGAGTGACGGGGTCTACCGGAGACTATCGCGCACTATCGCCAGGGAAAACTAACGGGTCGATTTCTATAGAAACGCTCTCGCCGACTGGAAAACGTTGTGGCGGTAGGCAACCCTTTACTGACGGCATTTTGCGCGGCCAATTGGCAGCCGCGATACCGTCAGCGCTTCCCCCGAGTGAACTCTGGCTGGCGGCTCATAAATTCGCTCCGAGATATCCAAGTCGAGTTCTAGGCATTCGGAGTGTGCCCCATGGCAGTTTGTGCTACTTTTGTCAAATGGACAAAAGGATCACTCGGTACAACAGCCTCAAGGCGATGAAGTCGGACGAGTATCGTTGGTGGCAACGCCTGCCGGGAAGCGAACGGATTCGCGCTGTAATGGACCTCAACTTGGAGCTCTACGCGATGAAGGGACAAGCCGCGGATGCACCAAGACTTCAAAGAACTGTTATCCGCTTTCAACGCCGGACAGGTTAGGTACCTGATTGTCGGCGGATACGCGGTTTCGTTTCATGCGCAGCCACGTGCGACCAAAGATCTGGATATTTTGATTGGCGCAGACGCTGAAAACAGCAAAGCGGTGTATGCCGCGCTCGCGAAGTTCGGAGCACCGATCGAAGGACTGAG
>DAINPA010000005.1:0-39709 GCA_036743675.1 Steroidobacteraceae bacterium
GGCTCCTATGTCTAACGCTGCAATCCCGACAGCAAGGGGACGAAGCTCACCGCGCCCAAGGATTCGCGCTGCACGCGCGCTTCGCTCTTGGTGTAGCGGATGAGTTCCTGACGCCCATCGGGCCCCACCGGTGCGATCAAACGGCCACCGATCTGCAGTTGCTCGAACAGCGTCGGGGGTACCGCTTGCGGCGCGGCGGTCAGCAGAATTCCGTCGAAGGGAGCGCGCGCCGCCCACCCGACATTGCCGTCGTCGTGACGAAAATGCACATTGCGGATCTTGAGCTCGCGCAGCGAGCGCCGCGCCCGCGCCACCAGGCTGGCGATGCGTTCGATGGTGTAAATCTCGGTCACCAAGGGCGACAAAACGGCTGTTTGATAGCCGCACCCGGTGCCGACCTCGAGCACCTTGGGCGCCGGCCCCGCCGCGAGCAGCGCCTCCGTCATCCGCGCCACCACGTAGGGCTGTGAAATCGTCTGGCCAAAGCCGATCGGCAACGCCGTGTCCTCGTAGGCGCGAGTGGCCAGTGCTTCGTCGACGAACAAATGCCGCGGCACATTGCGTATTCGATCGAGCACGCGCTGGTCGACGATGCCCTGTTCCCGCAGCCGCTGCACCAGCCGCTCCCGGGTCCGGGCCGACGTCATGCCAATGCCGCTGAGGCGCGGCCCTTCCGTGAAACTACTCAAGCTTGAGCCAGCGCTCGAGTTCGGGCAGAGCCGCGTGGCGCGTCAAATCGATTTGCAATGGAGTGATGGACGCGAAGCCTTCGGCGATGGCGTGAAAATCGGTGCCCGGACCCGCATCCTGACCGGCGCCCGTGGATCCCACCCAGAACACATCTCGGCCGCGCGGATCCTTGGCGGGCACAATCGGTTTGCTGCGATGCCTGCTGCCGAGGCGCGTGACTTTGACGCCGCGCAATTCACCGGCCGGCAGATCCGGCACATTCACGTTGAGCATGACCGGCCCCTGCAGCGGCTCGATCAACATGCGTTCGATCAACTGCGCGGCGACCTTCGCGGCGCTTTCGAAGTTGCGCGGGCTTGCCGGCTCGACGCACAACGACACCGCGATGGCGGGCAGCCCGAGAAAGCGCCCCTCGATGGCGGCGGCGACCGTGCCTGAATACAGCGTGTCGTCGCCGAGGTTCGCACCGTCGTTGACCCCCGAGACGACGATATCGTGCTCGAACTCGAACAGACCGGAAATGGCAAGGTGCACGCAATCGGTGGGCGTGCCGTTGACGTAGTAGCAATCTGTGTCATAGGGCGCGATGCGAACCGGCACATCGAGAGTGAGCGAGTTGCTCGCGCCGCTGCGATTGCGGTCGGGAGCGACGACAGTGACGGCGCCCAGGGGCCTCAGCGCCTGCCTGAGAGCCTCCAAACCTTGAGCGCGGTAGCCGTCGTCGTTCGAAAGAAGAATTTTCACAAGATTTATTTATCGCCTGACATAAGACCGGCTTGCCCGGTGATGGCGGGCTGCGCCCTGCGGACTATACTGTAACGCCGGATACCCGGATAGCGGATCAACAACGCCATGGAAAAGAAGCGCTCCACGGACCCCGCCGCCGATCTCGGCGCTGACGATGATGCGATGACGTTTCGCGCCGCGGTACGCGATGTGAAGCCGTTGGCGCAAACGCCGAAGCCCGCGGGGCTCGAAAGGCCGCGCGCCCGCGTACCGCGGCGCGCGCCGGGCCGCGCTCATGCGCGCAACGAGGCGCACGAAACCATGCCGCTGCTCGCCGCCGTGCCGGTCGGCGATGCCGGTTCGACGGCGCAGGACACCATCAGCGGCGCCGATGCCCTGGTGTTTCGGCGGCCCGGCGTGCGCACTCAAGTGCTGCGCCGCTTGCGCCGCGGTCTTTATCCCATCGAAGATGAACTGGATTTGCACGGCCTGAGCCAAGCCGCGGCCCGTGACCAACTCGCCGAGTTCCTCGCGTTCAATTGCGACGCCGGGCATCGATGCGTCAGGATCATTCACGGCAAGGGTTACCGGTCGGGCGCGCGCGGCCCCATCTTGAAGATCGCGGTCGATTCGTGGCTGCGTCGCCATGGCGACGTGATGGCGTTCAGCTCGGCACGGACGATCGACGGCGGCACCGGCGCGGTGTACGTATTGCTGCGCGCTTGAAGCACTGCGCGCGTCCATGACTCGGCTCGCCGGCCGTCGATGCTCATGTTCGCGGCCTTATCCTACGAATCCGTGCCTTCGAGCAGGACCGCGGCGGACGCGGCAAGACCCTCGCCCCGACCGACGAATCCCAAGCGCTCCGTGGTGGTGGCCTTGATGTTGATGCATCCCGCCGCGATACCGAGATCGGCTGCGAGATTCTCGGCCATTGTGGCGCGATGCGCGGCAATACGCGGCGCCTCGGCCAATACCGTGACATCCGCATTGACGACCCGCAATCCCGCGGCGCGCATGATCGCGGCCACTTCGCGCAAGAATATCCGGCTGTCGGCTCCTCGGTAGCGCGGGTCGCTGTCGGGGAAATGCCGGCCGATATCTCCCTCGCCGAGGGCACCCAGCACGGCGTCGCACAAGGCATGGATCACCACATCCCCGTCGGAGTGCGCCACCACTCCCCGGTGGTAGGCGATCCGCACCCCGCCGAGCACGACGTGTTCCCCGTCGCCGAAGGCATGCACGTCGAAGCCCTGGCCGATTCTGATCTTGCGGGGCATCACATTGGCCTCCCCAAATTGTAGTATCCCCGCCGCGGCGGCCAAATCTTGCGCATGGGTCACCTTGATGTTGAACGGCGAACCCTTGACCAGCAATGGCCGATTCCCCATACGTTCCATGGCTTGCGCCTCGTCGGTCACCGACTGCCCCGATCGAATCGCGTCCCCCAGCGCAGCTTTGAGCTGCGCGAAGCCGAACGCCTGCGGCGTCAAGGCGCGCCACAGCCCGATGCGATCCAGCGTTTCACTCACCACACCGCCGCGCTCGCGCTTGACGGTGTCGAAGATCGGCGCTGCGAGCACCGCCCCGCAACCGCCGCCGCGCAAGGCATCGAGCAATGCCCGCACATCACCCGCGCTCAAACACGGGCGCGCGGCATCGTGCACCAGGATCCAATCGTCCGCCGCCGCCTGATCGCCAAGCGCTTCCAAGCCGTTCATGACGGATTCTTGGCGGCTGGCGCCGCCAATCGCGGTGCGTAAGCGCGGGTCCTTTAGCGATGCGATCAATGCGATTCCGTGCGTGTCGCCGGCGCTGAGCACGACGAGGATGCCCGCGATGCGAGGTTCGCCCAACAAAGAGCGCAGCGACCACTCGAGAACGCTCGCCCCCATGAGCGATGCGTATTGCTTGGGTAATGACCTGCCCGCCGCCACATTGCCCGCCGAGGCCGCTTCGAAACGTTCGCCGCGGCCGGCGGCCGGCACGACTGCGAACACGCGGCGAGCTGCGACGCTCTGTGTCACTTAAGTCACTGCGCGCGCGCGCTGATTTCGGTCGCTGGCGCGGCGGGCGCGGGTGTAGCCGGAGTCACGATTTGGTAGAAGGTCTCGCTGTTGCCCACCATGCCGAGTTCGCTGCGAGCGCGTTCCTCCAGCGCGGTGAGGCCCACTTTTAAATCAGTCACTTCCGCGAACAATTGGCGATTGCGCTCGCGCTGCTCCGAGTTGGCGGCGCGTTGCGCATCGATCGCGGCGCTCAAGCGCCAGACCTCGCGCAGCCCCCGGTCGGAGACCCATACGCGGTACTCCAGCAGGGCCAGGAAAAAGACCAGTACGAATGCGAAAACCCTCATGAGGACAGGAGCTTAGCACGAATTCTTAAGAAACTGGAACGGCCAGGGCGCTCATCCCGGCGAACCGGGCGCGAGCACCCAGCTGCGCTTCGATGCGCAGCAGCTGATTGTACTTGGCAATTCGATCGGAGCGCGACATCGACCCGGTCTTGATTTGAGTGGCGGCGGTCGCCACCGCAATATCGGCAATCGTCACATCTTCGGTCTCCCCGGAGCGGTGCGACACGATCGCCGCATAACGGGCCCCGGCCGCCATGTCGATCGCCGCGATGGTCTCGGTCAAGGTGCCGATCTGGTTTGGCTTGATGAGAATCGCGTTGGCGATCTTTCGGGAAATCCCCTCGGCGAATATCCTGGTGTTGGTCACGAAGACATCGTCCCCCACGAGCTGCACTTGGTGTCCGAGCTTGCGCGTCAGCACCGCCCAGCCGTCCCAGTCGCCCTCGCTCATGCCGTCTTCGATCGTGACGATCGGGTACTTGGCAACCAATCCCGCCAGATAATCGGCAAACTCACTCGCGTTGAATTTGCGCCCCTCCGACTCGAGTTCGTACATCCCGTCCCGGTAGAGCTCGGTGCTGGCCACATCCAGCCCGAGGTAGATGTCCTTACCGGCCCGATATCCCGCCTTGTCGATGGCTTCCAGGATCGTGGTCAATGCGGCCTCGTTCGACGGCAGATCCGGGGCGAACCCGCCTTCATCGCCGACCGCGGTATTGAGGCCTTTGGAATGCAGCACCTTCCTCAGCGTGTGAAACACCTCCGCGCCGTAGCGCAGCGCTTCGGACAGCGACGGTGCGCCCAGGGGCAGGATCATGAATTCCTGAATGTCGACGCTGTTGTCGGCGTGCGCACCGCCGTTGATGATGTTCATCATCGGCACCGGCATGGTCAGATCGCCGTCACCGCCCAAGTGTCGGTACAGCGGCAGCGCGCGATCGCTTGCCGCGGCATGCGCAGCGGCGAGCGACACGGCCAATATGGCATTGGCGCCGAGTTTCGACTTGTTGTCGGTGCCGTCCGCCGCGATCAGCTTCTGGTCCAGTGCGCGCTGATCCTGCGCATCCAGACCCAAGACCACGCCGCGAATCGCCTCGTTGATGTGCCCAACCGCCTTGCGCACCCCCTTGCCCAGGTAGCGCTTTGGGTCGCCGTCGCGCAGTTCGACCGCCTCGCGCGAGCCGGTGGACGCGCCCGAGGGCACCGCCGCGCGCCCCACCGCGCCGGAATCGAGCACCACATCGGCCTCGACCGTGGGATTACCGCGCGAATCGATGATTTCACGGCCTCGAACATCGGCGATGCGGCTCATAGCAGCGTTTCCTCAAAAGGCTTCTTCTTTACGGCCCGATCCAAATCCACCAGCGTGGCCAACAGCGAACTCATGCGCTCGAGCGGCCATGCATTGGGCCCGTCCGACAAAGCCTTGGCCGGATCGGGATGAGTCTCCATGAATATGCCGGAGACGCCCGCCGCCACCGCCGCGCGCGCCAGCACCGGCACGAATTCGCGCTGCCCGCCCGAGGCATCGCCCCTGCCGCCCGGCAGCTGCACCGAATGCGTGGCATCGAACACCACCGGACAGCCGGTGGCGCGCATCACCGCCAATGAGCGCATATCGGAGATCAGGTTGTTGTAGCCGAACGAAAAGCCTCTCTCGCACACCATGATTTGCGAATTTCCGGTGGAGCGGGCCTTGTCGACCACGTTCTGCATTTCCCACGGGCTCAGGAACTGCGCTTTCTTGATGTTCACGGGCTTTTGCAGGGACGACACGCCGATGATGAAGTTGGTCTGGCGGCAAAGAAACGCCGGCGTCTGCAATACGTCGACGACCTCGGCCACCTCGGCGAGCGGCGTGTCCTCGTGCACGTCGGTGAGCACCGGGACGCCGATTTGCCGGCGAACGAGTGCCAGCGCCTTGAGACCCGCCTCGATCCCGGGACCGCGAAAGCTCCCGGCCGAGGAACGGTTGGCCTTGTCGAACGACGCCTTGAAGATGAATGGAATGCCGAGCGCCGCGGTCATCTCGCGCAGGCGGCCGGCCACCTCGATCACCAAGGACTCGCTCTCGATGACACAGGGTCCGGCAATCAAGAAGATCGGGCGGTCAAGCCCGACTTCGAAGGAACAGAGCTTCATGCCGTCGCGCGCCCGGGCTGCAAAGCGGCGCGATATTCGCGCGCGGCCCGAATGAACCCGGCGAACAACGGATGCCCGTCGCGCGGCGTCGAGGTGAATTCCGGATGGAACTGGCTCGCCACGAACCAGGGATGGGACTTCAGTTCGATGAATTCCACCAACCCGTCGTCCGAAAACCCCGAGAAGATCAATCCGGCAACCGCCAATTCATCGAGATAATGATTGTTGAATTCGTAGCGGTGGCGGTGCCGCTCATAAATCGCCTCCTTACCGTATAGCGTGTGCACCAGCGAACCCGGCACCAGGCGCGCCTCTTGCGCGCCCAAGCGCATGCTGCCGCCCAGGTCGGATTTCTCGTCCCTCACTTGTTGGCCGCGCGCCAAGTCTTGCCACTCCGTGATCAAGGCGATCACCGGATGGGTCGTGGCGCGGTCGAACTCGGTGCTGTTGGCGCCTTTCAGCGCCAGGACGTTACGCGCATATTCGATGATCGCGAGCTGCATCCCGAGGCATATGCCGAGAAACGGAATGCGGTTCTCGCGCGCGTGGCGAATGGCCTGGATCTTGCCCTCGATGCCCCGGTCGCCGAAGCCGCCGGGCACCAGTATGGCATCCATTTTCGAGAGCTCCGCCGGTCCGCTGCGCTCGATGTCCTGCGACTCGAAATAATGAATGTTGACGCGCGTGCGAGTCGCGATGCCGCCGTGCATCAGCGCCTCGTTCAAGGAGATGTACGAATCCCGGATCTGCACGTACTTGCCGACCATGCCGATGTCGACCACGGCCTCGGGATTCTGCTTGGCCGCGACCACCGCGCGCCACTCGGACAAATCCGTCGCCGGCGCCTCCAGGCGCAGCTTGTCGACCACGATGTCGTCGAGGTCTTGCTCGTGCAGCAGCATCGGAATCTTGTAGATATCGTCGGAGTCGACCGCCGATATCACCGCGCGCTCCTCGACGTTGGTGAACAGCGCGATTTTTTTCCGCTGCTCGTCGGGCAAGGAGTGCAGGCATCGGCACAACAGGATATCCGGCTGAATTCCGATGCCGCGCAGCTCCTTGACCGAATGCTGCGTCGGCTTGGTCTTGATCTCGCCCGAGCCGCCGACGATCGGCACCAAGGTCAGATGCATGTACAAAACGTGGTTACGCCCCAGCTCGACTCCCATTTGGCGAATGGCCTCGAGGAACGGCAGGGATTCTATATCGCCCACCGTGCCGCCGATTTCGACCATGCAAACATCGGCGTTGCCGGCACCCATGCGTATCCGGTACTTGATTTCATCGGTGATGTGCGGGATCACTTGCACCGTCGCACCGAGATAGTCGCCGCGCCGCTCCTTGGCGATGACTCTTTCGTAGATGCGGCCGGTGGTGAAATTGCTGTTGCGCCCCGTGGTGGTGCGCACGAAGCGCTCGTAGTGCCCGAGATCGAGATCCGCTTCGGTGCCGTCCGCGGTGACGAACACCTCCCCGTGCTGAAACGGACTCATGGTGCCGGGATCCACATTGATGTAGGGATCGAGCTTCACCATGCTGATCTTCAGGCCGCGCGCCTCGAGGATGGCCCCCAACGAAGCGGATGCGATGCCCTTGCCGAGCGATGAAACGACGCCGCCGGTGACGAAAACGAATCGAGTCATGATGGGTCACCGCCGCTCAGGTCGCAGACCGCAAGGAAATCCAAGCGACTGCGATCGCAACCAATAGGGAATTGTTGGAATTCGACGGGAATTCAGGTTACCAGATCAAGCCGCTTGCCACAATCGGATTAGACCATGACCGGCGCTCCCTCCCAGCGGCATGCGAACCCGGGCGCGCCCCCGGCCACACACCAGCGCGCATCCTGCCACAGATCGCCGACGGCGATCAGCACATCGCCCGCGTAGATCAAGGGCAGCGCGTCACGCATCCACGGCAGCACGCCCGCGGATTGACAAAGGTGCTGCACCGTTTGTGTCTTGGCGCACAGGCCGACTTTCAACGCCTCTCCGCCGCGGCGCTGCCGCACGCTTAACGTGTGCGGCAATCTGTTCGCATCCAAGCCGCCGATCCGCGGCGCCCAATGCAGTTGTCCGAGCCCCGGACCCAAATTCAGCGACGATCCACCCATGACCGGCCATTCTCGCGGCGCGCCGAGCGAGGGCACCGGGTCCTCGGTGACGAACAGGCGCCCGCGATAGCGGCGCAGGGCGTACTGGCCCCACACGATCGCCGGCAAACGATCCGGGCCGGCGCAGAATACCTGCCTTAGGCCTTCGGTCAGGCGCGGCGTCGGCGGCGGGATGGCTTCGGCGGCGCAAAGCCATTGGCGCACCGTGTTGATCTGCTCGAGCGGGGGCAGCGCGCGCAAGCCGGCGACGCACAGCGCGTCGCCGTCCCGCAGCCGCCCGACCTGCACGGCCGCCACCTGGTCCAACAATTGCCGCGCTTGCGCCAGGTGTCGCGCAGTTCTCGACAGCACGGCGGCGGCACCGGGCCACCGCGTCTCGAGCAACGGCCAGAGTTGCGAACGCAGATAGGCGCGGTCGAATCGCGGATCGCGGTTCATGGGGTCATCGGCCCCCGCAATGGCGTGGGCTTCACCGAACTCGCGCAGATCCTGCCGTGCTACGCCGAGCAGAGGGCGCAGATGCCAACCGCCGCCGAAGGGTCGACATATCGGCATGGCCGACAGGCCGGCAAGTCCGGCGCCGCGCAGCAACTGCAACAGCAGCGTCTCGGCCTGATCCTGCGCATGATGCGCGGTCAACAAGCATTCGCCCGGCCGCAGGTTGCGTGCGAGACCGAGGTAACGCGCGTCGCGCGCCGCCGCCTCGATCGACACGCCGCCGCCGATTTCAACCGCGACCGGAACGACGCACAGCGGGATGCGCAGTCGCGCACAGAGCGCGGCGCTGGCCTCGCGCAGAGCGACGGCCGCAGGCTGCAGCGCATGATCGACGTGCACCGCCCGAACGGCTAAGCCGCGCGCGGTGCGCGGCACCTCGCCGCGGGGTGCGTCGCCGAGCGGTGAGTCGCCGAGGGCCGGTTCAACCAATTGCGCAATTGCGGCCAACAAGCACGCGGAGTCGGCGCCGCCGCTCACGGCCACCAGCAGCCCGGTCGCGGCCGCGGGCACGTGCTCGTCCAGCACGGCTTGCAGCAACGCCGCGTCGAAACTCACCGCAGCTCAGCCGTCGCGGAATACACCGAATCCGCGCAAGCGGGCCTGGCGTGCATCCAGCAACTTCGTTACGGGTTGATTACAAAGTTCCGCCAAATGCTTGATCATGCTCTGTTTCAAGGTTTCCGCCATGGCTTGCGGATCGCGGTGCGCTGCGCCATGCGGTTCCTTCAGAACTTCATCGACCAGCCCCAATTTATAAAGCCGCTCCGCCGTCCCGCCCATGGCATCGGCGGACACCTCTTTCTTCTCGGTACTCTTCCACAATATCGAGGCGCAGCTTTCCGGAGAGATCACCGAGTACACACTGAACTGCAGCATGAGCAGCCGGTCGCACACGCCGATGGCGAGCGCGCCGCCCGACCCCCCCTCGCCGATCACCACCGAGAGTATCGGAGCGGCCAGACTCGACATCTCGAACAGATTCCTCGCAATGGCTTCGCTTTGCCCGCGCTCTTCGGAACCGATGCCCGGATAGGCGCCGGGCGTGTCGATCAGCGTGATGAGCGGAATTCGAAAGCGTTCGGCCAAGCGCATCAGGCGCAGCGCCTTGCGGTAACCTTCGGGCTTCGGCATGCCGTAGTTGCGCCGCACGCGCTCCTTGGTGTCACGGCCTTTTTGATGACCGATCACCATCACCGGCATTCCCTCGAGACGCGCCAATCCGCCCACTATGGCCAAATCGTCGCTGTACATGCGATCGCCATGCAGTTCCTGCCAATCCGTGAAAATCATCGACAGATAATCGAGCGTATAGGGTCGCTGCGGGTGACGCGCCAGCTGCGTGATCTGCCAGGGCGACAGGTTCGAAAATATGCTGGTGGTCAAGGCCCGGCTTTTTTGCTGCAACCGTTTGACCTCCTCGGTGATGTTCACGTTGGCATCCGAGCTCATGAATTTCAATTCCTCGATTTTTGCCTCCAGTTCGGCGATCGGCTGCTCGAATTCCAGAAAATTCATCGCCATGAAGAAGTTTCCTCGTCTCGGATATCGTTTCGCGGACCATACACCAAATTCCAGCCGTCGCGGCCGACAAGCGCCGTTAGTTTATCCAGAAGGTCGCGCGACGCACGAATCGACCAAGCATCGGCCAAATTCAGCCGCCCGGAATATCCTTCCCGACTGACCACCACGCTCACCCCGCAAGGACCCTTCAAATAAGGCTTGAGGATTTCTTCGAAGCGGCTCATGCCCTGCGGGCCATCGAATTCCTCCGGCCAGCGAAACCAAAGCCGCCGCGCGAAGCACTCGCGCGCGCGATCGATGTCCATCAGGGTCTTGGCCTGCAGACGCCAGGCTTCGATGAAATCATCGAACCGCAGGGTCCCCTCCACGATGAGTATGGCGTCTTTGACGATGATGTCGCGATATTGCTGGAATGTTTCCTCGTACAGGCTCACCTCGAAACGCGCGGTGCGATCGTCCAGGATCAGCGTGACTCGATTCGGACGGCGGCGAATTTCGAGCACCAGACCGGCGACGGTGGCCGGCTTGCCTTGCGTCCAGCCGCGTTCGCCGCTCGGTGCCGCAGGTTTCGGACCGCCGACGTCCACCAGCCGCGCGCTCGCCAAGAACTTCAGATCCGGCTCATACGGGGTAATCGGATGACCGCTCAGGAAAAATCCCAGCGTCTCGCGCTCACCGGCGAGGCGCTGCGCTTCGCTCCACTCGGCGACCACACGGTCTTCCGCAGCGTTCAATCCGAACAAATCCACTTGTCCGACGCTCATCGCGCGCGAGTTCTGTTCGCCCAAGTGCATCGCTCGATCGAGCTCGGCGGTGAGCGTCGCCCGATTCGGACCGAACCCATCGAGACTCCCCGATCGGATCAGGGCCTCCAAGACGCGCCGATTCACGCGCTGCAGGTCGATGCGCCGACACAAATCAGGCAGGCTGAGATAGCGGCCATTGGCGCTGCGCTCCTCGATGAGCGCCTGCACCGCCGATTCGCCCACGCCCTTGATGGCGCCCAAGCCATAACGAATGCCGGCGGGCCCGGCGACCCGGAACGCGTAGACCGATTCGTTCACATCCGGCGGGTCCACGCTAAGGCCCATGCTTGCGCATTCGTCGATCAGCGTCACGACCTTGTCGGTCTTGTCCATGTCGGAGGACAGTACCGCCGCCATGAACGCCGCCGGATAGTGCGCCTTGAGCCAGGCCGTCTGATAGGACAGCAGCGCGTAAGCGGCCGAGTGCGATTTGTTGAAGCCGTAGCCGGCAAACTTCTCCATCAAATCGAATATGTGGGTGGCCTGCCGTTCGCGTACGCCGCGCGCCACCGCCCCGCTCACGAACACCGAGCGCTGCTTCGCCATTTCCTCGGGCTTTTTCTTACCCATGGCACGGCGCAACAGGTCCGCGCCGCCCAGGGTGTAGCCGGCCAATATTTGCGCGATTTGCATGACTTGCTCTTGATAGAGAATCACGCCGTAAGTCGCCTCCAGCGCACCCTTCAAATCCGGGTGCAGGTAGTCGATGGTCGCGCCGCTGGTATCGTGCTTGCGCGCGATGAAATCGTCGACCATTCCAGACTGCAGCGGACCCGGCCGGAACAATGCGACCAAGGCCACGATGTCGCCGAAGCGGTCCGGTTGCAGCCGGCGGATGAGATCCTTCATGCCGCGCGACTCGAGCTGGAACACCGCCGTCGTCTTGCAGCTCTTCAACAGCCCATAAGTGGCGGCATCGTCCATGGGCAACGCGCTCATCACCAACGGCGGTTCTGCGCAACTCTCGCGATCCCCGTTGATGTCGCGCACCGCCCAATCAATGATGGTGAGCGTGCGCAGACCCAGGAAATCGAATTTGACGAGTCCGGCCGCCTCGACATCGTCCTTGTCGAACTGCGTAACCGGCGTGGTGCCGCCCTCCTCGCAGTACAAGGGAGTGAAATCGGTGAGTACCGACGGTGCGATGACGACACCGCCGGCGTGAGTGCCGGCGTTGCGCGCCAATCCCTCGAGCTTGCGCGCCAGGTCGATCAGTTCGCGGACTTCGGTATCGGCCGCGTACAAACGCCGCAATTCGTCTTCTTGTTCGAGAGCCTTGTCGAGCGTGATGCCGATCTCGAAGGGAATCAGCTTGGCGATCTTATCGACGTAACCGTAATTGTGGCCGAGCACCCGTCCGACGTCGCGTACCACGGCCTTGGCCGCCAGCGTGCCGTAGGTGATGATCTGCGATACCCGCTCCCGGCCATACTTATTGGCCACGTAGTCGATGACTCTGTCGCGGCCTTCCATGCAGAAATCGACGTCGATATCCGGCATCGAGACGCGTTCCGGATTCAAGAATCTCTCGAACAACAAGTCATGTTCGATCGGGTCCAAATCGGTAATACCGAGAACGAAGGCAACCAATGATCCCGCTCCGGAGCCGCGGCCGGGCCCGACCGGGATGCCGTTGGCGCGGGCCCAGCGGATGAAGTCGGCCACGATCAAGAAATAGCCGGCAAAGCCCATGCTGCATATGACGTCCAATTCGAGATCGAGGCGCGCCGCATAAGCCCCGGCGTCCCGCTCCACGCCGCGCAGCGACCTCGCTTCCTCGAGCCTCGACGCGATGCCGCGATGCGCCTCCCGGCGCAAAAATTCCTCGGTGGTGGCGCCGGGCGGCACCGGGTACGCCGGCAGCATCGAGGAGCCCAAATTGATTTCGAGCGAACAGCGCTTGGCGATCTCGATCGTGTTGACCAGCAATTCCGGAACATCGGCAAACAGCTCGGCCATCTCAGCCGGGGTCTTTAGATACTGTTCCTCCGAGTACCGGCGCGCACGGCTCGGATCGGCGATCAATGCGCCGTCGTGAATGCACACCCGGGCTTCGTGAGCTTCGAACTCCGCGCGCGTCAAAAACCGCACGTCGTTGGTCGCGACGGCCGGCACGCCGTGTTCGCGAGCCATATCGAGCACCGCCTCGCCGTAAGCCTGTTCGCCGCCGCGCCCGGTGCGCTGCACCTCGAGATAAAAGCGGTCGCCGCACAGCCCCTGCCAGCGCGCAAGGCAGCGGGCGGCCTCGTCCGCCTTGCCGCGCGCCAGCGCTTGGCCGATATCGCCCTGCGGCCCGCCGCACAAGACGATCAGACCCCGCATCACGGCCGGCTCGAGCCAGTCGCGCTCGAGCATCGGTACGCCGCGCTGCTGTCCCTCGAGAAACGAACGGGTCACGAGCTGGGTGAGCTGCCGGTAGCCGAGGAGGTTTTGACAGAGAAAGACCAGGCGCGACGGCGGCGTGCGCTCGCCGTTCTCGCGCACCCAGACATCCACGCCGATCAACGGCTTGATGCCCGCCGACTGCGCCTCCTTGTAGAACTTGACCATCGCGAACAGGTTGCTTTGGTCCGTGAGCGCGACCGCAGGCATCCCCGCGCCGGCGACCGCGGTCATCAGTTCCGGCACGCGCACGATCCCATCGAGCAACGAGTACTCGGTGTGCAGCCGCAAATGCACGAATTGAACCAAGGCGCTCAAGGCTCCGGTCCGCGCTCGAGCAGGAGCACCTTGACCGGCGCGAAACTGCGTCGATGCAAGGGGCAAGGACCATGCAAGGCAAGAAGCCGGCAATGCTCTTCGGTACCGTACCCCTTGTGATTGGCGAATGCGTACTGCGGATACAGCGTCGCAATCCGATCCATATAGTGATCGCGCGCGGTTTTCGCCAGAATCGAGGCGGCACTGATGGCCGGCTCCGTGGCATCCCCGCCGACGATCGCGCTCGCGGTCATCCCGATCCCCAGGCCATCGAGGCTGGGCAACCGGTCGCCGTCTACGAGCAATCGATGCGGGACATGGGTCATCGACAGCACCGCGCGCCGCATCGCCAGAAACGTGGCGTGCAGAATATTGAGGACGTCGATTTCGGCCGGGTCCGCCCACCCCACCCCGAAACACAGAGCGCGGCGGCGAATCGCCGCACCTATCCGAGCGCGCGCCGCAGGGCTCAGCTGTTTCGAATCGGCGATGCCGGCGATGGCGCGGCCCGGGCGCAGGATCACCGCGGCAGCGACCACCGGCCCCGCCAAAGGCCCGCGACCCGCCTCATCGACTCCCGCGATCCAGGTCCTCATGGCGACTCCGCCGCCGGCGCGCGCCCTCGATGCAACAGCGCCATGATCGCCTGCGCGGCGCGCGCGCTCGCATCACGCTTGAGTTCGAGGTGCAGTCTCTCGAATTCTTGCTCCAACATAGCCCGTCGCCCGCTGTCGTCCAGCCACATCAAAAGCTCCGCTCCGATCAACTCCGGAACGATTTGTTCCTGAAAATACTCGCCGACCACGCGCCGATCCGCAAGTAGATTTGGCTGCGAAAAGAACTTGGATTTCACCAGCTTCAGACGCCTTATGATCCAGGCGCTGATCGCGCCCAAACGGTACACCACGACCATGGGCCGCTTGCACAATGCCGCCTCCAGACTCGCCGTCCCCGAGGCAACCAACGCGGCGTTGCAGGCGATCAGTACGGTTTGCGCCTGGCCGTCGATGAGCTGCACCGGAACCTGCGGGGCGACGCGCCGCAGCACTCGCGCGAAAATCTCGCGGGTCGCGGTACTTGCCATGGGCGCTATAAACCGCAACCGAGGACGCTGTGCCGCGAGCCAGGCGACCGTAGCGGCGAAATCCTCCGCCAAGCGCCCTACCTCGCCGCGCCGGCTGCCGGGCAGCAAGGCGATCACCTCGGCGTCGACCGGCAGGCTCAATTGCGCCCGTGCCCGCGGCCGGTCGACGCTGAGCGGAATCGCATCGGCCAGCGGATGGCCGACGAATTCGGCCCCCACCCCCCGATTTTCGTAAAACCGCTTCTCAAACGGCAATAGGCACAGCACCAGATCGACCGCTCGATGAATGTTGTCCACGCGACTCTGCCGCCACGCCCATACTTGTGGACTGACGTACTGCACCGTGGGTATGGCGGCCGCCCGCAGGTCGCGGGCCAGGCGCAAATTGAATTCCGGGGCGTCAATGCCGACGAATACATCGGGTCTGGCACGCAGCAATTGCCCTCTGATGCGCGCCCGCAGACGCAGCAAACGCGGCAAATCGCGCAAGATTTCAACCAGACCCATGACCGCGAGCGACTCGGCCGGCTCCCAGCATTCGCAGCCCGCCGCCAGCATCTTAGGCCCGGCCACGCCAAAGAACTGCGCATCCGGAGCGATCTGTCGCAATGCCTTGATCAAGGCGGCACCGAGGGTATCCCCGGAGGCTTCGCCAGCCACTAGCGCGACCCGCAGCGGCACCTGCATGCCCGGCTGCCTGTCTGAGTATTCCGCGTGAGCCGCGGCGGCCGGGATACTCAGACTAGACTCCTAGCGAACGATGCTGCGCGAGCTGTGCTTGATGAATTCGACGAACGGCCGGATCTCTGCTTGGGTTTCGGCCGCCCGCTCGAGCTCCTCCAAAGCCGCGTGCAATTTCAGGCCGGATCGATACAGCACGCGGTAGGCGCGCCGGATGTTCTTAATCTGTTCGGCCGTGAAGCCGCGACGCTTCAGGCCTTCCGAATTGACGCTGTGCGGCACGGCCGGCCTTCCGACCGCCATGACGTAGGGCGGCACATCGCGAGTGACGGCGGCGTTGTGCGCAAGGAAACAATGCGCGCCGACCTTGGTGAATTGATGCACGGCCGACAGACCGCCCATGATCACCCAATCGCCGAGCTCCACGTGGCCGCCGAGCGTGGCGCAGTTCGCCATCACGATCTGGTCTCCCAGGCGGCAGTCGTGCGCGACGTGCGAATAGGCCATGAATAGATTGTCGTTGCCGATGCGCGTCACGCCCAACCCATGGGTCGTACCGCGATTCACCGTGACGGATTCGCGAAACACGTTGCGGTCGCCGACCTCGAGGCGCGTCGGCTCGCCCCTGTATTTCTTGTCCTGCGGCGCATCGCCCAGCGAGGCGAATTGATAAATCTTGTTGTTGGCGCCGATGCGGGTCGGGCCGTTGATCACGACATGCGGCCCAATCCAGGTACCCGCGCCGATCCACACCTCTCGACCGATGATGCTGAAGGGCCCGATCGCGACATCCGACGCAATTTGCGCCTGCGGTGCGATCACCGCGCGTGGGTCGATCACCGCATCGGTCATCCGCCCGCTCCCTTGGGGTTGCGCGGCTTCGCCGCCGCCGCCTTGGTCTCCGGAGCGACCATGATTTCCGCGGATGCCACCTCGGCCCCGTCGACCTCCGCCACGCCGTGAAATTTCCAAATCCCCTTGAAGGCGCGCTTCAGCGACACCTTGAGCATGAGCTGATCGCCGGGTTCCACCGGCTTGCGGAATCTCGCGTTGTCGATCGCGACGAAATAAAAACGCGTATCCGAGTCGGGCACCACATCGGCGGTAATAAACGCAAGGATGCCCGATGTCTGAGCCAGCGCCTCGATGATCATGACGCCGGGCATTACCGGGCGGTGCGGGAAATGCCCGGGAAAGAACGGTTCGTTGACGGTGACATTCTTCAGGGCATGAATGTACCGACCCGCCTCGCAGGCGAGCACCCGATCGACCAGCAAGAACGGATACCGGTGCGGCAATTGCCGCATGATCGCTTCAATATCCATCTTGAGTGGTTCGGACATTATCGCTCCTTTTTACCAAATTTACGCAGGTGGGCCACCATACGCCGCCATGCGCGGGTCGGCACGGCGGGCATGCCGCTCGAATAGCTGCCCGCCTCCCGGATCGAGGCGCTGATCAACGTAAAGCCCGTAATTACCACATCGTCGGCGATGGTCAAATGACCCGCCATGCCCACCATGCCGCCGATCATGCAGCGCCGGCCCACCGTTGTGCTGCCCGAGATTCCGCTGCAAGCGGCGATGGCGGTGTGCGCGCCGATGGTCGCGTTGTGGCCGATCTGGATCAGATTATCCAGCTTGACGCCCTCTTCGATCACGGTATCCGCGATGGCTCCCCGATCGATGGTGGTGTTCGCGCCGATCTCCACATCGTCGCCGATACGCACGCTGCCGACCTGCGGCACCTTCACCCAGGTGCCCCGATCGGATGCAAAGCCGAAGCCGTCGGCGCCGATCACCGCGCCGGCATGCACGATGCAGCGCTGCCCGATGCTCACGCCCGCGTACAGATTGGCCCGCGCGATCAGTCGAGTGTCGGCGCCGACACGGGCGCCGCGCTGCACGATGCAGCCTGGGCCGACCTCAACGCGTTCGCCGAGTTCGACCTCCTCCTCTATGACCGCCAGCGGCCCCACGGCCGCCGATGAGTCGATGCGTGCGCTCTTGGCGACCACGGCGGTCGGGTGAATTCCCGGCGTGGCGCGCATTTGCGGGTGCAACAGCGATGCGATGCGCGCATAAGCCAGGTAGGGATTCGGTGTAATGAGCGCCACTACCGGGCAGCCTTCGGCCTCGCCTTCAGACACCACCACCGCGCTCGCGCGCGTCTCCTTGAGGCCCTTGCGGTAGCGCGAATTCGCCAGAAAGCTCACGCTCCCCGGCGTCGCCTGCGAGAGCGTCGCAACGTGTGAAACCTTAAGGTCGGGCGACCCGCGCAGCGTCAAGCCGAAGCGTGCCGCCAATTCGCCCAGGCTGATTTCCTCTTGCACTTGCGCACATCCCCGTGCGAAAGCCTCGAGAAGCTATTTAATGCCGCCGGCGGGCTTGGCCGGCGCTGCGCTCGCCGGAGGCGAAGCGGGCAAGGTTGCCGGCTTGGTATTGAGCACCGCCAATACGTTCGCCGTTATGTCGAGCGGCCCTTTGGCAAAAAACACGCCGTCGCCCAGCACCAGATCGAAGCCCTGAGCATTCGCATAGCCTTGGATCTCCTGTACCAGGTAACGCTGCACTTTGCCGATTTCCTCGTTGCGCCGGGTCGAGGCGTCGTCCTGGAACTCCCCGGCCTTGCGCGAGAACTCGCGCTGCTGATCGCGCAGGGTCTTTTCGGCCTTGGCTCGCTCGGCCTCCGCCATGACCGCGCCCTCTTTCTGCAATTTCTCGTCCTTGGCCTTGAGGTCGTTCTGCAGGGTCAATAACTCGCGGCGGCGCGGCGCGAATTCATTCTCGAGGGCCTGCATGGCGGTCTTGGTCTGCGGCGCCTCTTCCAACAGCTTCTGGAAATTGACCACGCCCATCTTCATTTCCGCGCTCGCCGTGCCGGCCATCATGAGCCCGCACAGACCGAGAGCCAGCAATGGAATACCGCGATTGAAAGTCGACATGTTGATTTCTAGGACCTCGAAAAATAATGGGTCAAAACGCTTGACCGATAGAAAACTGAAACCGCTCCGTTTGGTCGCCGAAAGTCACCGTGTTCCCGACATACGTGTTCAACGGTATGGCGTATGAGAAGCGGAACAGACCCAGCGGCGCGAGCCACTGAACCGCAACGCCGGTGGATCTCTTTAGATTAGCATAACTGAAGTGGTAGTTGACCGGCGTAATGTCGTCCACCCCCAGGAACTGAACCTTGTTCCCGGTATAGAAGACATTTCCGGTGTCATAGAACCAGCTGACCCGGGCGGCGCTTTTCCACTTGTCAGGCACCGGAAACAGCAGTTCCAGCCGGCTCACGATCCGCATGTTGCCGCCGAACGGGTTGCCGTAGCCGATGTTGTCCCGCGGCCCCAATGTGCTCTCGCGAAAACCGCGGACGCTGTCCGGGCCGCCCGCAAAATAATTTAAATAGGGCGGCAAGAACGTGGTTTTGCCGAGCGAAGAGGCGTAATCGATGCCCGCGTTGTACGCCAGCAGCCATTTGCGCCAGATCGGGATGTACTGGAGATACTGCGTATTAAGAGCGTAGTAGCGAACTGAGCTGACGGGCAGGGAGTACCGGGCCGATACCGCCAGATGCATCCCGCGGTCGGCAAACAAGGCTCTGTTTCGCGTGTCCAAGTTCCATCCGCCACTCGCTTCGAGGGTGTAGAAAGCCGTGCCGTAGACCGTGTAGGGGTTGTCCAGCGAATTGATCTGCCCGTCGCCGTTGGTGTCGTTGAGATAGTTGGTGAAGGTGCTGCCGTTATTCCTCACCCAATTGATGGATTGCTGCGAGCTGTAGCCCTGCGAAACCACCAGCTCGTTCTTGTTCGCCGACGTGCCGATCTGCACGTACTGGTATTCCGTGATGGGATAGGACCAGTTGACCGCCCCGGTCAACTGCTTGGTCGAGAATTTCGAGGCCGCCGCGACGAATTGGATGACGTCGCGGTAGGTCAATGACACGGTGCGGGCCACACCGTCGACCGTCGTGTACGGGTCGGTACGCGCCATGGTGTAGGTCTTGCTGTACTTGCCGGCGTTGACCTCGAGCGCAATGCGGTCGCCGGTGCCCATGAAATTGCTGTGGACGAAATTGGCGTTGAGACTCAATCCCTGAGCCTGCGAATAGCCGATGCCGCCGCCGAATTGTCCCGGCAGGCCTTCCTTGATGTTGAAGTCCACGTCCACCAAATCCGCGCTGCCCGGGACCGGTTTGGTCTCGAATTCAACCTTTTCTATGTAGGGCAGACGCTGCAGACGCTCCTTCGAGCGCTCGAGCGCCGAATTCGACAGCCAGCCGCCTTCGAGCTGGCGCATTTCACGACGCAGCGTTTCGTCGTTGATTGCCGTGGTATTGTTGAAATTGATGTGCCTCACATAGACCCGATTACCCGGCTCGATGAAGAAGGTCAGCGATACGGTCTTCTTCTCGTTGTCGGTGGTCGGCACCGGATCTATCTTGGAGAAGGCGTAGCCGTCCGCGCCGAGGCGATAGCTCATCAGTTCCTGCGAACTGGTGACCTGCTTGCGCGAATAGATATCGCCGGGCTTTATCAGCAGCAGGCTGCGCAGCTGCGCCTCGGGGACCACCATGGTGCCGGCGAGCTTGATCTCCGACACCTTGAAAACGTCTCCCGGATTGACGTTGATGGCGATGTACATGTCGTCTTTTTCGGGAGTGATGGTGACCTGGGTCGACTCGATCTGGAAGTTGGCGTAACCGCGGTCCATGAAGTACGAACGGAGTTTTTCCAGATCGCCGGTCAAAGACTCGCGCGAGTAGCGGTCGTCTTGCTTGTACCATGACAGCCAATTCGGCGTTTTCAACTCGAGCGTATCGAGTACGTCCTTGTCCTTGAACTTGGTATTGCCGATCAGGTTGATCATCTCGATCTTGGCGCGCTTACCTTCCTTGATGTCGACCACGACGTCGACCTTGTTGCCCGGCAAATCGGTTACCTTGGTATCCACGCGCACCGCGTACTTGCCGCGGCTGAAATATTGGTCGGTGAGGTATTGCTTGACTTCATCGAGCACCGACCGGTCGAATGTCTTGCCTTGGGCGAGACCGACGTTGCGCAAGCTCTTCTGCAAATCCTCCGTCTTGATGTCCTTGTTGCCCTTGATCTCGAACTTGGCGATCGACGGCCGCTCGATCACCACCACCAGCAGGGTGTTGCCGTCGCGCCGCACCTCGACGTCGCGGAAGAAGCCCGTGGCGTAAAGCGCGCGCATGGCCTCGCCGATGCGCTGCTGATCGAGGTGATCGCCGATATTGACCGGCAAATAATTGAATACCGTGCCCTCGGATATGCGCTGCAATCCTTCGACACGAATATCCCCGACGGTGAACGAATCCTGCGCCGCCTGCGCATGCAGAGGCATCCCGAGCGGCTGGATGGCTAACGCCATCAAGCAAATCAACCGAAATTTAAGCCGCACGCGACATCGACCGCATGCAATCTCGATGGGCGGCGCGTGCGACGCAGCGCCGCTCCGGCGGCTCAAACTTGAGGTAGATCATGATTTCCCATTAGTTCAAATGTCGGGAGATATCGTTGTAGAATGCCAGGCTCATCAGCAGGACCAGCAAGGCTATCCCCACCTGCTGTCCGAGATTCTGGGCGCGTTCCGACAGCGGGCTCCCCTTGGCGGCCTCCACCAGCTGATACACCACCTGACCGCCGTCGAGCAGCGGCACCGGCAGCAAATTGAGCACGCCCAAGCTCACGCTGATGATAGCCAGGAAGGAAATGAACGCGGTCGGTCCCAAATAGGCGCTGATGCCCGCGAACTCGGCAATGCTGATCGGGCCCGAAATGTTCTTGGCCGACACCTGCCCGGTCAGGATGCGCGAGAGCATCTGCACCGTCAGTGACGACATGTCCCAAGTCTTGCGCACGCCGGCCGCGAGCGCGGCAAGCGGTCCTGATCGGCGCATCTCGACCAATCCCGGCGGCCATACCCTGGGGCCTTCCGCGAGCGTGATTCCGAGCCGGCCGATCGGGCTGCCCTGCTCCGTGACCTGCGGCACGACGCTAATGATCCGCACGCGCGTACCGGCGCGCTCAACGTCGATCGATATCTCTCGGCCGGGCGAGCCGGTCACGACCGAAATGAAGTCCGTGCTGTTGCCGATGGGCTGATCGTCGACCGCCAACAGCCGATCGCCGGCGCGCAAGCCCGCGCGCGCTCCCGCGCTGCCCTCGGGTGCAGACTGCACCACCGATTCGGCGTTCCATGCGGCCAAATCGAAACCCAGGCCCTGCAATAGCCTGCCCGGCTCCGTCAACGGACGCCTGTCCGACGTGACGCGCAGGGTGAGCGCACGTTCGCTGCCGTCACGGCGCACGCGCATGGGTATCACACCGTCATCCGCCACCTGACGCAGCAGGTCCATCTGCAGCTGTTCGGTGTCCTCGACCTCGCGATCGCCGACTCTGATGATTTGATCGCCTCGCCGCAAGCCGGCATCGGCGGCGGGGCTATCGAGCCGTACCTGCCCGACCACCGGCTTGACGACTTCGGTGCCGACCATCGCCAAGATCGCATAGAGCAGCGACGCAAATATGAGATTCATGGCCGGCCCGGCCAGCAACACCGCAATGCGATGCAAGATGGGTTTGCGCGTGAACGAGCGATGCAGTTCGGCAGGCAGGACCTCGCCCTCGCGCTCGTCGAGCAGCTTCACATATCCGCCCAACGGTATGGCCGCCAGACAATATTCGGTGCGGTCGGCGTCGCGGCCGACCCGCATCAACAGCGGTTTGCCGAAGCCGATGCTGAAGCGCAATACCTTGAAGCCGAGTTTCTTCGCGACCCAATAATGTCCGAACTCGTGAACCGCGACCAATATTCCGATCGCAACCAAGAAGGCGGCGACAAAGATCAGCATCTTCATGCGAGGGCTCCATTCGCAGGCTCGATCAACGCGAGCGCCAAGCGTCGCGCTTGGGCATCGGCCTCCAATACATCCCCCAAAACACTCACCGGACGCGAATCGAGGCGCTGCAGCACACTGTCAATGACCGCTGCAATGCCGGTAAAGTTCAAGCGCCGGTCAAGAAACGCCTGCACCGCGACCTCATTGGCCGCATTCAATAGCGCCGGCGCCGTACCGCCGGCGCGCGCCGCCGCCCTGGCAAGTCCGAGACTGGGGAAACGCGCGTGATCCGGGGGTTCGAAATCCAACCGGCCGATCTGACCTAGGTCGAGGGATTGTACACCGGAATCCACCCGCTCCGGCCAGGCCAGCGCTTGCGCGATGGGGGTGCGCATATCGGGTGCGCCGAGCTGCGCCAGCGTCGAGCCGTCGACGTATTCGACCAACGAATGCACCAGGCTTTGCGGATGGACCACCACCTCGACCCGCGACTCGGGCAATGCAAACAGCAATGTCGCCTCGATGACTTCGAGGCCCTTGTTCATGAGAGTGGCGGAGTCGACGGAAATTTTTCGGCCCATTTTCCACTTCGGGTGATCGCAAGCCTCGGCCGGCGTCACACTGCCGAGCCGCGCGAGCTCCGTCAAGCGAAACGGGCCGCCCGATGCGGTCAAGATCACGCGCACCACCCCGCGCGCGGCTTCTCCGGGGAGGTAGCCGGCCGGCATGCACTGAAAGATCGCATTGTGCTCGCTGTCTATGGGGATCAGCTCGGTTCTCGAGCGGCGCACTTCGTCCATCAACAAGCGCCCCGACATCACCAGCGCTTCCTTGTTGGCCAACAACACGCGCTTGCCGGCGCGCACCGCGGCGAGCGTCGGGAGCAATCCGGCCGCACCGACGATAGCCGCCATCACCGCCTGAACGTTGCCGCCGGTCACCGCCGCCGCAAGCGCGTCGACCCCGCTTTCCACCTGGGTCGACGACCCGGAAGCCTTCAAGGCCGCGCGAGCCTGCGTCGCGGCCTCATCATCGACCATGACCACGGTGTCGGGCCGGAATTTGAGCGCCTGCTCGACGACGGTTTGCCAGCTTCCGTAGGCACCCAGCATGGCGACCCGAAATCGCTGCGGATGCAGTTCGATTACCCGCAGGGTGCTGCGGCCGATGCTGCCGGTGGACCCCAGGATCGCAATGCCGCACGGCGCACTCATGCGATGACGCCGGAGCCGAACAATCCCAAAGCGTACAAGGGCGCCGCGGCCGTCACGCTGTCGATGCGATCCATGATGCCGCCGTGCCCCGGCAGCAACCCGCCGCTGTCCTTGAGCCCGGCAGAGCGTTTGAACATGCTCTCGGTCAAATCCCCCACCACGGAGAAGATACCCACGGCGCAGCCGAATGCGACGCACGGCAGCGCCGGCAAAGCGAAATACAGCGCCCCGCCGAAGGCGACCAAAACCACGGCGCAGAGTCCGCCGATCGCGCCTTCCCAAGTCTTGCCGGGACTCACGCGTGGTGCCAGCTTGCACCGGCCGAAATTGCGGCCGGCAAAGAACGCGCCGATGTCCGCGCCGGTCACCAACAGGAGCAGCCACAAAACGATTTGCGGGCCGCGAGCAAATCCGTTGCCGGCGATCGCAAGCCTCGAGAGCGCGACGAAGGCGGGCACCAGCACCGGCACGCCGCACAGCAGCGCGAGGAGCGGCTGATGCCGCTCGGGCGCCAGCACCAGCCACAGGAAGGCGATCGCCCACCACACGCAGGCGCCGCTCAGCAAAATCAACAGATGTTTCGGATCGCCGGTCCACAGCCAACTCAACAGCAACAACAGGGCGATCGCGCATGCATACGCCAATCGCGCCGCCCCGCCATGCAAGCCCCCGAAGCCGGCCCATTCCCACGCTCCGACGGTCACCAAGGTCGCGAATGCAAACACCGTCCGCTGCGGCGCCAGCACGAACAGGCCCAGCAGCAGCAAGCCGATCAACACCGCCGCGGTCAAGATTCGCAGCTTAAGCATCCGCTTTCACCGCCAGCTGCGCGGAGGTCTTGCCGAAGCGGCGTTCGCGTTGGGCGAAGAACGCGAAGGCCGCATCGAGATGTGACGTTGCGAATTCCGGCCACAACACGTCGGTGAAGTACAGCTCGGTATAGGCGAGATTCCACAGCAGGAAATTGCTGATGCGCTGTTCGCCGCCGGTGCGAATGAAAAGATCGGGATCCGCTATGCCACCGAGCGCGAGGCGCGCCGCGACCTGCGCTTCGCCGATTTCCGACGGCGATAGAATTCCGGCGCTGACGTCGGCCGCGAGCGAGCGGCAGGCCTGAGTAATGTCCCAGCGGCCGCCATAAGCCATCGCCACCGACAGTCCGAGTCCCGCATTGCCTTCGGTCAAGGACTCCGCGTCCTCCATGCGCCGCTTTAGCTCACCGCCCAACATTTCCCGGTCGCCGATGAAGCGTATGCGCACCTGGTTGCGATGCAGATTCGCCGCCTCGCGCGATAGAGAGGCGAGGAACAGATTCATGAGCGTGCCGACCTCGTCCGGCGGCCTACGCCAATTCTCGCTGCTGAAGGCGAACAGCGTCAGGTAGCGAACCTTGCGCCGTGCACACTCCTCGACCACCCGGCGAACCACCTTGACGCCGGCGCGGTGACCAGCCGGCCGCGGCAGGCCGCGCGAACGGGCCCATCGACCGTTGCCGTCCATGATGATCGCGACATGCAGAGGCGTGTCGGCCATTGTATTTAAAGGTTATGCGGGTCTCGCCGAGGTCAGACCTGCATCAATTCCTTTTCCTTGTCGGCCATCGCGTGCTCAATCTCCGCGACGTACTTGTCGGTCAGCTTCTGGATGTCGTCCTGGGCGCGCCGATCGTCGTCTTGTGCGATCTGCTTCTCCTTGAGCATTTCCTTAAGCTGGTTCATGACCTCGCGCCGCACGTTGCGCACCGACACGCGGGCGCTCTCGGCTTCCGATCGCACCACTTTGGTGATGTCGCGGCGCCGTTCTTCGGTCAAGGCAGGCATCGATATTCGGATCAGCTGCCCGGCCGTATTCGGCGTAAGTCCGAGGTCCGATTTGAATATCGCCTTCTCGATGATCGGCACCATCGCCTTCTCCCAAGGCGTCACGGTCAGCGTACGCGCATCCTCGGCCGCGATGTTGGCCACCTGGTTCAACGGCATTTCCGAACCGTAGTAATCGACCTTGATGTGTTCGATCAGGCTGGTGTGCGCACGGCCGGTGCGCAGCTTCTTCAGCTGATCCCTGAATGTCGACACGCATTTCTGCATGCGTTGGCCCGCATCCTTCTTGACTTCCTCGAGCATAGGTTCTCCCCCTTTAAGGCCCGGCGCAAACGACGGTGCCCACGTCCTCGCCTTGAACAATTCGCAGCAGATCCCCTGCGTTAAACAGGTTGAAGACCTGCAGCGGCAAGTTATTTTCCCGGCACATCACGATCGCGGTGGCGTCCATGACGTTGAGTCGGTCGTTCAGGACCTGATCGAAAGTCAAACGCCTATAGCGCTTGGCGTCGCTATTCTTCAGCGGATCCGAATCGTAAATGCCATTTACCTTGGTCGCCTTCAGCAAGATTTCCGCATTGATTTCAATGGCGCGAAGACTCGCCGCGGTATCCGTGGTGAAGAAAGGATTGCCGGTGCCGGCCCCGAAAATGACCACGCGGCCCTTTTCCAGATGGCGCACCGCACGGCGGCGAATGTAGTCTTCGCAAACCTCGTTGATGCGCAGCGCCGACATGACACGGGCATAAGTGCCGAGACTTTCGAGCGCGTCCTGCATCGCGAGCGCATTGATCACGGTGGCCAACATGCCCATATGGTCGGCGGTGACTCGATCCATACCGGCACGGGCGAGCCCTGCACCGCGAAAAATGTTGCCGCCGCCGAGCACCACCGCGACCTGCACGCCCATTTGCGTCAGGTCCCTGATTTCACCCGCGATACGTTTGAGGATCTTTGGATCGATTCCATAATCCTCGCTGCCCAACAATGCTTCGCCGGACAATTTGACCAAGATTCTGCGGTAGCGTGCCGTCGGCGTTATGTCCGTCATGATTCCGTACCCTACTACAAAAGACCCCGCCGGCGCGGGGTCCCTCGATCATTTTTATCGGGTCCTTTGCACTGCGGACTAGTGTTTCTTCAGCCCGTCGCCGCCCTGCGCGGCCTTGTCCTGCGCCTTCACCTGCGCCATCACCTCGCCGACGAAATCGTCCTGCTTCTTTTCGATGCCGGCGCCGACTTCGTAGCGCACGAATTGCACCACCTTGACTCCCGACTTCTTGACCAGTTTATCGACCGTGGTCTGCGGATCCTTGACGAACGGCTGGCCGAGCAGGGTGATCTCCGCCAGGAACTTGCGCAGCCGCCCTTCCACCATTTTGGCGATGATATCCGGCGGCTTTTTCTCGCCCTTGGTCTGATCGGTCAGGATCTCGCGCTCCTTGTCGAGCACGGCGGCCGGCACATCGGGCGCATCCACATAGGCGGGGTTTGCGGCCGCCACGTGCATGGCCAGGTCGCGCGCGAGAGCTTCGTCTCCGCCCTCGAGCGCCACCAGGCTTCCTATCCGCGATCCGTGGACGTAGGAACCGAGCGCCTTGGGCGCGGTTATGCGCACGAAGCGCCGCACGGCGATATTCTCACCGATTTTCGCTATCAATGCACGGCGCCTGTCTTCCAAAGTGCCGGAGCCCTGCTTGAGCTGCAGCAGCCCCTGCACGTCGGCGGGCGAATGCGCCAACGCCGCCTTCGCCAGGTCGCGCGCGAATTCCTGGAACTCGGGGCTGCGCGCCACGAAATCGGTTTCGCAATTGACTTCGATCAGAACCGCGCTGTTGCCGGCGCGCTCCGCGACGACGGTGCCTTCCGCCGCGATCCGGGCGGCCTTCTTATCGGCCTTGGCCAGGCCGCTCTTGCGCATGAGTTCGGCCGCCGCGTCCAAATCGCCCTTGGTCTCGACCAAAGCCTTCTTGCACTCCATCATGCCGGCGCCGGTGCGTTCACGCAGCTGTTTGACCGTATCTGCCGTAATATTCATGGTCCTTCAAATCCGCCCTTGGGCGGTTTTCGTTTCAGTATCATTTGGACAATCATTTAGAGAGGGCGGATCTCGATCCCACCCTCCCTTTAGGATCGAATCTTAAGCGCCGCGCGCCGGTGCACGCCGTCCCACAGGCCGGCGCCGCGGCGCGCTCGCGGGCCGTGTTTCGGCCGGCGCAGCGTCCGGTGCGTCGACCTCGTCGGCTTCCACTTCGACTTCGTCGAGCTGGGCGGCGACCGACGCCGCTCCTGGAATGACCGTCACCGGCACCTTGCGGCGCGGCGCGGGTTTCTTGCCGCGTGCGGTGGATGGCGGCGCACGGCGACCGGCCGCTGCGCGCTTCTTCGGATTGCCCTGTTCGTCGAGCTCCACGAATTCGTCTTCACCGACCGGCACTTCCGGCAGTGAAGCCTTGCCTTCCAGCACCGATTCGGCGACACCGCCGGCATAGAGCAATATCGCACGCATGGCGTCGTCATTGCCCGGAATGACATAGTCGATGCCGTCCGGAGAGCAATTGGTGTCGACCACGGCGACCACCGGGATTCCGAGCTTACGTGCCTCGTTGACCGCAATTTCCTCGTGGCCGACGTCGATCACGAACAACGCATCGGGCAGCGCGGTCATGTGGCGAATGCCGCCGAGACTGCGCAGCAACTTGTTCATTTCCCGACGCAGCATCTGCGCCTCTTTCTTTCCGCGGCGATCGAGCGAGCCGTTTTGCGCCATTTCATCGAGCTCATTGAGCCGCTTGACGGACAGTCGAATGGTTTTGAAATTGGTCAACATCCCGCCCAGCCAGCGCTGGTTGACATAGGGCATACTGCAGCGCGTGGCTTCCTTCTCGACCGCATCGCGGGCAGAACGCTTGGTGCCGACGAACAGCACCTTGCCGCCTTCGGACGCCACGCCCTTGATGAATGCGGCCGCCCGCGCATACAAGGGCTGAGTCTTCTCGAGGTTGATGATGTGAATCTTGTTGCGCTCGCCAAAAATGAACGGCGCCATCTTCGGGTTCCAGAAGCGAGTTTGATGCCCAAAATGGACGCCCGCTTCCAGCATCTGTCGCATTGACACGCTGGTCATGAATAGTTCTCCTGTCGGGTTGAGCCTCCGCGTATCCCAATCGGCAACCCGGGAAGCCTTGAAATCGCAAGCTGAGCCTGCAAATCCCTTAAGGCGGCGCCGGGCACCCGGCCGATTGTGACGACACGCGTGCGGGGTTGTTAAAAATAGCCGCGCTTTATACCATGAACCCTTATCAGAAACAAAGCCCAAGCCTTTTATGAATGTGACCATCAAGACCGCCGCCGAACAGGACATGATGCGTGCGGCCGGGCGCCTGGCGGCGAGCGTGCTCGATATGATCGAACCGTTTGTCCAACCCGGGGTTACCACCCAGGAACTCGACCAGCGCTGCCATGATTTTATCGTGGATGAGCTCAAATCGATTCCGGCCAACCTCAATTATCGCGGCTTCCCGAAAACCATTTGCACGTCCGTCAACCATGTCGTGTGCCACGGAATCCCCGGGGACAAGCGCTTGAAGAACGGCGACATCATCAATATCGACGTCACCGTGATCCGCGACGGTTTCCATGGCGACACCAGCCGCATGTACTTCGCCGGCACCGCCCCGGTGCTCGCCTGCCGCCTCACCGCGGCTTGCTACGAATCCATGTGGCGCGGCATTCGCGCGGTAAAGCCCGGCGCGTACCTCGGCGACATTGGCCATGCAATCCAGACATGCGCCGAAAGCAACGGTTTTTCGGTGGTACGAGAGTATTGCGGGCACGGCATCGGCCGGGTCTATCACGAAGATCCGCAGGTGCTGCACTACGGCAAACCGGGAACCGGCCTGGAACTTAAGCCCGGCATGACATTTACCATCGAACCGATGATCAATGCCGGGCGCCGCGACGTGCGGCTGCTGCCCGATGGCTGGACGGTGGTGACCAAGGACCAGTCGCTCTCGGCGCAGTGGGAACATACGATCTTGGTCGTCGAGGACGGGTATGAAGTGCTCACCCTTGGCGCGGCCGCGGCGCTGCCCGCCGCCGCGGCAGCCTCTTGAACGCCGACGCCGGTTATCACGAGACCGCGGCTGACTGGGCCTACTTGAGGACGGTGCCTGAGGCGCTGCAAGGCGGTCAATTCTCTCCCTTCGCGTTTCGTCAGGTGCTCGATCACGGCGGCGAATTGCTGCGGGAGCGCTTCCAGGCCGACGACGCGATCGAGGATCTGGTCCGCGACCGCGCGCGTCTGGTCGACATCGCGTTGCGCACCGCGTGGGTGCGCCACGCCGGCAAGTTCGCCGAGGACTTGGCTTTGGTGGCGGTGGGCGGCTATGGGCGCGGTGAACTGCATCCGAGCTCCGATATCGACATCATGGTTTTGCTGCCAAAGAGCGATTCGGCCGACTGGCAACCCGATATCGAGAAATTCCTGACTTTTCTCTGGGACATCGGCCTGGAGGTCGGTCACAGCGTGCGCTCCATCGATGATTGCCAGTGCGAAAGTCTCGCGGACATCAGCGTCGCGACCACCCTGTTCGAGGCGCGTCTGCTGGCCGGGCCCGAGGCGCTGTTCGCCGGCATGCGCCGCGCGCTCGCGCCCGATCGGCTCTGGTCGTCGCAGGATTTCTTCGAAGCCAAGGTGAAGGAACAAACCGAACGCCATCACCGCTATTTCGACACCGCGTACAACCTCGAGCCGAACGTCAAATCGAGTCCCGGCGGTCTGCGCGACATTCAGACCATCGGCTGGGTCGCGAAGCGCCATTTTGGAACCGACACACTCGACGAACTGGTGGCGCACGGCTTTTTGACGCGCGACGAGTTGCGCAATCTCAAGGCCGGTCAATCGTTTCTTTGGAAAGTGCGATTCGGCCTGCACGTGCTCACCGGCAGGCGCGAAGACCGCCTGTTATTCGATTATCAGATCAAACTCGCGAAGCTTTTCGGCTACGAGGATGCCAGTTTCACCCTCGCGGTCGAACAGCTCATGCAGAAGTACTACCGCACGGTCATGGATATCAGCTTGCTCAACGAAATGCTGCTGCAGCTGTTTCGCGAGGCGATCCTCACGCAAAGCGGGCCGCCGGTACCGATCAATCCGCGCTTCCAAATCCGCAATGATTACCTGGAAGTGACCAACCCCGAGGTCTTCGCCCGCTATCCGTCGGCGCTCCTGGAGCTGTTCGTACTGCTGCAGCAGCACCCGACGCTGCGCGGCGTGCGCGCCGAGACGATCCGTTTGATCGGCGCCCATGTGCGGCTGATCGACGAGGAGTTCCGGCAAAACCCGCGCCACCACCGGATTTTCATGGAGATCTTATGCGCACCCGTCGGGGTCACGCACGAGCTGCGGCGCATGAATTTGTACGGGGTTCTCGGCCGCTATATCCCCTCTTTCGGCCGGGTGGTCGGACGCATGCAGTACGACCTGTTCCATGCGTACACGGTGGATGCGCACACGCTGTTCGTGGTGAGCAATTTGCGGCGCTTGGCCATCCCGAAATTCAACGAGGAATTGCCGGCGTTGAGCCAAATCATGCAATCCCTTCCGCGTCAGGAACTCGCTTACCTGGCGGCGCTGTTCCACGACATCGCCAAGGGCCGCGGCGGCGATCACTCCGAGCTCGGTGCCGTCGATGCGGAAGCGTTCTGCCTGGAGCAGGGGCTCGGCCGCTACGAGGCGCGCCTTGTCGCTTGGCTGGTCCGCCATCATTTGATTTTGTCCATCACCGCTCAGAAGAAAGACATCAGCGATCCGGACGTCATTCATGATTTCGCCCGGCGCGTCGGCGATCAAACTCATTTGGACTATTTGTACGTATTGACCGCCGCCGACGTCCGCGGCACCAATCCGAAACTGTGGAATGCCTGGAAATCCCGCCTGTTCGAGGAGTTCTACGAGCGCACCAAGCGCGCGCTGCGCCGCGGGCTGGAAACCCCGGTCGATCAGGATGAACTGATCCGCGAAACTCAGGAGCATGCGCGGGCGAAAATGCCGACGATCCCGCATGAGCAGATAGCGCAGGTGTGGTCCCAATGGACCGAGGCGTACTTCCTGCGCTACACTCCGGAAGAGATCGCCTGGCAGACCGGCGTATTGGCGAGCCGCGACCCCGGCGATGACGCTCCCCTGGTTGCCGTACGGCAACTGACGGACCGCGGCGGCACCGCCGTGCTCACCTATACGCCGCATCGTCTGCACAGCTTCGCGCGCACGACCGCGGTCCTCGATCAGATGGGGCTCAATGTCGTCGATGCGCGTTTGATCACCAGCGCCAATGGATTCAGCCTGGAAACCTACGTGGTGCTCGAAGACAACGGTGCGGTGATCGCCGATCCGGCGCGCATCAGCGAAATCGAGCACGAACTGTGGCGCAATCTGCAGCAACCGGAGGATTCACCGTTGCACGTGACGCGCCGCGCTCCGCGCCAAGTGCGCATGTTCTCGACCCCGACCCAGGTCAATTTCACTTTGGATAGCCGCAATAATCGCACCATCCTCGAATTGATAGCCGCCGACCGTCCCGGACTGCTGTCCGAAGTGGGCAAGGTATTCAAGACCGGGGGTGTAGCGATCAACGGGGCCAAAATCATGACCGTCGGCGAACGCGCCGAGGACGTTTTCTATATCACCGACTTGGATGGCGGCCTGCTGCAAGAGGAGGCCTGCAACCGGGTTCAGGATTCCTTGGTGCGCGCCCTCGATCGGCGCGACGCGGCGGCGCGGATATGAACCCAGAGATGCGGGAACTGCGCAGCCTCATCGAGAGCGCCTACGAATCGCGGGCCGAGATCACGCCCGAAACGGCCTCTGCGGCAGTCCGCGCCGCGGTCGAGGCCTCCGTCGGACTGCTCGATGCGGGAAGCGCGCGGGTGGCGGAGAAGCACAGCGGCGGATGGCGGGTCAACGAGTGGTTGAAGAAGGCCGTGCTGCTGTCGTTTCGCATCGCCCGAAACGCGCCGATGAGCACGGCCGGCCTGAGCTTCTACGACAAGGTGCCCTTGAAATACAGTGGTTGGACGCAGGCGCAATTCGCGGCGGCGGGGGTACGCGTGGTGCCGCCGGCGACGGTGCGCCGAGGTGCGTTCATCGCGCCCAACGTGGTGTTGATGCCGAGTTACGTCAACATCGGCGCCTATGTCGATTCCGGCACCATGGTCGATACCTGGGCCACGGTGGGATCCTGCGCACAGATCGGCAAGAACGTACATTTGTCGGGCGGCGTCGGCATAGGAGGCGTGCTCGAGCCGCTGCAGTCGAGCCCGACCATCATCGAGGACGATTGCTTCATCGGCGCCCGATCGGAAATCGTCGAAGGCGTCATCGTCGAAGCCGGCGCGGTGATCTCCATGGGCGTATTCATCGGGCAGAGCACCCGTATCTACGATCGCGAACGCGACCAGATCCTCTACGGACGGGTTCCGGCGGGTGCCGTCGTGGTACCGGGCACGCTGCCGTCCGCCAACGGCAAGTACGGACTTGCGTGCGCGGTCATCGTGAAGCGGGTGGACTCGCAGACTCGCGCCAAAACCGCGCTGAACGAACTATTGCGCAACATCGATGATTGACGGGGCCGGCGCCGAGCGCCGGCTCAGCCGAAACGGCCTGTAATGTAATCTTCGGTGAGCTTCTGCTGCGGATTGGTGAAAACGAGATCCGTCGGTCCAACTTCGACCAAATGACCCAGATGAAAGTACGCGGTACGCTGCGATACGCGCGCCGCCTGGTGCATGTTGTGGGTCACGATCACAATCGCGTAATTCGCGCGCAACTCGTCGATCAGATCCTCGATTTTTGCGCCTGCGATCGGATCGAGCGCGGAGGTCGGCTCGTCCATTAGAATCACATCGGGATTTATGGCAATGGTGCGCGCAATGCACAGGCGTTGCTGCTGACCGCCGGACAGGCTCGTGCCCGGCTGCGACAAGCGGTCCTTGACCTCGTCCCACAACCCGGCGCGTTGCAAACTGACGTTGACGAGTTCATCCAGGTCGGTGCGATGCTTCGCAAAACCATGTATACGCGGCCCATAGGCGACATTCGCGTAGATCGAGTGCGGGAAAGGCGTCGGCTTCTGAAAAACGATTCCGACCCGCGCGCGCAGCTGCGCCACGTCTTGAGTGGGATCGTAGATGTCCTGACCATCCAAGGTTATCGTTCCGTCCACGCGTGCGCTGATAATCGTGTCGTTCATGCGATTGAGGCAGCGCAGAAACGTCGATTTCCCGCAGCCCGAAGGGCCGATCATGGCAAGCACCTGATTTCGCCCGATGTCGAGACTGACATTTTTCACGGCGTGCTTGTCGCCGTAATGCACATTGACGCGTCGAGCCGTCATGACCGGGTCCTGGACCTTGTCGCGCGCGGCCGCATCACGCTCGCCCGACGGCGGCGCGGCGGGATCGGCCGGCAATGGCTGTTCCTCGTCTGTCACAATATTCCGGCTCGCCTATCCGAAGCGCCCGGTGATGTAATCGTCCGTCCTGCGATCCTTCGGCGTGGTGAAGATCTCGCTGGACGGCCCGATTTCCACCAGCTCGCCCAAGTACATGAAGCCGGTGACATTGGACACGCGTGCCGCCTGTTTCAAATTGTGGGTCACCATCACGATGCAATATTTTTCGCGCAGCGCCTGCAAGGTTTCCTCCAATTTCAGCGTCGAGATCGGATCGAGCGCGGCCGTGGGCTCGTCGAGCAGCAGCACCTCGGGTTGTACGGCAATAGTTCGCGCGACGCAAAGCCGCTGCTGCTGCCCGCCCGACAAACTACGCCCGTCGGCATGCAATTTATCCTTCACCTCATCCCAGATCGCCGCATCCCTGAGCGCGGACTCCACGCGCAATCGCAGATCGGCGCCGCGCATTCCGCCCGCGAGCCGCAGGCCGAAGGCCACGTTATCGAACACCGACATCGGAAACGGCGTGGCCTTTTGAAATACCATGCCGACCCGGTAGCGCAATTCCGCCACATCGACCGCCGGGCCCAGAATGTCCCGGCCGCCGATCAATACCTCGCCTTCCGCCCGTTGCTTCGGGTAGAGCGCGTACATTCGATTCAGCACGCGCAGCAGCGTCGATTTTCCGCAGCCCGAGGGGCCGATGAACGCGGTGATCGATCGATCGGGCAAGGTCATATTGATGTCGTTGAGCGCCCGCAACGCTCCATAGAAGAAATTGAGTTTGCGAATTTCAATCTTCGGCGGCCCCGCATCGACCGGTTCTTGCACCGCGGCGGCCGGCCGCGGCCCGCGGGTCTTCAAGTGTTTCGGCAGCTTTGGCGAAGGTATCGTCATCTCGCGGAGCCGCCATTCGATTGCAGCAGAGCCAACAATACCCGGGCGGAAACGCTCAATAGCAATATGGTCAGGGTGATGATCAGGGCGCCGGCCCAGGCCAAATCCTGCCAGTCCTTGTAGGGGCTCAGGGCGAACTGGAAGATGACCACGGGCAGGTTCGCCATCGGCGCATTGAGATTGGTGCTCCAGAATTGATTGTTCAGCGCCGTAAAGAGCAGCGGCGCGGTCTCGCCGCTGATACGAGCAATCGCCAGCAGCAAGCCGGTCACGATGCCGCTGCGCGCAGCCGGGTACAATACGCTGATGGTGGTTCGCCAGGGATAGGCGCCGAGCGCCGCGGACGAATCCTTCATGCCGATCGGCACCAGATTGAGCATGTCCTCCGTGGTTCTCAAGGTCACCGGGATGGCGAGCACCGCCAGTGAAAGGGCTCCGGCAATCGCCGAGAAATGCCCCATGCGCACCACGACGATTTCATAAATGAAAAGACCGACGATGATCGACGGCGCGCTCAACAGCACATCGTTGATGAAGCGCACCACGACGCTCAAGCGCGAATTTTGGCCGTATTCCGCCAGATACGTCCCCGCGAGCACGCCGATCGGCGAACCGATCAAAATACCGAGCAGCGTCATGATGGCGCTGCCGTACAGCGCATTGAGCAATCCGCCCCGGCTGCCGGGAGGCGGCGTCATTTGCCTGAATAAATCCCACGACAGGCCGGCGACGCCATGGGATATCAACGTCCATAGGATCGCCGCCAGGCAAGCGAGCCCCGCGAGGGTCGCAATCAGCGACAAAGCCAGGAAGGCGCCGTTCTTGAACTTGCGGTATTTGCGCCGGCTCATAGCGCAAGCGACGCGCGCCGCTCCATCCTGCGCAGCATCGCCTGGGCGGCGGCGATGACCGAAAATGTGATCAGAAACAGCAACAGCCCCAAGGCGATCAGCGACGAAGTGTAAAGATCGCCGACCGCCTCGGTGAATTCGTTGGCGATCGACGATGAAATCGTGGTGCCCGGCGCGAGCAGCGATGAACTGATGCGGTGCGCGTTGCCGATGACGAAAGTCACCGCCATCGTTTCGCCGAGCGCACGCCCCAACCCCAGCATGACGCCGCCGACGATTCCGACTCGCGAATGCGGCACCACGACATGCCAGATCACTTCCCAGGTCGTCGCCCCCAACCCATAACCCGATTCCTTGAGCATGGGCGGAACCGTATCGAACACGTCGCGCACGGTTGCCGCGATGAACGGCAATACCATGATGGCCAGCACGAACCCGGCAGTCAGCACGCCGATACCGTATGGCGGGCCCATGAATAGTTTGCCGATGCCGGGCACTGCGCCCGCATATTCGATCAACCAAGGCTGCACATGACGCTGCAGCAACGGCGCGAGCACGAACAAACCCCAAATGCCGTAGATGATGCTCGGAACGGCGGCCAGCAGCTCCACCGCGACCCCGATCGGTCTTTTTAGCAAGGCAGGGCACAGCTCGGTCAAGAACAGCGCAATGCCGAATCCCGCCGGCACCGCGATCAGCATGGCGATTACGGAAGTGACCACCGTGCCGTAAATCGGAGCCAGCGCTCCGAATTCGTCGGTGACGGGATTCCAAATTTCGCGGGTCACGAACGAAAATCCGAAATGCTTCAGCGCCGGCCAGGATCCGTGCACCAACGAGACCCCAACACCGCCGAGAATCACCAATACCAGAATCGCCGCCATCAGCGTCGCTGCGCGGAAGACTCTTTCGTAGATCAGCTGCTTTGCGGCGTGCCTCGGATCGATGATCGCCACGGTGTCGGTGTCGCTCCCGCTAAACGCGAATCATTTGCCGGTCCACACCGGATGACCACCCGAGGTGATCGCCGTGGCCCAGGTCTTCTTCACCTGCTCGATCAACGCTGCGGGCAACGGTACATAGTCGAGTTCGGACGCCATGGAAGCGCCATCCTTATAGGCCCAGGCGAAGAATTTCAATGCCTCGTTGACCGGCGCCGGCTCGGCCGGCTCCTGGTACACAAGAATAAAGCTGGCGCCGGTGATCGGCCAGCTCTTGGCGCCCGCCTGGTCGGTCAAAATCACATAGTACGAATCGGCGCCGGCCCAATCGGCATTACCGGCAGCCGCTTGAAAGGACTCGGCACTGGGGGCCACCGCCGCACCGGCCTTGTTGGTGAGCAGCGCAAACGCCATCTTATTCTGCTTGGCATAGGCGTACTCGACATAGCCGATGGCGCCGTCGGTTTGAGTGGTCATATTGGACACTCCCTCGTTGCCCTTCGCACCGATGCCGATCGGCCATTGCACCGAGGTGTTGGCGCCGATGGTCGATTTGAACTTGGGACTCTCCTTGGACAGATAATCGGAGAACAGAAAATTGGTGCCCGAACCGTCGGAGCGGTACACGGGGGCTATCGCGGTGGCCGGCAGCGCCAATTTGGGATTCAAGCGCTTGATCTGCGGGTCATCCCACTTGGTGATGTCACCCAAATAGATGCTTGCCACCGTGGCTCCGTCCAATTGCAGTTGGCCGGGTCCGACCCCCTTGATATTGGCCACGGGAACGACCCCGCCAATGATCATCGGGAATTGCAGCAGCCCAGCGGCCTTCAAATCATCCGGCTTCAGCGGCATGTCGGAGGCGCCGAAGATCACGGTCTTCGCCTTGATCTGCTTGATGCCTCCGCCTGAGCCGATGGACTGATAGTTGAGACCGATTCCGGTGAGCCGCTTGTACGCGTCCGCCCATTTGGCATAGATGGGGTAAGGAAACGTGGCGCCGGCGCCCGAGATATCCGCCGCCGCGGCGAGCACGGCTGCGAGACCTAAAACCGCCGCGGCCCCCGCGATGGCGAAACGTTTGCGAGTATTCGACGACATATGACTCCCCGATTGAACTAAACCGACGTGATCGATCTTGGCGGACCGCGCAGTAACCCTCAATTCATCGATCAACCGCTGATTATCGGTTACGCATGTGTCTCTTTCATGAAACACGCATTCATGGGCGCCACGGTTTGAATGGCTCGAAATTCGGCCACGCCGAACGCCGCGGCCCGGCTCGGATCCGCGCGATGACAAGGCGCGACGACAAATATTATAGGGATACTGGCGCGGGGATAGTAGCTAAAGCTGGACATCACGATGTTTTCCCTGTTGTTGTGCCGGCGAACTCAAGGGTGGTAATCGGCCGCGACGGTCTCATCCAGGGGTGCTCGCCGCGCGAGCATCGCGTTGAACACCGGCGTGAGCGCGATCGCCACCGCCAGATTCAGAAGAATCGTAAAGAAGGCCGTGTAGCCCGGGAACGTGTAGCCGCCCAAAGCGAGCGGAAACGTCGGCGTCAGTTTGGTCGCGACGGCCATGGCGGTCCCCGTGACCGTTCCGGCCGCCCACCCGGCCAGCAGTGCCCAATCATTGAACCAGCGGGTATAGACGCCCAGCATGACCGCGGGCAGCGTCTGGACAATCCAAATACCCCCGAGCAATTGCAGCTGGATGGCGTATTGGGTGGGCACGAACAGAATGAATATGAGCGCGCCGAACTTGACGACCAGCGACGCCCATTTCGCCATCTGCGCTTCCTGCTTGTCGGTCGGATTGTTGTTGATGAATTCACGGTGAATATTGCGCGAATATAGATTCGCCGCGGCGATCGACATGATGGCCGCCGGCACCAGCGCACCGATGCCGATCGCCGCAAAGGCGATGCCGACGAACCACGAAGGGAAGCTGTGCAGCAACAGCGCCGGTACCGCGAAGTTGTTGCCGAATTGCTTGAAGCCATGAGCGTATTCGGGAAGATCGGCGATGCCCGCGGCGATCACGAAGAAGCCGACCAGCGCGAGCAGACCGAGCATCAGCGAGTAGCCCGGCAACATGGCTGCATTGCGACGGATCGCCCGGCCGCTGCTGGCGCTCAATATCGCCGTGAGCGAGTGCGGATAAAGAAAAAGCGCCAGCGCCGAGCCGAGCGCCAGTGTCGCGTAGGCGCTGTAGGCGCCGGTGGTGTGCGGCCCGGGAACCGCCAGGAGAAGCTTTTTCGCTGGTACGGAGGCGAAAATCTTGCCGAAACCGCCGAGCTGCAGGGGAACGACGATGATGACGGCGAAGGCGGTTATATAGATCAGGACGTCTTTGACGATTGCGATCGACGCGGGCGCACGCAAGCCGCTCGAATAAGTGAAGGCGGCCAGCACCATGAAGGCAATGACCAGCGGCAGATCGGCGGCGAATCCGCCCCCCGAGATGCCGAGCGCGCCGAGCACCACCTGAATGCCGACGAGCTGCAAGGCGATGTAGGGCATGGTGGCCACGATTCCGGTCACGGTCACCGCCAGAGCCAGCCAGCGATTGCCGAAGCGGCCGCGCACGAAATCGGCCGCCGTGATGTACCCATGCTTGTGGCAGACGTGCCACAGGCGACGGAAGGCGAGGAACAGCAAGGGGTAGATGACGATCGTGTAGGGCACCGCGAAAAACGCGATCGCGCCGGCCCCAAACGCGAGCGCAGGAACCGCGATGAACGTGTACGCCGTATACAGGTCGCCGCCGATCAAGAACCACGTCACCATGGTGCCGAAGCGCCTGCCGCCGAGGCCCCATTCGTGGAGCAGATCGAGATCGCCCTTGCGCCAGCGGGCTGCGGCAAAGCCCAGCCAGGTGATGAAGCCGAACAGCAGCACGAAGACGCACAGCGCAACCCAATTCACGTTCGGCAAGTCACTCCCCCGCGGCGATACCGCGCTACTCGTCGGTGGCGAAGTAGACCAGCGCCGTGAAGGCGGCTCCGACAATAACCCACAGGAGCTGAAACCAATAGAAAAACGGTATGCCCATCCAGGTGGGTTCTATTCGATTGTACAAAGGCGGCCATAAGATGACGGCGCTCTCGACTATGAAGAGCAGGTACCACCAGCTCCAGCCGCGGCGAACGGACCTCATGGCTCATTCCGTACCATGAGATCCGCCTGTGCGCAACGCTTTCTTAGAACGAATACCGAACGCCGACCGTCGGGTCGATGTTGGATGTGTTGAGATAGCCGTTGGCGAGGCCATTCTTCACACCGGAGTACATCGCACCGGCGTACGCATCGAAGCGCTTGGTGAGTCGATAGACCGCCGCGAA
>DAINPA010000005.1:39809-50097 GCA_036743675.1 Steroidobacteraceae bacterium
GTGCTCGTAGCCGACATACGCCTTGGGGCCGCCGAAATCGTACAACCCCAAGATGCTCCAAGACTCAGTGTCCGCGACCGTGCCGGACACTGAATTGGCCAGCGAGAAGCCCGCGGGCATCGTCAGAAACTGCTTTTGGCTGATCGCGGACGCCAAGACGGCATCCTTGGTCTTGAGGTAGTACCCATCGACGGACGCGCCCGCGTAATTGAAGCCGAGTTGCGCCTGAAAAGCGGTATAGGCCTCACCGCTGCCGCCGCCGCTGCGGAACGCCTCGGCGTTGCCGTTGCTGAATTTGTACATGAGGCCCAGGTGGGCGCCCATGTAATTCACGTTGTACTTCAACGAGTCATCGAGCCTGCGATCCTGCGTGGCGCCCCCACCGGCGGGGGTTCCCGACAATCCGATCACCGAGAAGGCCTGCGAAGCGCCCATCGGGTCATACTTGGAGATGCCGTCCGCGTACAGCGTGTTTTGACGGCCGAAGGTGAACGTGCCGAAGGTCGGAGAGCTGAACCCGGCGAACGACTGCTCAAACGCCTGGCCCGCGACACTCGAGTCAATATTCGTGCTTTGGGATGCCAGCGGCTTGCCGTTGTTCTGGACCAGGGATTTCAAACCATCGCTGATTTCTCCGGACTGCGGATTGAAGAAGGTCTCAAGCTTGAATACCCCCGACCAATCCATGAAGGGCAGCGCCTCTTTGCCTTGCAGGCCGACCCGCGACTGGCTCAAGTTGCTGGGCGTAATTCCGGTCACCGAGCCATTGCTGTTCTTCTGCACGACTGCCCCGCTGCCCGCGGGATAATAATCGTTGATCGGAGCCATATGACTGTCGTATTGCAAGCCGACGTCGACAATGCCGTACAAGGTGATGCCGTGCCAGGTCAGGCTGTCGTCGCTGGTGGAAGCACCCGCCGGGGCGGTGCCCGAACTCTGCGCCTGTGCGACGCCCGCTGCGCCCAGGGCCAACAAAATCGCCGGCAAAAAGCCAAATCCGCGCGCAGCAAAGCCGCGGCGGCCGCGATCAATCGATGCCCTGCTTTGAGAGGCAATTTTCAGGTCAAGGTTACGCACAAGCTTTACTCCGTGAGTGATTATTGATTGTTGCAGTTAGCATACAGGAAACTAAATATTATGGTGGCAAACGATATTTCAATGTGTCTTTTTCGCAACAAATGCTGTGTCAGCCAGCATGGTCCGAGAGCGGTCAGGTCAGGGTCCGTTGCGGTCCGTCGGCGCTGTATTCATGAGATATTTTCTGAGTTGTCTCAATTCGTGGCGCGCTCGCCACGATGGCGGACGCTGGCTTGGGCAGCAGCTATGGTCAACAATGAATGTTTCATTTCCATGACATGGAACCAACGTTAGGGGCCGAGCCGCTCAACAGACGGCGAAAAGCCGCAACGATCGCCGGTTGAGGCTGCCGGATGCCGGGGACTTGTTGGTAATTTTGCCAGCCGCCGCCAAGGCTCTTGTAAAGCTGAACGAACTGCTCCGCTTGAGCGATTTGGGCTGACGCATACTGTACCTCGATGTCGTAGAACTGACGCTCGGCATCGACCACATTGAGGAAATCCGTCAGCCCCCGGTTGTAGCGTTCGGTCGCCAAATCGACGGCACGCTGACCCGCAAGCATCGCCAAACCCAGATCCTGCAGGCGCGCCTGCTGAGCCGCATAGGCGTCGAGCGCACTATCCACTTCCCGCACGGCGGTCAAGATGGTTCTACGATAATTTATGAGACTGGCCTGCGCCTCCAGATCTGCGATATCGACCTCAGCGTCGAGCGCGCCGAAGTCCAATAGCGGCCATATTGCCGCCGGTCCGAACGACCAGATGTGCTTGCCAAGGGTACGACCGGTTTGCGATGCCTGTCCTTGTTGGCTTCCGATCGAACCGACGAGCGCCACTTGGGGAAACAGATCCGCGGTGGCCACCCCGATGCGTGCGGTGGCTGCGGCGAGCTCGCGCTCAGCCTGCTGAATGTCGGGGCGGCGCTTCAAAAGATCCAATGGTGTTCCGGGCGCCGCCGGACCCGGCATCGAGGGAATCAGATCCGCGGCATGAAGCTCTTGAACCATGCTTTCCGGATACTCGCCCAACAGCACCGCAAGCGCATATTGCGCGGCGCTCACCTGCGCCTCGGCGGGAGCAATTTGCGCCTCGAGCGTATCAAGTTCCCGGGTCGCAAGAGCCACGTCCAGCTCGTTGGTGATGCCGCGTTGAAAGCGAATATCCACGATGCGCAGCGACTCACGCAACACATCGGCCGCCCGCCTCAGAATGCCCGCCTGCACCTGAAATCCGCGCAAATCCACATAGGCGCGCACGACGTCGGCGATGAGCGAAGTGATCACGCTATAGCGGGCTTCGGCCGCAGCTTGTGTGTCGAAGCGAGCCGCCTGGATTTCCCTGCGGTATTTGCCGAAGAGGTCGATTTCCCATACTGCGTCGAATCCGGCGATGCTGTTGATGTGCTGCAGCCCGGCGGAGTTATCGGCCGATACCAGCGATTGTGTCGCGCGTCCGCGCGCGAGATCCGATCCCGTGCCGTGTGCATCCGCGGCGCTTGCGTCCACCCGAGGTAAGGCATGGCCCACCACGACGGCTTCATAGGTTCGCGCTTGTTGAAGCCGGGTCAGCGCGATGGCCACATCCAGGTTGGACTTAATGGCCCGCTCCACCAGGGAATTCAATTCCTCGTCATCGAGGGCGCGCCACCAGGCCGCCAAATCCACGTTCGAAGTTGCCGAAGTCGCCGCCGAGGTCGATTGCGTTGCGTCGGCCGTCGCGGCGAACTTCGCCGGCAGGTCGGGCCGCGGAGCGCGATAGGTGGGGCCTACCGCGCAAGCGGTCAAGCCGGCGATCATTCCCAAGGCAATTACTCGAAGGGCGTTCACCGTGAGGTCCTTTCAGCGCTTGCCGGTCGAGGCTTTTTCCGCCGACGCCGCGTGTGCGGCGACGACTTGGCCGGCGGCAATCTGGCTGCTGATGTTCAATACCAGCCGGTCGCCCGGCCCAGCCCCGGAACTCAGCTCCAGCATGCTGCCGTTGTCGCGAGCGATGGTGACGTCGACAAATTCCACTTTGCCGCCGCTGTTCACCCGTGCAACCCGCGGGCCGCCCGCACGAAAGCTCAACGCCGCTGCCGGCACTTCCACCAGCCCCTTGGGTTGGAGCCGGAACCCCACGGTCACGTACATTCCGGGGACCAGGGCATTATTGGCATTCGGCAGGTCCACCTCCACGCGCATGGTACGCGCCTGCGGATTGATCGCCTGCGAGGAACGCGCAATCTTTCCAAGGAAAACTTGCGCCGCAGAGCCCATTGACCTTATCTCAGCGGGCACGCCCTGCCTCATCAATTCGTCCGCGGAGCTCTGCGGGACATCGACGAATACCCGCAGCGGGTCGTTCTGCGTCATCCGATAAAGGGGAGTCGTCGTCGAGCTGCTGCCGGCCGTCACGAGATTGCCGACATCGATCTTGCGTTCGGTGATGGTGCCGTCGAACGGCGCGGTAACTTTCTTGAATTGAGTCAGCGCGCTGTATTGCTCGACGTGCGATTTATCGAGCGCGACCTGCGCCTTGGCCGCGTACAGGCGGGCGGTCGCGGCGTCGTAGTCCGCCCTTTTTTCCTCCCGTTCCTGTTCGGAGACGACGCCCTTGGGGGAATCCCGCCAGCGCTCATTGGTCGTTTTGGCAAGCTCGGTCTCGGCCTCGCGGGCCGAAACTTGCGCCTGCGACACCTGCAATTGCGATCGCGCAGCGGCCAGCTCGGCATCGAGCTCCGGCGTATCGATGGTTGCGAGCAATTGGTCCTTCTTCACGTGGTCGCCGATATCGGCCAGCCATTTCGCCACGTAACCATTGACGCGCGCGTAAATGGTGCTTTCAAACCATGCAGCTGTTTGTCCGGGCAGCACCAAGTCTTGTCCCACGGTCACCGGCTGCACGATTACCACATCGACCGGAGGCGGCGCGGCGTAAGCAGCCTCGCTGATTCTTGCCACACCGCGCTCATCAAAGAATCGCACCAAGCGAACCGCCACGAAAACGAGCAACAAGACGACGGCCGCGACAATGACGCCCTTCTTCAAGCGACGGCCGGTATCGGGATCAAAGTCCGTGGACACCGCGCCGTGTTCTGTTCGGGAAACATCATCAGGCAGGCTTTCGGGTGCCGGGCCCTTGGCCGATTGGACCGGCGTGAGGGGGCGTTGAGGGTCAGGGGGTTGCATTGGCGTTACCTATGGCGGTGGATTCAGCGGCCGCGGTTGATCGACCGTGCAGCAGGCGATACATCGTCGGCACGAAGAGCAGCGTCGCAAAAGTCGCAAACAGCAAGCCGCCGATCACCGCCCGCCCCAGCGGCGCATTTTGTTCGCCGCCTTCGCCGATGCCCAACGCCATCGGCACCATTCCGACGATCATCGCACCGGCGGTCATCAATACCGGCCTGAGGCGGGTGTACCCGGCGGAGGCCGCCGCCCGCAGCGGACTATCGCCCTCAGCCACGCGCTGGTTGGCAAAGGTGACGACCAGGATACTGTTGGCCGTGGTCAAACCGATACACATCAAGGTGCCCATGAGCGCCGGCACGCTCATCGGCGTCTGGGACAGGAACAGCATCCACAGCACGCCGCCGAGCGCAAAGGGAACCGCCATCAATACGATCAGCGGATCGATCCAGCTCTGGAAATTCATGACCAGAAACAGATACACGAGGACAATCGCCAGCGCGATGCCGGTGAAGAGTCCGGTGTAGCTCTCCCGCATCGTCTCGACCTGGCCGCTCAGTTCGACCGACAGCGCCTTTGACGCCTCGGGCCGATGTGCGGACAGCACCCGGTCGATGTCGCGTGCCGCCGAATAAAGGTCGCGCCCCTGAACGTCCGCATGCACATCGAACACCGGCCGGATATTCAGCTGCGATGCGATCATCGGAACGGTGCTACGGCCAAACGCCGCCAGGTTCGCGAGCAGTTGGCTCTCGCCCGAGGACGCACCCGAGGTCACCGGCATGGTCTGCAGATCTTGGGACGAGTTGATGTGGTACGTGGGAACCTGGACTACCAGGGGATAGCTCACGCTGTTGCGGGGGTCCACCCAAAAGTTAGGCGCAGTCTGCGCGCTCGAATTGGTGGCCACCAGCACGTTGTTCGCAGCCTCCTGTTGAGTGATTCCGGTCAACGTCGACATCGCACGATCCATATCGACTGTCAAAGCCGGAGCATTGGGCACCTGGAAAACGTGCGAATCGACGACGCCGGGCACGCTCACCAAGGCACGGGCGATTTCCGCGGCCAGAGCGAAGGCGGCGTCCTGATCCGGCCCGGATACTCTGACGTCGATCGGCGCCGGCTGACCGAAGTTCAGCACCTGGTCGACGATATCCGCCGGTTGGAAGAAAAACTGCAACCCGGCAAACCGCTTCGGCAGTTCGCGACGCAACATGGCGATGATTCTTGCCGTCGGCCTATGCCGCTCGTTCAACGATATCAGGATCTCGCCGTCCATCGGACCCACCGTCGCGGAATCGCTCAGCGCAATATTGATGCCGCTGTAGGGGAGCCCGATGTTGTCGAGCATGATGCTGATCTGATCATTGCCGACCAGTCTGCGAATTTCCGCCTCCACCTCGGCAAAGTATTGCTGCGTCTTCTCGATTCTGGTTCCGGGAGGCGCGCGTACGTGCAAGCGCATTTGGCCGGCGTCCACCTGCGGAAAGAAATCGCGCCCGAGCTGCGGAAATAACAGAGCCGAGAACACCATCAGCACGACGAATGCCGCCACGGTCTTGACGGGCTGCGAGAGCGTGAATGCGAGCACATCGCGGTACCTTTCGCGGAAAGACTCGAACGAGCGCTCGAATGCCCGCTGCACCCGAACGAACGGATTCTTGGAGGGGCGATGCTCGCCAATCCGCCTGTGCTCCGCCTCTTGGTCATAGCCATGAACCGATTTGGCCATCAGATAATTGAACAATACCGGCACCATCGTGAAGGCCAGCACCAGACTTGCCACCAGCGAGGCGATGACGGAGAGCGACAGCGGCGAGAACAGGTACTTTGCGGTGCCCTGCAGCAGAAACACCGGAATGAATACGATGCAAATGCAGAGCGTCGATAAGAACGTCGCAACCGCGACCTCGTTCGCCCCGCTCACGATCGATTGACGCAGCGGCTCGCCCATTGCGACATGGCGCTCGATGTTTTCGATTACGACCGTACCGTTGTCGACCAATATCCCGATAGCGAGCGCGAAACCGCCGAGGGTCATGGTATTCAATGTTTGTCCGGCAACATCGATGACCAATACGGCAGTGACGATCGACAAGGGGATTGCCACCAGGATGATCAACGACAGGCGAACATTGCCGAGAAATAACATGATGACGAGCGCGGTCAAACCGGCCGCCATGCCTGCGCTCATGAGAACGCTATTCAGGGCTCCTTTTACGAATACGGACTGATCGAACAGCGCAGCGACCACAACGCCCTTGGGCAGCACGTTCGCAATATCCCGCATCGCCGCCCGCACCCCATCGATCACCGCCAGCGTAGAAACGCCGCCGGTCTTGCGGATCACCATCAGCGCACCCGGAGTTCCATTGACCGAGACCGAATTGGTCTGCACCTGAAAACCATCGTGAACGTGCGCCACGTCGCGCATGAATACCATGCGCCCGTCGACTTGCTTGATGGGAAATGAATTGATGGTCTCGATGACGTCCGGCGTATTGTTCATCGTCAAGGTGTAGTCTTTGTCGCCGATCTTGACGTCGCCGGCCGGGAGAATCACGTTTTGATGCTGCAATGCCGTGCTCACGTCGGACGGCGAAAGTCTGCGCGCTTCCAGCGCCCGCGAATCCAGATCGGCCATGATCACGCGCGGCTTACCGCCGTAGGGATAGGGCACTTCGGCGCCGTGAACGACCGCGAGCGCCGGACGAATGATGTTCTGACCCAAGTCGTTGAGCTTGGTGTCCGGCAGGGACTTGCTCGACAGGCTGAGCTGTATGATCGGCACATCCGTGGCCCCGTAGCGCAGCACCAAGGGCGGCGTGATGTTGGGCGGCATGTACTTGAGCACCACCAAGGCGCTGCTTGCGAGTTGAGCGATCGCGCGAGTGACGTCCGCGCCTTCATGCAGATAGATCTTCTCGACGCCGACGCCCTGGTAACTCTCGGCCTCGATGCGCGAAATGTCATCCACCAGCGACGCGAGCTGCCGTTCGTGCAGCGTCAATATGCGGTTCTGCATATCGCGCGCACTCATGCCGTTGTAGGTCCATACCACCGCGACCACAGGGATGTTGATTTCCGGAAAGATATCGATCGGCATTCGCAAACCGGCGCCGATACCCATCAAGGCGATCAAGATCAGCGAGGCGGCCACCGTGTACGGCCGCTTCAGCGCAATTTCTACGACGGACATCTATATCGTGACCAATTTATTCTTGGCGCCGCTGCTTGGTCGACATGACCGCAAGCTCGGTCCGGGTGCTGGCGTGCAGCTTCTCCATGATGCGGCTGACGTAGTTCTTAACGGTTCCTTCCGCCAGGTAAAGCGCAGCGGCGATCTGGCGGTTGCTCCTGCCTTCGGTGATGAGGTTTAGGATCTTTTCCTCCTTCTCGCTCAACGTCTCGATGACGGACGCGGGGCCCCGCGATGCCGGCGCATCGGGCGATGTGTCGCCCGCTGCATCTTGCGCAACACGCGGGTAGTCGGAGCAACGAGCGAGGCGACGGAACTGGTCCATCACTTTGCGCGCGATCTGCGGCGTCAGGCGCGACTCGCCGCGCCGCAGCGCCCGTATCGTCTCGAGCAATTCCTCTTCGGTGGCGTCCTTGAGCAAATACCCGTGAGCGCCCGCACGCACCGCTTCGAACACCGTCTCGTCGTCGTTCAACGTGGTCAATACCAGCACCTGCGCACCCGGAACCGTCAGCGAGATTTCGCGCGTCGCCGCCACACCTCCCTTTCGCGGCATGTGCAGATCCATCAAGATGATGTCCGGATGCAGCGATTGCGCGAGCGCGACCGCTTCGATTCCGTCGCTCGCCAGCCCCACCACCTCCATGTCCGGTTCCAAGGAAAGCAACAGCGCCGTACCTCGCCTCACCAGCGCTTGATCCTCGGCGATGACAATGCGGATTCTCGCTTCCGTCTCGCTCGTCATCCGTAACCGGCTCCTCTCATGCACCCCTGTGCGATTCGATCATCCCCCCGGAAGCGCTCATTTGTAAGTGACTTTGGTCATCTGTTTGGCTGCGCGCCAGCAGCGCACAGCGGGTTTTTAGGCCCGTGGCGATCAGGCCGGCGACGTTTTGAAGTGACCTTCGTCACCTGCTAACTTACGCTGATGAGTTCCACCCTCGTTTCCCAGCGCCTGAATTCCCTGCTGACAGCCATGGATCCCAGGCGCAGCCTCATGGCCGGCATAGTCTGGCTGATCATCGGACTGACGGCGGCCTTCTCGGTCGCCGCCTCGCTGTGGGTCGGCAGCATCGCTCGGGAGAACGTATTGCAGCAACATGTGCGTCGACTCTCCCTCGAGACCGACCAGCGAGCCTCGGATCTGAGTCAGGCGGTGGCAGCGCGGCTCGATGCGGTGCGCGCGGCCGAGGATAATTTGGGTGCCGGCGAGACTTCCGACGTGCGGCGCGCATTGCGTAACGTGTTCGAGCGGCTGCAATCCGCGTACCCCGATCTCGATTGGATCGGCTTGGCGGATGCGGCCGGTATTTTGGTGGCCGCACGCGCTGACCTTCACGACGGGGACAGCGTTTCCGGACAAGATTGGTTCACGCATGGTCTGCAGAGTCCCTGGATCGGCATCATCGATGTGCCGGCAGCGCCTGCGCTCGATCCGCGCAGCTTCGGCGATCTCGCCGTGCCGATACGCGACTCCCGCGGCAGGGTCCTCGGCGTCATCGCTGCGCACTTGAGATGGCGATGGGCGGATGCCGCCTACCGCATTCCGCAAGCGGGCGAGGTGCCCGACCCTCGCGATATCGCGCGGGCCCTGGTGTTGGATCGACAGGACGTCGTTCTGGTCGGGCCGAGCGGGCTCCGCAATCGCAAATGGCCGGGGGTCATGCTCGCCGTCGCCGTTCCAGGCGGCGCGGTGGCTTCAGGACCTTCAAGCCTCGACCCAACCGCGACTCCACGATTCGAACGGCTGCCGAACGGCTGGGCCGGACTGATCGCCCGCGCGCCGGTGACCATCGCGAACGGGCTGCCGCCTTTGGGCTGGCAAGTCCAGATCAACGAACCCAACGAGCAGGTTTATCGGCGCGCAAATGCCCTGGGCGTGAGAATCGTATGGATCTCGATTTGCTTGGGAGCCGCCACCGCCTTCTTCGGCGCCTTGGGGGCGCGTCGCCTGACCGAACGGCTGAAGCGGCTGACGCGCTCTGCCGGGGCCGTCGGCCGCAACGAATCGGCACGAATCGAAGTGCCCCAAGGCTTGGACGAAGTCGCGCAGCTGGCGGCGGCTTTCGCCAAGACTCTGGACGATCTGCAGCGCGAACGCAGCGACCTGCGCGCCCTGAGCAGCGACCTCGAGCGTCGCGTCGCGGTGCGAACCCAGGAAGTCGAGCGTCTAGCCGAGGAGTCGCGCTACGCCTCGATAGTCCGCGAACGCTTGAACATCGCCCGCGATTTGCACGACACGCTGGCTCATTCCATGATGGCGATGCTCAGCGAGATCCGGCTGCTGCGCAAACTTCAGGCGCACGATCCCGCCGCGGTGCCCGAGGAACTGGCACGTGCCGAACAAGTGGCTCACGACGGATTGAACGAAGCGCGCACCGCAATCGCCCAAATGCGCGTCAATGCGGTCCGCGATACCGGGCTGGGCGCCGCATTGGCGAAGGCGATTGAACGCTTCGCCGACCGCACGGGAATCGACCTGACATTCAATGCCGATCCCGCCGCCGCGCGTTTCGGCGATGAACGCGCGGAGAGCATTTTCCGCATGGCCGAAGAAGGGCTGCGGAATATTGAGCGACATGCCAAGGCGAGCCGCGTCAGCGTCACGCTGCGCACTGTCGGTGAGTCGCACCTGGAATTGCGAATCGCGGATGACGGTGTCGGATTCGACGTGACCACCAAGCATCCGGGCCACTTCGGACTGGTGGGGCTTCGCGAGCTGGCGCAGTTGATCGGCGCTGAGCTCGAGATACTAAGCACGCCCGGCGAAGGCACCGTGCTGCGGCTGGTTCTGCGTATGACCCCGGAAATGCTCTAAACCGGTTGCGCCTGCTGCCCCTCGGCCA
>DAINPA010000006.1:0-35596 GCA_036743675.1 Steroidobacteraceae bacterium
CACATCGACGCCTCGCGCCGGCCGATCATCCGGCAATTCACCGAGTTTCTGCAAACGGAGGCACGCGCCGCCGACGCCTTGTATATCCTCGGAGACCTGTTCGACTCGTGGGTGGGAGACGATGCGCCCGATGCCGGGCAAAGCGCCGCCATTGCCGCGATCAAGGCCCTCACCTCGAGCGGCGTGCCGTGCTTCGTGATGCACGGCAACCGCGATTTCTTGCTTGGACCGCAGTTCTGCACGGACACGGGTGCGCGATTGCTGCCCGATCCGTTGATCGTGACGCTATATGGCGAGCCGGTATTGGTGATGCACGGGGACGCCCTGTGCACCGACGATCGCGCTTATCAACGCCTGCGCGCCACCGTCCGCGACGCGGATTGGCAGCGGCAGTTCCTCGCCCTTTCGGTGGCGGCGCGCCGAGCGCTCGCCGGCGCTGCGCGCACGGGCAGCAAGGCGCACATGGCGTCAATGGAAGACGCCATAACCGATGTCAACGCCGAAAGCGTCGCCGCCGCGCTGCGAGCAGCCGGCACTTCCATTCTATTGCACGGCCACACGCACCGACCGGGTACGCAGTCTTTGTCGGTGGACGGGCGCGCCTGCATGCGCATCGTCCTCGGCGACTGGCATGCCCAGGGCAGCCTGTTGCGTTGGGATTCGAACGGTCCCGAATTGCTGTCGATGCCGCGTCCCGATTAAGAGGGAACGCCCGAATGAAAGCGAAACTGCGCGTCCGGTCCGGTGATCAACTCCGCCTCGAGCGCCGCAAAGGCCTCGATTCGTTCGGCCACATCGATCTCGGCTCGAAGCGCGGCCTGCTGCGCCAGATCGAGATACACCGTGAAATGGCGCGCCTCCGCCGCATGCAGGGCATCGAACAGTTCGCCCAGCGGACCGCCGAGGGCCGGACTCAAGGCTGCGAAGCGCTCGCAGGAGCGCGCCTCGATGAACGCACCGCAAATCATCAGATCGACTTCGCGTCGCGGCTCGGTTCTTGCGACCAGGCGGCGCAGGCTCTGCGCATAGCGGCCGGGCGCCATGCGCTGCGGCACGACCTTGAGCCTTTTCATGAGCCTAGCCACCTGCTCGTAATGCCTTAATTCCTCGCGGGCGAGCCGCGACATTTTGCCGGCGAGTTCCAGATTCTCTGCATACGCGAACATCAGTGCGAGAGCGGTGGAGGCCGCCTTCTTCTCGCAATTCGCATGATCGATCAGCAATTCATCGGGCGAGCTGCGAGCACGGGCGATCCAGCTTGCGGGGGTCGGAACGCGCAACAATGCGGGGGGGAGCCTCTGGCTCATGCAGGCATCTTCAATTCGGTGACCGCGTCGAGGAGCGCGCGCGCCGATTGGAACCGGTCCTCCGGAGATTTCGCCAGCAGGCGCCTCAATATCGGTTCGTAGCTCACATATTGCGGATCGATGGCGGGCAGCTCCGCCCGCTTGTGCTTGTAGATGACTTCCATGGCCGATCCGCCCGTGTAGGGCTTGCGGCCGATCAGCATCTCGTAGAACACGACGCCCAGGCTGTATAGATCGCTGCGGGCGTCGATCAGCTCGGCGTGGCCCTGCTCCGGACTCATGTAATACGGAGTGCCGAAGATCTCGCGCGTTCCGGTCAATTCCAAATCGAGTTCATTGGCCTTGGCCAAGCCGAAATCGATCAAACACAGCGACCCGTCGGTGCGCAACATGACGTTGGCCGGCTTCAAGTCACGGTGCAGAACGCCCACCGCATGAATGGCCTCCAGTGCGCTCGCGATCTGTTCGAGATAGTGCAGCGCGGTGGCCGGCGCGAGCGGGGTTTTCATCCGCTGCCGTAAATCGCCGGCGGGGAAGTGCTCCATGGCGATATAGGCGTGATCGTCCGCGACTCCCAGATCGTAGATGCGCACGATGTTGCGGTGTTTGAGCCCGGCGACGATTTCGTATTCCTGCAGGAAGCGATCGAATCCGATGATGCGTTCCGATACGTCGGGAACCTGACTGAATACCTTGAGCACGACCAGGGATCCGGCGCGTTCGCTCTCCGCAAGGTAAATCTTGCACATGCCGCCGCTGCCGACTTGGCGGATGCAGCGGTGGCCGCGGATGATCACGGAGCCGAATTTGTAGCGTTGCGCGAATTCCGGTTGCGAGCGCAACATGGCCAAAGCCCGTTTGTGGTCACGTGACGCGTTCGTGAGCGCGGCGATGAGCTGATCCCGGTCGATTTTGCGCCCATACAGCCGGCGCACTCCCGGCGTCTCCGCCGGCAGAGGCGTCGGGGCATCCTGCAGCAGCAAAACCACCAGCGGCGCAAACTCGGGTTTTGCCGCGAGCGCCGCCGCCAGCTGTTCGGCGGCCGCGGCGGGCGGCGCGGCGACGATGATCGCCGCGTCGAATCCGGCGGCGGCGAAACTCGCCTCCAGCGGTTCGTCCTCTCCCAAACTGTGCTCAACAACCGTCGCATCGGGCCACTCGATCTCGACGTGCTTCTTGACCAGCAGCCGATACTCGGGGCGTTCCGCGATCAACAGCAGGCGCAAGCTCAAGACCTTGCGATCCGAGCCGAGCCGCGCGTGACGCTACGAATTTCGAATAGTCTTGAGTCCACGAGCGGTGGCATCTCGGCGTTGCTGCCTTGCTTCGTCGGATCGCTCTCCCTGCAGGCGTTTCAAGTACTCGGGCGTGACGTCGCCCGTGACGTATTGGCCCGAAAAGCAAGATGTATCGAAATCGGTGATTTTCGCGTTGTCGTGGCGAACCGCATGCACCAGATCTTCCAAATCCTGGTAGATCAGCCAATCGGCGCCGATGATGTCGCGAACCTCGGTATCCGTGTGCCCGGCCGCCACCAGCTCCGATACGTCGGGCATGTCGATGCCGTAGACATTCGGGTAGCGGACCGGGGGCGCAGCGGATGCGAAATATACCTTCTTTGCACCGGCTTCGCGGGCCATGTCGATGATTTGCGCGGACGTGGTGCCGCGCACGATCGAGTCATCCACCAACAGCACATTTTTGCCGCGAAATTCGAGATCGATGGCATTCAGTTTGCTGCGCACGGATTTGGAGCGCTGCTCCTGTCCCGGCATGATGAACGTTCGGCCGATGTATCGATTCTTGATGAAGCCCTCGCGGTACTTGACGCCGAGGAGCTGCGCGACTTGCACCGCGCTGGTGCGGCTGGTGTCCGGAATCGGGATCACCACGTCGATGTCGTGATCGGGACGTTCGCGCTTGATCTTCTCGGCGAGACGTTCGCCCATGCGCAGGCGCGCCTTGTACACCGAGATATTGTCGATGATCGAGTCGGGCCGGGCGAAATACACGTATTCAAAGATGCACGGCGTGTGCCGCGCCATTGCCACGCATTGCTGCGCATAAAATCGCCCCTGTTCGTCGATGAACACGGCCTCGCCGGGCGCCACGTCGCGCGCCAGGTCGAACCCCAGCATGTCGAGCGCGACACTTTCGGACGCCAGCATCCACTCGGTGCCCTTTTTGGTATCGCGCTTGCCGATTACCAGGGGGCGGATGCCGTTCGGATCGCGGAAGCCCAGGATACCGTGGCCGATCACCATGGCGACGACCGCATAGCCGCCCCGGCAACGCCGGTACACGGCGTTGGCCGCGGCGAAGATATCGGCAGGCGTGACGCGCGGCGTGCCGACCCGCTGCAGTTCGGACGCGAGCACGTTGAGCAGCACTTCCGAATCGGACCCGGTATTCAGATGCCGGCGGTCCTCCCGCACCAGTACTTCGGTGAGTTCGCGCGCATTGGTCAGATTGCCGTTGTGCCCGAGGCAAATGCCGTAGGGCGAATTCACGTAGAACGGCTGCGCATCGTGCGCGCTGTCGGTGCCGGCCGTGGGATAGCGGACGTGGCCGATGCCGACGTTGCCCGGGAGTTTCACCATGTGCTTCTGCTGAAACACATCGCGCACCAGCCCGGAATCCTTGCGCATGAACAGCTCCCCTGCCTCGCTGGTCATGATACCGGCCGCATCTTGGCCGCGGTGCTGCAGGACCGTCAGCGCGTCATAGATCCGCTGATTGACCGCGCTCACCCCAACCATTCCGACGATTCCGCACATGTAGGATCTCCGGGCTATTTGGCTTTCACGTTGATTCCGGTGATGCGCTCGAGTTTGGCCCAAGGTTCGCCGCGCTCGCCGACCATGGCTCGCAGCCAATCGCCGACGGCTTCACCATAGGGAACCAGCTTCGCTCGACCCCACCATTCTTCCTGATTCAGATGCAACAGTTCGCCGCCGATGATCATCAACCCCATCAACACCATGCCGCGCGCGATGCCGAACAGCAGGCCGATGGCCCGATCCAAGGGACCCAGCCCCGCGCTGCGCGCGAAATAGCTGAGCAGCATGCCTATCGTCCATCCGACCAGCAGCACCAGCACCAAGATGACCAAGCGTCCGATCCAGGGCGCCACCCTTGGATCCGCCAACAGTCCGCCAAGGTGCGGTTCGACCGTGGGTCCGAATTTCCATGCGGCCCAAATAGCCAGGATCCAGAACGCCAGAGACACCGCTTCGCGAACGAAACCGCGCAAGAATCCCAACAATGTTGAGCCCAACACGATCAGCGCAATTAATACATCGGCTCCGGTCAAACTCCCACCTCTAGCGTGGCCTCATTAAAGAGGCGGCTCGCCTCATGACAGGGGCGCATTCTACCCAACCCGCGCCGCCATTGCCGTGAATCCAGCGGCAACCGAAAATTCACGATGCCGGAGCAACCACTGTTGCCGCATGGCCCGCCGTCTTCAGCTTGTCCACTTCGCGTTCGGCAGCCGCGCGATCCGCCAAAGGCCCTATGCGAACCTTGAATCGCGCGGAGGACCTGGAACCGCTCGAAATGACGTAAGCCGACAAACCCCGCGCCTTCAATTGGTGCAATAATTTGTCGGCATTGGCTTTGCTGGAAAAACTGCCCAATTGCACCGACCACGAATCCCGAGCCGGCATCGGTTGCGCCTCGCTCGATGCCCCGGATCTCGCCGTTCCCGAAGAGGAGGATTTGGCGGCTGAAGAGCCGGTTTCAAGCCCTGGTCCCGCGGCAGCTTGCGCCCCCAAGGTCGTCACCGAAGGTGGCGCGCTTGGCGGCCGCGCGGGCTGCGGCTCGGTGGTCAGCGGCGTCAAATCTGCAGCCTGCGGCGTGGGAGTCGCCTTGCTCGTCGCCAAATCAACCGAAACATTGCGCGTAGGCGCAGGCAGGCTCACCGATGGCGGCGGCGATGAAAGGCGATGCGGGCCGGACAGCAATTCCGGCACGATCAGCACGATCAGCACCACCAAAATCGTGGCGCCGACCAGACGTTCCTTGACGCGACGATCCATGACCGTGCCCATTTTATTCGTGACCATTGGGCGGCGCAGTATATTCGGGAAGGTCCGGCGGTGACAGCATGTCTTGTGCCTCGAGCCAATCCATTGCCGGCCCGACTGTGTGGAAAGAACCGAAGACCACGATCCGGTCCTCTGGACGCGCGGCGGCCGATGCCGCAGCGCAGGCGGCGGCGATGTTGTTCATTTCGTTGAACCGCACCTCGATCTGCGGCGCAATCCGTGCCGCCAGCGCCGCGCTGCTCGTACCTCGCGCTCCTTCGGTAGAACTCAACCACCACTCGTCGATGCAATCGCGCAACCGGTACGCGACCGCGGCCGCGTCCTTGTCGGCAAGTATTCCGCACACCGCGAGCGTTCTGCCGGCAATCGGCCGCGAGCGCAGATTGCTCGCCAGCACGCCGGCCGCATCGGGATTGTGGGCCACATCCAATATCCACGTGGGCCGACCGGCCGCCGCGATCACTTGAAAGCGCCCCACCAGATGGACCGAGGATAGCCTGCGAGCCACCGCCGCGGCCGGCAGCGGCAAACGCTGCGCGAGTTCCTCGAGGGCCGCTATGGCCGCCGCAGCATTGCAGAATTGCGTGTCGCCGAGCAGCGCCGGCGCAGGCAGATCCGCCAAATCCCAGCGCGGCCCGCGATAATGCCATCGGTCGGCGTGCCGGGTGAAGTCATATTCGAGCCCCAGGCGCTTGAGCGGCGCGCCGATCTCGTTCGCAATCCTCTCCAGCACCGATGGCATCCCCTGACTGCCGAGCACAGCCGGCGTGCGAGCGCGAAAAATGCCGGCCTTCTCGCGCGCTATGCGCTCGAGCGTGGGCCCGAGAAACTCTTGGTGATCGAGGCCGATGCTCACCACCACGGCCACCGACGGGTCCACGACGTTGACCGCGTCAAGGCGCCCGCCCATGCCGATTTCGAGCACCCACGCATCGAGTTGTGCCGCCTCGAATATCAGCAAGGCCGCAAGCGCGTTGTATTCAAAAAACGTCAGCGACACTCGGTCGCGCGACGCATCCGTGCAGGCCTCTTCGATTCTCTCGAATGCCCGCACCAGCGCCTCGCTGGCGACCTCGGCATCGTTCAGGCGAATCCGCTCGCGATAATCGCGCAAATGCGGGGAAGTAAAGGTGCCGACCCGGTACCCGCCCGCCGCCAGCATCGCTGCGCAGTACGCGACGACCGAACCCTTGCCGTTGGTCCCGGCGACGGTGATGACCGGGACGGTCGGCTGGCGCCAGTTGAGACGATCGAGTACCCGAACGAGGCGCGTGAGCCCCAGATCGATTGAGTTGGGGTGCACCCGTTCCTGGTGGGCCAACCACTGCTCGAGACTCCGCATGGGCATCAAACCCGGGCTCCTAAGCCGCTGCGGGCTCCTTGCCGGTCAACAATCGCAACATGGCGCCGATTCGATCGCGCAGCTCGCGCCGATCGACGATCATGTCGAGCGCACCGTGCTCGAGCAGGAACTCGCTGCGCTGAAAGCCTTCCGGCAAGGTTTCCCGCACCGTTTGTTGGATGACTCGCGGCCCGGCGAAACCGATCAATGCCTTCGGTTCGCCGATGTTGATGTCTCCCAACATCGCGAGGCTCGCCGACACCCCGCCGGTGGTCGGATCGGTCATCACCGAAATGAACGGCAGCCGGGCTTCGGACAAGCGTTTGAGCGCCGCGCTGGTCTTGGCCATTTGCAGCAGTGAATACAGCGCCTCCTGCATGCGCGCGCCGCCGCTCGCCGAGAAGCACACCAGCGGCGTGCGGTGTTCAAGGCAGTGCTCGACCGCCCGCACGAATTTCTCGCCGACCACCGAACCCATGGAGCCGCCCAAAAATCGAAATTCGAAGGCGCAGGCCACGACGTCGAGCCCGGCCAATTGTCCCGACATCACGATCAGCGCGTCGCGCTCGCCCGTCTGCTTCTGCGCCTGGGCGATGCGGTCGCGGTAGCGCTTCGAATCCTTGAACTTCAGCGGATCCTCCGCCATGACCTTGGCGGCAATTTCCTTGCTCGACCCGGGGTCCAGAAATTTCAGCAGGCGCTCCCGCCCGTTGATGCGCATGTGGTGGCTGCATTTGGGGCAGACGTGAAGACTGCGCTCGATTTCAGCGCGATACAGCACCGCATCACAGGCCGGACACTTGGCCCACAGCCCTTCGGGAACCGAGCGGGTACGGCGCTCGGTCTTGATGCGCGACGGGACGATTCGCTCGAACCAGGACATGCGCTAGTTTAGCAAACCCAGCCATGGGGCGCAGGTATGGCGTAAGCGGCCGGGTATTCGACGCGCCACAGATACAGGCCGGCGGCCGGCGCGGTTGCGCCCGCCAACCGACGCTCGCCGCTCAACAGGACGCGTGACATGGCGCCCGACGGATCCGGCTCGCCGTGCACGTCGAGCAAGGTTCCGACGATGTTGCGCACCATATGGTGCAAGTAGGCATTCGCGACTATCTCCAGCCGTATGCAATCCCCGGTGCGCCGCACCGCCACGCGCTCGATGCGACGCACACTGCTTTTCGACTGGCATTCGATCGAGCGAAAGGCCGAAAAATCGTGCTCGCCGAGCAATGCCTGCGCTGCGGCGTGCATGGCTTCGGCATCGAGGTCGCGGTGGATCCAGGCGCTGCGCGTGCGTTCGAGCGCCGGGCGCGCGCTGCGATTTAAAATGTAGTAGCGATAGACGCGGCGCAGCGCGCTATGCCGCGCATGAAATCCCACCGGCACCTCACCGGCCCACTGCAGCGCGATCGCGGGCGGCAACTTGGTATTCGCGCCCAGCACCCAGGCGCGCGCGGTGCGCGCCGCCCTGGTGTCGAAGTGGATGACTTGGCCGATGGCGTGAACGCCGGCGTCGGTCCGGCCGGCGCAAATCGCGGCTACCGGCTCGCCGGCGACGAATCCGATGGCATTCTGCACCGCGTCCTGCACTGAGGCCGCGTGCGCCTGCGACTGCCACCCGGCGTAATCGGTGCCGTCGTACTCGACCAGGGCCGCTATGCGCCTGGCATCCGCCCCCTCGCTTGAGCGAAGCGGCTCATGCGGAATGCTCAGACACGCTCCTCCTAGCCGGGCAGCGATTCGATCAGGCGCGCCGCTTCCTGCTTTTGGCTGGCAGATCCTTCCTGCACCACTTCCTCGAGGATGCTGCGCGCGCCTTCCGGATCGCCCATATCCATATAGGCGCGTGCCAGATCGAGCTTGGTGCCGACCTCGCTCATGGTGACCGGCTCCAACTCGGACATCGCCCCATCGACGGCCCTGAGCTTGTTGGTCTGAGCCTGCAGCCTGTTCGTCGGATGCTCCGCACCGTTCATCGCCTCGCCGACGTCGAGATCCACGCGCCGAGTGCGCTGGCTGGCCTCGAACACCTCGGTCGAGAATATTTCCTCGGCCGCGCGCGGCTGATCCACGGTATCGCCGGTGCCGAGCGCCGTCGCCAGTCGATCCAGATCCAAATCGACGCGATCGGCCTGGATGCCGTGCAGCTTCAAGGTCGAATCGATGTCGACCTTTTCCGCTTCGCTAATGTCGGAGTATTCGGGCGAGGATTTCAAGTGCGAAGTCGCGTTGAGGTCTCCTTCACGGGGCATCAGCACGGTGGGAGCGGATTCGGGCCCCAGCACCGCGATCTTTATTTCGTCGTGTTGCGCGTCGAGATCGGCGATGAATGACGCTTCCAGCTCGCGCTCGAGCTCGGTCAAATCCTTATCGCGCGAATCCTTTGCCGCTTCCTCCATCATGCGCCGCGAGCGGTCGTCGAGGCCGGCCACCATCGTCGGCGCATCGGACGGATGATCGGTTTCTTCGAGTGGTCCGATACTGTTGGCCGACGGCGCCCCGGTCTGCTCCAGATGATCGAGATCGAACCCCAAGTCATCGATCGACACCTCGGCGGTTTGATCCGCCTTCAAGCCCGCGGGTTGCGAAGGATTCCGATCGAGCATACCGGCGGTATTCATCTCCGCGGTCTTCAGCGCCGGCGACTCCGCCGTGGGCGAATCGGCGAAATTCATCAGCTCCGTTTCGACCGTCGGCTCGTCTCGCTGCGGCATTTCCCGCGTGGGCGACTCGTCCGCGCCTCGCTCGGGCATGTCCAAGGTGAAGTCCAGGTTCGATTTGGCGCCCATCCCGGGGGACTCGCCGGTGGCCGCATTGTCGTCATGTTCCTTGGCGAGGGGGTGATCCAGGCTGCTGCGCTCGCCCTCCGGTTCGCCGAACAGATCGATGTCGACGCGATTCTCGCCGCCCTCGAGGTTCAAGTCGACCAAAGCGCCCGCGCCGCGTCCGCTGCCGGCGCTCGACCCGAACATGGGTTCGTCCGGGCAAATCTGCTTGCCCATGATGACGATCTTGTCCCACTCGCCGGCCGGCGCACGATCCCGCGTGCTTTCCAGCGCCTTGGCGGTCTGCAGGAACAGATCCTTGTTTCCCCATACGAAATAGATTTCCAACAGCTTGAGCCGCAGATCTCGCCGATCGGGCTCGCGCTCGAGCGCGATACGCACCAAATCGGCGGCCTGGTCGTATAAGCCGTACGCCATGTGGAAGTCAGCTTCCGCCAGCGGGTCGCCCTGATCGAGGTTGACGGCACGCTCGCTCGACATGGTGTCGTCGGGAGACTTCAATTCACCGGTATCGCCGAACCGGCCGGTGTCGGCGCCGAAATCCGGCACGGCGTGCGGGCCGGACTCTTCAACCACGAACGAATCGTTGCCCTTGCGCATGGCAGAGAGCTTGGCAGTCGCCTCTCTCGACTCGGCAACGTGGGTCTCCTCCATCAGGGCGCCCAACCCGCCTATTGAGCTCTGTCCCCGCCGCTTCCACGCGGCAAACCCGAGCCCGCCGAGTATCGCGAGCAAGATCGCGGCCGGCAGCCACCAGTTTCCGGCCACCCAATCGATCCACGAGCCCGACGGAGCGGGTGGCGCCGCATGCTTGCCCTTTTCGGAGGTCGGCGCCGTGGGAACCGGCGCAGGAACCGGCACAGCCGGTTTCGCTTCGGGCGCCGCCGCCGGCGGTGCCGAGGGCGGCGCCGAGGGCGGTGCCACGGCGGTCAGCGGCTTGGCCGCAGGCGGCTGCTCGGCCGGCTTGGCGAGAGGCGGCTGCTCGACCGGCGGCTTGGTCACCGGCATGCCCAGCTTGCGCTGCAACGCGCTCAGTTCGGCATTGCGGATATCGATCAGGCGCTTCGATTCCGACAGCTGGCCTTCCAAATCCTTGACCCGATCTCGAAGCGCCTGCGCTTCGGCATTCGCCGCCGATTCGCCGCGCCCGGACTCGCCGCCCGTCCCGGCGCTCGGCGTCACCAGACGCAAACGGCCGCTGGTCGGCGCCGCCGCACCGCCGCTGCTTCGCCAGGTATCCATTTGTCGGTGAACTTCGCTCATCGCCTCTCGTTGATTGAGGGCGGCGATCGAATCGGCATCAGGAACGCGCAGCACGGAGCCGCTGCGCAAAAAGTTGATGTTGCCGCCGAACGCATCCGGGTTCGAACGGTACAGCGCGATCATCGTTTGGTCGATGTTCGCCGGTGTATCGGCATGCAAGCTGCGGGCAATTTTGGAGAGCGTATCGCCCCTCGCGACATGAATGGTGCCCGAACTCGGGCCTCCTACGGCCTCGGGCCGCGGAGCCGCCGCGGAGACCGCGGGTGCGGCTGCCTGCGGGGCGGCGGTTTCTGCGGGCGCAGGCATTGCCGAGGGGCCCGGCTTGCGCGCCTGCGCAGGGGCGGCCGCGTGCGAACCGGCGACGGCAGGCGCCGTGACCGGAGCGGTAGAATTCGGGTTTTCACCGGGCGTGTATACCGGCGGATCGAGCAGGACCGTGTACTCGCGCATCAACCGGCCGCGCGCCCAGCTCACTTCCACCAGGAAAGTCACAAACGGCTCGGGAATTGCGTCGGTGGAACGTACCAGCAGCACGTCCCGACCGTCCTTGCCCTTTCCCACCTTGAAACTCAGCGACGACAGGAACGGCGGATGGTCTATGCCATAGCGCGTGAACGCATCGCGGCCGGCAAGGGTCGCATGCAGCGCGGTCAATTCGTCGGGTGTCGCCGCAATCAGGTCGACCTCGGCGTTCATCGGCTCGTTCAAGGCCGAGTTCAAATGAATCTCACCGAGCCCCAATGCCGACGATAAGGACGGCCACAAAGAGGATACGGATAGCAGGCACGCCATCAGCATCATGCGAGGCATCGTTACTGACATTTCTACTCCCAGAAATCTGGTGGGCAAGCGGATTAAGTTCATTGCGGCCGAAGCTTGGAGGCTAATTTTCACTGACCTTCACTTGCCTTAAACATAAACGCTTAACTATATCTTACCGGGAACTATTTACCAAAATCTGGGCGACTGAAACTGCGTTATGTGCCGCACATTTCCGAACATTATCAGCAACAATCCAAAAATTTAGAACTCGATCACGGGTCAAATCGGCTCGCAGGCGCCCCACATACACCTTATCGGGGGCCGTGGCCAATGTGGCCGGCGTCGGAAATTCGGCTGCGGTACCCGCATCGATGAGGCAGAGGCCCGTGCCGCGCTGCAGCACACGGGCGGCATCGGGCACGCTCACGGGTCGTTCAAAGGTGGCGTGGACAGCCAGGCTGTGGCCGAAGAAGACCGGCACCCGCGCCGCGGTGGCATTGATTGCGAGTTGCGACCGACCAAGAATTCGCCGCGTTTCGTGCCATAAACGCCGCTCTTCGCGCGAGCTGCCGTCGGCTTCCAACCTGTCGACCTGCGGAATGACGTTGAACGCTATTTGCCGCCCGAAGGCGCGCCCGCGCGCCTTTTTGCCGCTGAGCATGGCCACCGTTTCGCCCGCCAGCTCGTCCATGGCGGCGCGTCCGCTGCCCGACACCGCCTGATAGGTCGCAACCTCCGCACGTTCGAGTCCCGCGAGCGCGTGCAGGGGCGCCAGGGCGGTGGCGAGCGCGACGCTGGCGCTGCCCGGCAATGCCACCAGACCGCGCGCCATTCCCTCGAGCACCTCGGCATTGACATCGGCCACTACCAGGGGCACGCGCTCGTGCATGCGAAACGTCGATGAGCTGTCGATGACCCAGGCATGCGCAGCGGCCGCTTCGGCGTAGCGTTCGCTCAGCGCAGCGCGGCCGCAGAAAAACGCCAGATCCGCGCGCGAGAAATCGAAGCGGGCGACGTCGGTCGCGCTCGCATCGGACGCGAGTGGCCGGCCAAGGTCGCGCTCCTCGTCGAGCGCGTGCAGTTCGGCGCGAGGAAATTTCCGGGCATTCAGTTCCTCGATCAGCGCCTCGCCTATCAGGCTCGACGCGCCGACCACGGCAATCCGCGGCGGCGGGACCGCGGAGGCCGTCATGCACCGCTCCGTGTAATCACCGGGGTGGTAACGATCACATCCGCACACTGCGCGCGAAAGCGCAGGTAGTGATCCATCAGCACCAGCGCCATCATCGCTTCGGCGATCGGTGTCGCACGAAACCCGACGCACGGATCGTGACGGCCGGTGACGGCAATTTGCACGGGGCGGCCGTGCAGGTCGATGGTCGCGCCCGGCACCGTGATGCTCGAGGTGGGCTTGAGTGCGACGTTCACCACGATGTCCTGGCCCGAAGAGATTCCACCGAGCACGCCGCCGGCATTGTTGCTCTTGAACCCCGTCGGCGTGAGCTCGTCTCGATGCTCCGACCCGAGCTGCGCCACGGCTTTGAAGCCGGCGCCGATCTCCACGCCCTTCACGGCGTTGATGCCCATCATGGCGCCGGCCAAATCCGCATCGAGCCGCTCGAACACCGGCTCGCCCAGCCCGGGCGGCACCCCCACGGCAATCACCGTAATGCGCGCACCGACCGAGTCGCCGGCTTCGCGCGTGCGCCAGATCAGATCTTCTATCTCCTTGACCCGGCCGGGATCGGGGCAAAAGAACGGATTTTCATAAGCGCTTGGCGGATCCTTGGGTTCGATCACCAGCGGTCCGATTTGCCCCAAGTAGCCGTAAATGCTCACGCCCAAGCGCTCGCGCAGGAACTTTCGGGCGATCGCGCCCGCCGCGACGCGCATCACGGTCTCGCGCGCCGAGGAGCGACCCCCGCCGCGGTAGTCGCGAAACCCGTATTTTTGCTGATAGGTGTAGTCGGCGTGACCGGGGCGAAACCGGTCCTTGATCTTGTCGTAGTCGCGCGAGCGCTGATCCTGATTCTCGACCATGAGGCCGATCGGCGTGCCGGTGGTCCTGCCTTCGAAGACGCCCGACAAGATGCGCACCGTGTCGGGTTCGCGCCGTTGAGTGGTGAACGGCGAAGTGCCTGGGCGGCGCCGCTCCACATCCGGCTGCAAATCCGCCTCGCTCAAGGCGAGCCCCGGCGGACAGCCGTCGACCACGCAGCCCAGTGCCGGGCCGTGACTTTCGCCGAAGCTCGTGACCGTGAATACCCGGCCGAACGTATTTCCCGCCACGCGTAATTCTCCCTAGAGTTGCGCTGCCCGCATTAAAGCAGTGGCCCGCAACACGAAAACGCCGCCGCCGCCCATGGCGATCTCGGGCCATATGAACGGCAATCGCGGAAACGCCCGCAACAACGCTTCCTCGGTATTGCCGACTTCCACCACTAAAATACCGTCATCGACCAGATGCTGTCTCGCGCCGGAGAGGATCGCCCTCACGGAGTCGAGACCTTCGACTCCCGAAGCCAGACCCAATACGGGTTCATGGCGGTATTCGCGCGGCAAGTCGCGCATTTCGGCGCGCCCGACGTAGGGCGGGTTGCTCACGATGATATCGTAACGGCAGCCCGACACGGCGGCGAAATGATCCGACTGCATGACCCTCACCCGCTTCGCCAATCCCAGGCGGCGGACGTTTCGGCGGCAGACCGCGAGCGCGTCGGCGGAAATGTCGACCGCGTCCACCGCGGCGCGCGGAAAGGCGACGGCGCTTGCCAGGGCGATCGCACCGGAGCCGCAGCCGATATCCAATATGCGGCGTACGCCGCGCGGTTTCGCCCACGGGGCAAAGCGCTTGAGCAACAGCTCCGCGATGGGCGATCGGGGCACCAGAACCCGTTCGTCCACGTACAGTTCGAGGCCGGCGAAGAACGCACGATGCGTAAGATAGGCAAGCGGCACCCGCCGCCTGATCCGCTCCCGCAATAGCTCGTCGATGCGGGTCGCGCGGCGCGCCGTCACGGGCTTGCCGTAGGCGGCGGCGCCGGCGGCATGCGCAAGACCCGCCGCGAAAAACACCAATTCGGCGGCCTCGTCGCACGCATTGTCGGTACCGTGGCCGAAGTGCACGCCGGCGCGGCGCAACGCGCGGGCACAGCGATCGATGGCGGCGCCGACGGTTTCGGGCGCCGTATGGGATAATCGACGCATGCTACCTCGATCGAAAGTCTTGATTCTCGCGTTGCTCTGTTTCGCCGCCATCTTGGCTGTGGGCGCCGCACTCGTATGGCGCCACCCTGCGGCTGCGCCCACGCTGGCGATTGGAACCTATGTCACCCCGCGGCAGGCACTTGAGGATTTTAGCCTGATCGACCAGCGGGGCCACGCATTTGGGCCCAAGAATCTGCGGGATCATTGGTCCATGCTGTTCTTCGGCTATGCCAACTGCCCGGAGTTCTGTCCGGCGACGCTCACCACCCTGGCGGCGATGAAAAAACGCCTGCGGGCGAGCGGCGCCGGGGTGCTTCCGCAGGTGATCTTCGTGTCGGTGGACCCGAAACGCGATACCCCTGAGCTGCTCGCAAAATACGTGCCGTATTTCGATCCTGAATTCATCGGCGTCACCGCCCCCGACCAGCCAACCGTCGATGCGGTGGCGCGCCAGTTTGGCATTGCCGTGATCATCGAGCCGCAGAACGCGGACGGCAGCTATACGGTCGATCATTCCAGCGCGATCTGGGTGCTGGATCCGAGCGGGAAGCTGGCCGCGGTCCTGACCGGCCCGTTCACGGTGGAGGCCCTGCAAGCCGATTTCCAGCGCATCGTGGCCGGCCCGGCATGAGCGGATCGCAACCCGCCGAACCGGCTTGCGCTGCGCAGGCGAGCGGCGGCGGGCGCGGCCGGTTGTTCGTCTTGCTGCAGCTCGCCCTGCCGCAACACCGGCTGTCGAGAATGGTCTACGCGGCAACCCGGGTGCGGACGCCCTGGTTCAAGAATTTGCTCATTCGCATGTTTCTCAAGCTGTTCGACATCGACATGAGCGAAGCGGTTGAAATCGATCCGTATCGCTATGGCAGCTTCAACGATTTCTTCACCCGGGCGCTGCGCCCGGACACGCGACCGATTGCCGCCGCCACGGCCGCCATCGCCAGCCCGGTCGACGGGATGGTGAGCGAATGCGGCGCTATCGCCCGGGATGAACTGCTACAAGCGAAAGGGCGCCGCTACAAGCTGGCCGAACTGCTGGCCGATGAGCCGTGGGCAACGCGTTTCGAAGGCGGCTCGTTCGCCACGATCTACCTTGCCCCCTTCAACTATCACCGCATTCACATGCCGATGCGGGGGCGGCTGCTCGATACGGTGTATGTGCCCGGCCGCTTGTTGAGCGTGAACGCGACCACGGCACAGCACGTGGAGCGCCTGTTTGCGCGCAACGAACGGGTGCTGACTCTGTTCGAGGGTGAGTTTGGGCAATTCGCATTGGTGCTGGTGGGCGCGCTCAACGTCGGCAGCATGACCGCCGTCTGGGCCGGCGATATCACTCCGGCCGCTCGACGCGCCGTGACCCGTATTCCTTCCCCTAGCATGGTGCTCGACAAAGGCGCCGAGCTCGGACGCTTCAACATGGGCTCGACCGTCATCCTGCTGTTCGAAGCCAACCGGGCGCGCTGGCATCCGCTGCTGCGCGCCGGGTCCGTGGTGCAGTTCGGGCAAGCCATCGGCAGCGCCGCGTGAGTGGCGAGCGCGGCACGCCGTGCGCCGGCGAATCGATTGCCGATTGGCGGCCTACCTCGACTCTGGCCGCCTTGCGGCGTCGCGCCGCCCTGTTGGCGCGCACCCGGGATTTCTTCGCCGCACGGGGTGTGCTCGAGGTCGAAACTCCCCTGTTGAGCGCGTCCGGCGTTAGCGACCCGCAGATCGAATCCTTGGTCACGCAAGTCACCGGCATGCGCGGCCGGTTCTTCTTGAGCACGTCGCCGGAATTTCCCATGAAGCGCCTGTTGGCTGACGGCAGCGGCGACATTTATCAGCTGTGCAAGGCGTTTCGCGATGCCGAACGTGGTCGGTGGCACAACCCGGAATTCACGCTGCTCGAATGGTACCGGGCGGGATTCGACGACACCGCAATGATGGCGGAGGTCGAGCATCTGGTCGCCGGGCTGTTGGCGCCGGAGCGGGAACTGCCGGCGGCGGAACACCTCACGTATGGCGAAGCGCTGCAGCGGCATGCCGGAGTCGATGCCCACACGGCGAGCGAGCGCGATCTCACGCACGCGGCCACCGAGCACGGGATAGTGTGCCAGGCCGGTCTCGACCGGGACGCCATGCTCGATCTATTGATGGGATTCATGGTCGGGCCACGCCTCGGGCACCAGCGTCCGTGTTTCGTGCGCGACTATCCGGCCTCGCAAGCCTCGCTCGCACGCCTAAAACCGGGGCTGCCGCCGGTGGCGGCGCGATTCGAGCTCTACCTGGACGGCATCGAACTCGCCAACGGCTTCCATGAATTGGCCGATGCCGGCGAGCAGCGCGAGCGATTCGTCCACGATCTTGCAATTCGCCGGGCGCGAGGCCAGACGCAGCCGCCGGTGGATGCGCGCTTGCTGGCGGCGCTTGAGGCCGGGATTCCCGACTGCTCGGGGGTCGCGCTGGGATTCGACCGAGTGGTCGCGATCGCGCTCAAAGCGACCCGCTTGTCGCAGGCCATGGCGTTTTCGATCGACAACGCCTAGCCGACCCGAGCAGTCGGCTGGCGCGCAGCAGCTAGCCTTTGCCGCGCGACAAGTACTCGCCGGTGCGGGTATCGACGCGCAGTACCTCCCCCTCGTTGATGAACAGCGGCACCCGCACCATGGCGCCCGTTTCCAGTTTGGCGGGTTTGGAGCCGCCCGTGGCGGTGTCGCCGCGCACGCCCGGATCGGTTTCGATCACCTTGAGCTCCATGTGCGCCGGCGGCGTCACCTGCAGCGGCACGCCGTTCCACAGCGTGATGATGCAGATGGTTCCGTCCTTCAGCCATTGCGCGCCGTCGCCGACCGCCTGCCTCGAGGCCGTGAGCTGCTCGAACGTGTCGGGAAGCATGAAATGAAAGAAATCGCCGTCGCTGTACAGATACTGCATCTCGGTATCCACGACGTCGGCGGCCTCGACGGTATCGCCCGACTTCCAAGTACGTTCAATGGTTCGACCGGTCTTCAGGTTACGGACCCGGACGCGGTTGAAGGCCTGGCCTTTGCCGGGCTTGACCATCTCATTCTCGACGATCGTATACGGATCGCCGTCGATCAGGATTTTCAGTCCGGATTTGAACTCGTTCGTGCTGTAATTCGCCATCGCAGGCCTCGGTTTGAAGGGCGCGTATGATAGCCGCAACGCCCTGCCGAAGCCAATTCCAGCGAGAATCCTCGCCGCCGCAAGACGCGGGTCCCAGAATCGCCAAAGACCTGATGTTACACTTTGGACCCGTTTTGCGAGGAATATGACCAGTGGCTGAGCAGGGCGCCGTTTCAATGATCGTCATGACGCGGTCGCAAGACCACGTCGAGGCGATCAATAGCACCCTGCGCAACGCGGGCCATCCGGTGCACTGCACCTGGCTGCCGGACGCCCGCGATCTCGGGGATGCTCTGACGCAGCTCAATCCCGAGATGCTGATCGCGTTCATCGAGGAACTCGGGGTCGAACTGGCGGCGATCATGAAGGTGAGGCAGCAGACCGCTCCGGAGATGCCGGTGTTGATCGTGCGCGAGAACGTCGACGAGGCCGCGATCGCGGAGGCCATGCGCTTGGGCGCGCAGGATGTGGTCACGCTGGCCAACCGCAGCCGCCTGCAGTCGGTCGCCGCGCGCGAGCTGCGAGCGTATCGACTGGAACGAGCCCTATCCACGACGCTGTCGTCGGCGCGCGAATATCGCGAGCAGCTGCAGAATTTTCTCGAGGGTTCCGCTGACGCGATCACGCATGTACAGGAAGGCATCATCGTGGACGCCAACCGTGCGTGGCTGGAGCTGTTCGGCTACTCCGGCGATGACGCGCTGAAGGGCATGCCGCTGATGGATTTATTCGAACTGGAAACGCATCCCGCGCTAAAAGGCGCACTGGTGGCCTGCCTGCAGGGTAAGTGGATGGACCACGGACTCAAGGTGCGGGCGTTGCTTTCGGACGGCTCCGTACTGCCGCTGGTGCTGACGCTGACCAAGGCCGACTACTATAACGAGCCGGCCACGCGCATCAGCATCCCCGCACACAAAAAGAAGGACCACGACCTCGAGGTACAGCTCGCCAATGCGGTCAAGAGCGACGCCTCGACGCGCTTTCTCCAGCAGCGCTACCTGATCGCCGCGATTCGCGAGCGTTGCGCCCATCCCAGCAAGGGCGGCATTCGCCAATTCGCGTACATCAAGCCGGACCGCTTCCTCGATATTCAAAATACGATCGGAGTCCTTTCGAGCGAGGAGTTCATGGCGCAGCTCGCGGAGCTGATGCGCGCGCAGCTGACCGCGACCGACCTGTGCGGCAGATTCGGAGGCAATGGGATCTTGGTGATGCTCGAGCGCGGCACTGCGAAGGACGTGGAGATCTGGGTGGAGAACATCGTCAAGCGCGTCAACGATCATAATTTCGTGTTCGAGGTCAAGAACCTGAGCGCCACCGTGACCGTCGGCTTGGGGCTGCTGCCTCCCGGCAACCCGGATGTCGATGCCGCCGTCGGCGATGCGATCAACGCCGCACGTCGCGGACGCGAACTCGGCGGCAATCAAATGTACGCGGTCGACAAGGCCGACACCGATACGCGCGTACAGGCCTACGACAAGATCTGGGTCAAGCACATCAAGAGCGCCCTGATGGAGAACCGGTTCCGGTTGGTGCAGCAGCCGATCGCGAGCCTGCTCGGCGAAGACAAGGGCATGGTCGACGTGCTGGTGCGAATGCTGGACGAACAGGGCAACGAGGTGCTTCCCGCGGAGTTCATTGCCGCGGCGGAGCGCAACGACTTGATGAAGAACATCGACCGCTGGGTGATCGGCGCCTCGATGTCGTTTGCCGCCAACCGCAAGGCCTCGTGCATCTTCGTGCGCGTATCGAAGGATACGATACTGGACAAGAGCCTGATGGGCTGGCTCGCCACCCAATTGAAATCGCTCAAGATCGAATCGAAGCGCCTGTGCATTCAGGTCTCCGAAGAAATCGCGATGCAATACGTACGGCAAACCAACGAGCTGGCCGACAGCTTGCGCAAACTCGGCTTTCGCTTCGCGCTGGAACATTTCGGCACCGGCCTTGATCCGCTGAAACTGCTCGCCGGCATCGGCATGAACTTCATCAAGATCGACGGTTCCCTGATGCAGGGACTCTCGACCAACCAGCTGCAGCAGCAGCGCGTGAAGGGGCTGGTCGAGGCCGCCAAGCGCAAGGGGGTGGAGACCATCGCCGAGCGCGTGGAAGACGCGAATACCATGGCCGTGTTATGGCAGCTCGGCATCGAGTTCATCCAGGGCTATTTCGTGACTACGCCCGAGGACGTCACGATGTCGGGCGAGCGGTAGCCATCGCCGACACCTCCAGCCGATCGACCTGTTTGTAAGCCCTGGAGAATCTCTGCCGGCGTTGACCCTTCTTGTCCTGGAACTGCTTCAGCTCCTCGAATTTGAGCTTCATCGGCGCGCTGTTGCCGCTGTACACGGTGAGAACCTCGCCGGGCGCGACCACCGCCATTGCCGATAAGTACTCGGTACGGTCGGTGGACTTCTTGCCGGGAATCCCGTAGAGATTTTTGCCCTTGCCGGCGCTCATTTCCTCGATTTGCGCCATCAGCAGTGCCAGCGCTTCGCCGTGATTGTTGACGAACACTGCGATCGCTTCCGGGCTCGTTATCGGCTGCGCCGGCAAAACGCGGGCGCCCTCCGGCACCTTGAGCACGGATTTGCCCTTTTTGTTGCGGGCGTACAAATCGCGCAATCTCACCGAGAAGCCGTAGCCCGCATCGCTCGCCAGCAACCACAAATCCTCCGGCTCGCCGATGAGGACTGCGGCGAACGTGGCGCCGTCGGGAGGATCCACGGTGCCGGACAGCGGTTCGCCGTAGCCGCGCGCCGCCGGCAGCTGATGCGCATCCAAGCTGTACGCCCTGCCGGTGGAATCGATGAACACCGCCTGCTGCAGGTTGCGGCCCTTGGCCGCCGCTTGAAATTCGTCGCCGCTCTTGTAGGCGAGCGCGCGCGCATCGATATCGTGCCCCTTCGCCGCGCGCACCCAGCCCAGCCGCGACAGCACCACCGTGGTCGGCTCACTGGTCAGAAGTTCCGCCTCGGAAATGGCTTGCGCCGCCTCGCGCTCCACCAACCGGGTGCGGCGCTCATCGCCGTATTCATCGGCGTCGCTCAAGAGTTCGTCCCGAACCAGCTTGGTGAGCCGCGCGTTGCTCTTCAGTATCCGTTCGATGTCATCGCGCTCATCGGTCAATTCGCGCTGCTCGGCACGGATTTTCATCTCCTCGAGCCGCGCCAAGTGGCGCAGCTTGGTCTCGAGTATCGCCTCTGCTTGGATCTCGGACAGCTTGAAGCGCTTGATCAGGACCGGTTTCGGCTGGTCCTCGGTGCGTACGATACGAATCACCTCGTCGAGATTCAAATAGGCGATGGCGAGGCCGTCGAGTATGTGCAGCCGGGCATTGACCTGCGCAAGCCGATGGTTTAGCCGGCGAACGACCGTCGCCTTGCGGAATTGCAGCCATTCCAACAGCAGTTCCTTGAGGCCCATCACCCGTGGCCGCCCGTCCACGCCGATGACGTTGAGGTTCACACGATAGTTGCGTTCGAGGTCGGTGGTTGCGAACAGGTGCGTCATCAGCGCTTGTGCGTCGACCCGGCTGGATTTCGGCACGATCACCAGCCGCGTCGGCTTTTCGTGGTCGGATTCATCGCGCAAATCCTCGACCATCGGCAGCTTTTTTTGCCGCATCTGGTTGGCGATCTGCTCCAATACCTTGCTGCCCGACACTTGGAACGGCAGCGCCTCGATCACGATTTCGCCATCCTCGATGACAAAGGTCGCCCGCGCTTTGAAGCTGCCGGCGCCCGTCTCGTACATCTGCAGCAGATCCGCGCGAGGCGAGACGATTTCCGCGCCGGTCGCCAGATCCGGGCCTTTGACGTGGACCATGATCTTGCGCGTGGACAGATCCGGGTCGTCGAGCAACGCCACGCAGGCCTTGACCACTTCGCGCAGATTATGCGGCGGAATATCCGTGGCCATGCCGACCGCGATGCCCGAGCCGCCGTTCAGCAGCAGATTCGGCACGCGCGCAGGCAACAAGGTCGGCTCCTCGAGCGAGCCGTCGAAATTCGGCGCCCAATCCACCGTGCTCGAACCCAATTCCTGCAGCAACAGCGCCGCGTAGCGCGTGAGTCGCGATTCGGTGTAACGCATCGCGGCGAAGGATTTGGGATCGTCGGTCGAGCCCCAATTGCCCTGGCCGTCGACGATCGGATAGCGGTAGGCGAAATCCTGCGCCATGTGCACCATGGCCTCGTAACAGGCGGAATCGCCGTGCGGATGAAATTTGCCGATGACGTCGCCGACCGTGCGGGCGGATTTTTTGTGCTTCGCCCCGGCGGCCAGCCCCAGCTCGCTCATCGCGTAGACGATGCGCCGCTGGACGGGCTTGAGCCCGTCGCCGATGTGCGGCAGCGCCCGGTCCAGAATCACGTACATGGAATAGTCGAGGTAGGCGCGCTCCGCAAATGACTTCAACGGCTCCTTCTCGATGCCTTCGAAATTGAGTTCCTGGGTCTTCACGATAGGTGCGCCAGATTGCCCTTGCTCTCGAGCCACTCGCGGCGGTCCGCGGCGCGCTTCTTGGCAAGCAGCATGTCGAGCATTTGATCGGGACTGTCTTTGGCGTCGATCGTCATCTGCACCAGCCGGCGAGTTTGCGGCGCCATGGTGGTCTCGCGCAACTGCGACGGACTCATTTCGCCGAGGCCCTTGAAGCGCGTCACGACGACCTTGGCGCGGGAGTGCTCGGCTGCAAGACGCGCCAGGACCCGGTCCCGCTCCGCCTCATCGAGGGCGTAGATGACCTGTTTGCCGGCATCGATCCGGAACAGCGGCGGCATGCACACGTAGACATGACCGGCTTGCACCAGCGGCCGGTAGTGACGCAAGAACAAGGCGCACAGCAGGGTCGCGATGTGCTGCCCGTCGCTGTCCGCATCCGCCAGTATGCAGATCTTGTGGTAGCGCAGATTCGACAAATCGGCGGCCCCGGGATCGACGCCGATCGCGACGCTGATGTCGTGAACTTCCTGCGACAGAAGCACCTCGCGTGCATCGGCCTCCCACGTATTCAGAATCTTGCCGCGCAGCGGCATGATGGCCTGGGTGGTGCGGTCGCGCGCCTGCTTGGCCGATCCGCCGGCCGAGTCGCCTTCAACCAGGAACAGCTCGCCGCGCTGCGGGTCTTGGCTGACGCAGTCGGCCAGCTTGCCCGGCAGCGCCGGCCCGGCCACCACGCGCTTGCGGGCGATTTTTTGGCTGTCCCGGAAGCGCTGCTGCGCGTTGGCGATCCCCAGCATGGCGATTTTCTCGCCCTGATCCGGATGTTGATTGAGCCAGAGCGCGAACGCATCCTTGATCACGCCCTGGACGATCCCCGCGGCCTCGCGCGACGACAGACGCTCCTTGGTCTGACCGGCGAACTGCGGCTCGCGCATCTTCATCGACAGCACGAAACTCACGCCATCCCATACGTCCTCGGGTGTCAATTTCAGCCCGCGCGGCACGAGGTTGCGAAACTCGCAAAACTCCCGCACCGCATCCGCGGTTCCCGCGCGCAGACCGTTGACATGCGTGCCGCCCTCCACGGTCGGGATCAGATTGACGTAGCTCTCGGCGATGCGTTGCTGCGATTCCAACACCCAGGCAAAAGCCCAGTCGATGGCACCGCCCTCGATGTCCCGCTTGCCGTAGAAGGTCTCGGCTGGCAGCCACTCGCCCTTGCCGAGCTCTTCGGCCAGATATTCGTGCAGACCGCCCGTGTAGAACCACTCGTCGCGTTCGCCGGTGAACTCGTTGGTGAGCGTGACGCGCAGGTTGGGGCACAGAACCGCCTTGGCGCGCAGCACCTGCTTGAGGCTCGCGATGGCGAACTTGTCCGTGTCGAAATATTTCGGATCCGGCCAGAACCTCAAAGTGGTGCCGGTTTTCGACTTCGGCACCTCGCCCACGACCTCGAGCTTGGAGGTGGGTCTGCCGCCCGCGAAGCTCAGGTTGTATTCCTTGCCGCCGCGGCGCACCCAACACTCCAGATGCTTCGACAGCGCGTTGACCACCGAAACACCGACACCGTGCAGTCCGCCGGAATGCTGGTAGGTCTTGTCGTTGAATTTTCCGCCCGCATGCAGCCGCGTCAGAATCAGTTCCACGCCACTGAGCTTCTCCTTGGGGTGAATGTCCACCGGCATGCCGCGGCCGTCGTCCTCGACCTGCAGGGATCCGTCCTTGAACACGGTGACGGCGATGTTTTCACAGTGGCCCGAAATCGCCTCATCGACGCTGTTGTCGATTACTTCGTGCGCCAGATAATTCGGGCGCGTGGTGTCCGTATACATGCCCGGACGGCGGCGTACCGGGTCCAAGCCACTCAGCACCTCGATATCGGAGGCGGTGTAAGACGATGCCATCAATGACCTCATTGGGCGACAAGAATCCGCTCAAAACAAGCCGGCGTGCGCCACCGAGCGGCGGCGGCGGAGTCTAGCATGCGCAATCTGCCCTCATCAGCTGGCGGCCTCGAGCCGATTCGGCTATCGTTCCTGCGTCATGGGAATCGCCAACGCTCAAAATATGGTGTGCACCGTGCCGGTGCTGCCGCGGCCCTATGGCATCCGCGTGCGGCTGCGGCGCGGCGACCCGTTCGCCAAGCTGCTCGGCGCCGATTGGCAAAGGACTCATTGGTATTTCACGGCGGCCGAGCGCGACCGCATGCTGGAAGAGATGTCGCGTAGGCACGAGTATTCGCGAATCGGCGATCAACCGGCGCTGGTCTTCGAAAAGGTGGAAAACCTCGCCGAAAGCCGCGGGTTCTGACGGCGCCGCGCCCCTCAGAAGGTGCGGCCCAGGAACAGGTAATACCCGGCGTTGCCCGAATCATCGTAGCCGGAGCCTATATAGACCGGCCCCAGAAACGTATCGAACGCCACGAAGACCGAAGCATCTTTGTGCGCGGACCCGTAACTGATCTCACCTCGACGCTGCCAGGTATTGCCCAATTCCAGCGACATGCCGATATAGGCGGGAACATCGAAGAAACCCTCCCCGCCGCGGCTGATCTTGCGGAAATAAATGGCGCGTGCGATCGCAAAGTTCGGTCCGAGCAACGATTGGGGCGCGAGGCCCGACAAATTCAAGAACCCGCCGAGCGAATAAAAATCCTGCACATCCGTCGGCTGCAGATTGCCATCCAATGTCGCGCCGGCGGAGGTCCACAACAGCAGTGTATTGCGGCCGCTCGAGCGCGCCATCAGCCAATCCGCCGTCACGCGGTCGAAGGCTATGTCGGCGCCTAAATTGGTGCGATTGGCGTCCCATTGCAGCGAAAAGGATTGCCCATCGCGCGGAAAGCGCACGTTATCGAGCCGATCGTAAGTGAATTTAAAAAAAAACTCGCCGTTGTTGTATTGCGGAGTGACCAGGTCCGGATTGCCCCAGCGGTCGTACTCCAAGCCATTGGTCCGGTGCAACCCGGCGCGAATCTCGCCCCAATTGCCGAGGGTACGGCCAAAATCGACGGCACCCTCCACTTCACGATCGCGAAAATCCGCAATTTGGGTGTTGTTCATGTAGATCGGCAGATCGCGGCCTTCGATCCGCGCACTCGGCGCGACGAACCAGGTGCGCAGCGCATCGAGCGGCTGATAGAACTCGCTGGCGAGCTTCGGATCGCTGCCGACTTGCACATCGGTCAGGATCTCGCCACCCAGGCTGTTGATTTCACTCATTAAAAATCGCACGGTCGCGTTGTAGTGGTTGTTGCCCTGAAAATCGTCCTGAAGGTTCAGTCCGAAGCGCAGGTAAGTCGGGCCCCAGGATTTTCGGCGCGCCCGTATCTCGAGGCCGGACTCCTGCGCCGGCCCCGCGCCGCGCTCGACCACCGAGTAGTCGAGGGTCTCGAAATAGCCGAGTCCATAGAGCTCTTTGATGCGTGCACCGAGGGCATCCAAATCGAGCGGCTTGCCGACGAGCGGCTGCATTTCGGCCAAAATGGTTTCCTGGTAGCGCTTCGATGGTTCGTCGACCCGCACGAATCTGATGGTCGGCAAGCCGGGTTCACGCGCCGCACGGCGCGTCAAATAGGCTTGATACTCGCTGTCGCCGAGGCGCAAGTGCGCAAGCCGCGGCGCGGCGCGGCGCGCGGCCGCCTCGCCCTGCGCTATGGTGCCGGCCGTGATCGTGAAATCCGTGGACGCGGCGAGGCCCAGGACGGGCTCGATCAGAATGTCTTGCGGTCCCAACGTCGCTATCTGCCGGTCCGCATCCTTGCGCACCAGGATTGCCAGCATTTGATTGGATATAGCCAAGGCGGAATCGAGTTGTTTGCGCGGCTGCAGCGGGAAACTCACATCCGACACGATGATGATGTCCGCGTGCATCGCACGCGCCACGTCGATGGGCAGATTTTCCGCGATGCCGCCGTCGACCAGGAGTGTTCCCTGATACTCGACCGGCGCGAACAAACCCGGCGCAGAGATGCTGGCGCGCATCGCGAGCGCAAGATCTCCTTTCTCCAATACCACGGCATCGCCGGTTTCCAAGTCCGTGGCAACGGCGCGAAACGGCGTCGGCAGCCGATCAAAACTCGCGCTGTCGGCATACGGCAAGGTCAGCAGCCGCAGTGTCTCCTGCAATTGTTGGCCTTGGATGAACCCCTTGGGCAAAAGCATATGCCCGTGCTTCAATCCCAGAGGCAGACGAACCAGAAAATTGCGGTCGTCCTGCTTGCGCCTGAAGCCGAGATCGCGGCGCGGCGGCGCGTCGCGGAAGGCGTCCTGCCAATCGAGTGAACGCATGGTGGATTCGATTTCGCTTGCGGTCATGCCGCTCGCATAAAGCCCCCCTACGACGGCGCCCATGCTGGTGCCCGCGATGCAGTCGATCGGTACCTTGAGTTCCTCGAGGACCTTGAGCACCCCGATGTGGGCCCTGCCGCGCGCGCCGCCGCCCGACAATACCAGGCAAACGCGCGGGTGCGTTGCATCGGGAGTGGCCGCCACGGCACCGGCGCTGCCGCCCACGCTCCACGCACCGCTTGCGATCAGCGTGCAGGCCAATCCCAGCCGTAGACAGCGATTCCCCATTGGGGAGGTAGTTTAGAGCACGACGTTGACGCTGGTCGCGATAAAGGTGTTGGTCGCGCGATCGTAAACGCCTCGAGCCTCCAATTGTTTCACCGGATTGGTCGCGCTGATCGCGGGGGTCAGTGCGGCGATGAACTGCGAAAAGCTGCTGTAGACGGATATGCCGGTCACGGCCGTCGTAGCGGTGACGCCCGGATTGCCGAAGGCATACAAAGGCGAAAAAGTGCTGGTGACCGGCAACGTGGTCGGCACCACCGTCACCGCCGGGATCGACTTCAAATCGATGCTTTGCGGACCGATTCGGATGACCCCCGTCAAATATTCCGCTTGGGCGAGGTTGATCGTGAACCCGGACGAGGAAACGGTATCGAATGGCGCAGTGGTCCCGGGAGGGCTGGTCCACACGACCTGCAAGCTGCCCGGGTTGCAGACCTGGCTGCCGACACCGCAAGTCTCCACTCCGGGGGCCGTCGAGGCCGCGCCGCCCTCTTGTCCGCCGGCCGTTTGCACCGATAGCTCATTGTTGGCCGCATCGGCATCGAGATCCGGGGGCGCCGATCCGAAACGCGTCAAAAATCCATTGACCCACACCGGATCTCCCGCCGCTGTGCCGAGGGGCAGCGTGAGGCCGGCCGTATTGACCGAAAATGTGGCGGGCGACGGGTTCTGGGCGGCGGTCGCGCCGTTGCCGGTGAAATCATAGTCGCTCACCGGGAAATCGTTGATGCTGCTCAAATTCATCACCAGACCGCCGGCGGCGGAGGAGACCAGCGAGCCCCAGAATTCGGTGTTTTGCAGGCGTACCGAGCCGGTGTTGGTGCTGGAGGTGCCGGTCGCATCCAATTGCACGATTCCGTTGGCCAACACGCTGTAGATGCCGCGCGCCGATATGTGCTGGCCGACCGCGATCGAGCCGGAATTGAGCCCGGTGAGAGTCGAGTTGTCGTCGGCCGTCACGATGGTGCCGGGGCCGAGCAACATTTGTGTCGGCGCCACCTCGTATGTGTAGGTATTTGCGGTATTCAGGAACAACGTCGAGCCGAGCAAGGTGACGGTGTCTCCGGCCCGTTTGATCACCTCGCCGCTCAAGCCCTCTGTATAATAATCCTCCAGGCTGCTCGCGCCGACGACGTATACCAAATTGAATTTCCCCGCCGTGGAAGGCGGTGACGGGAGGGAGTTGACAGTCGGCTGGAAGGTCGTATATGCGGCGACTATGGTCGAGCCGGCGGACAATAAGGACAGAGTATTGAGACCCGGCAGCCCGACGTACTTATTGCCATTGATGGTGTAGATCGTGTTGGGTTGATTGAACAGCGTCAGCGTCCCGATGTTGTTCGCCTCATCGTAGAACGGCCGCACGTATACCGTGTAGCTGCCCACGCCCAGGTTGGAGTTGATCAACGGTCCGCGCACCCGGATGAGCTTGGTGTCGGACGGCAGGATGCCCGCGGTGAGAAACGGCCTCACCAAAACCGTTGCGGGGTTGGTCGTGAGATCCACTCGCCCCGAAGCCGCCAGATTGAAATCGATGGCGAGGCGCTGCGCGCTGGTCGAGGCGAAAGTCGGGGTAATGACCAGGGGATTGGCGGGATCGAAATTCACCGTGACCGCATAGGTGGTCGGCACCGCACCGGTCGTGTAGTCGAGAAGTTTCGCCGTTTGCGGCACGCCGTTGACCATGACCGTGATCGCGGCGTTGGTGTAACTCAAATTGATGGTCGCCGACACGTAAGTGCCGGTCGGAATTCCGGACGAACTCCACAACTCGGCGATGTTGTAGTACTGGGCGAAATTGACGATTTCCGGAATCCCCGCGGCGGTGACCACCGCGCCGGTATTGCTGGTCAAGGTCACTGAGTCAATTGTGACAATATAGCTGGTGTAATCGCCCGGCTCGTCGGTCACGGTGGTCCACGCTATCCCGTAGCCGCTGGTGAGGTTGTTGTTGTGGCAACCGGCCGCGACGATGGCGACGGCGCACAAGAGCGCGCTCACGGCTTGACGAACGTATTTTCCTAGCGATGCGGACACTGCAGCTTCCAATATGGTATGGGGTTGAAGGATCGAGGGTGCGTAGAATAATGGCTTTCGAGACAAAGCGCGCAGTAAAGTTCCATTCGCTAGCCTTTTAGGGGCGGCCCGAGTTCGCGGCAGCCGCCCCTGGGCCGGCCTTGAAAGGGCATGCGCGCTATGCGGTTTTCCGATGCTGCATGCTAGCATTACCGCTCAATTTAAAGGAGCCAATGAATGTCCGAATCCAAGCCGGCCGCCCTGCGAATCCCCGCCGGGGGCGAGAAAATCACGATCGCGAATGGCAGGCTTAAGGTACCCGACCGGCCCGTCATCCCGTTCATCGAGGGCGACGGGACGGGTCGCGACATCTGGCGCGCCAGCGTGCGAGTGTTCGACGCGGCGGTGCAAAAGGCATACGGCGGCAAGCGCAAAATTCATTGGTTGGAAGTATTTGCGGGCGAGAAGGCCAATAAGACCTACAACACCTGGTTACCGGACGAAACGGTGAGCGCCTGCCGCGACTTCCTGGTGTCGATCAAGGGGCCTCTCACCACTCCGGTCGGCGGCGGCATCCGCTCGCTCAACGTCGCCCTGCGTCAATTATTGGACCTGTATGTGTGCCTGCGCCCGGTACGCTGGTTCAAGGGCGTGCCCTCGCCGGTCAAGGCGCCGGAAAAGGTCGACATGGTCATTTTCCGGGAAAACACCGAAGACATTTATGCGGGCATCGAGTTCGAGGCGGGAACGCCCGATGCGAAGAAATTCCTGGCCTTGTTCAAGGAGAACTTTCCGAAACAGTTCGCCAAGATCCGTTTTCCCGAAAGTTCGGGAATCGGCCTCAAACCCGCATCGAAGGAAGGCACCGAGCGGCTGTTCCGCTCCACGGTCGAGTACGCGATCGCCAACAAGCGCAAGAGCGTGACGATCGTGCACAAGGGCAACATCATGAAATTCACCGAGGGCGCGTTTCGCAACTGGTGCTATCAGCTGGCCGAGCGCGAATTCGCCGATCAGGTGTTCACGTGGGAGCAGTGGGAACGCGTAAAATCCGTGCGCGGCGAGCAGGAGGCGAATGCGCAAATGGATGCCGCCAAACACTCCGGCAAAATCATCGTCAAGGACGCCATTGCCGACAACACCTTGCAGCAGGTATTGACCCGCCCCGAGGAGTTCGACGTGATCGCCACCATGAATCTCAACGGGGATTATTTGTCGGATGCGCTCGCGGCACAGGTCGGCGGCATCGGCATCGCGCCGGGCGGCAACATCAACTACCTGACCGGTCACGCGGTGTTCGAAGCCACGCATGGCACGGCACCCAAATATGCCGACCTCGACAAGGTCAATCCGGGTTCGTTGATTTTATCTGGCGAGATGATGCTGCGTTACTTGGGCTGGGTCGAGGGCGCCGACGCCATCATCGGCGCAATGGACAAGACCATCGGGCAAAAGACCGTGACCTACGATTTTGCGCGCCAAATGCAGGGTGCCACCGAGGTGAAGTGCAGCGAGTTCGCCGACATCATGATCCGCAACCTGTAGGGCGTTACGCCCGGCGCGCGGCGCCCATCGCAACGCGCCGGGCTAGGCAAACGCCTTGTCGAGGGCCTGAGCCAGGTCGATAAGCAGATCTTGCGCATTCTCGATACCGATTGACAGGCGCACGGTAGCGGGGCTGATGAGCGAGGCTGCCCGTTGCTCGGGCGTGTAGTCCTGGCCGCCCAGCAACAGCGCCGGCAGCACCAGAGATTCGGTGGAGCCGACGCTCGCCGCGATGGAAAAAAGCTCAAGCGCCGCGGCGAACCTATTCCCCTCATCGTAGCCGCCCTGCAATTCGAAGCTCACCACAGCGCCGAAATCGCTCATTTGTCGTGCCGCGAGCTGATGCTGCGGATGGCTCTCGAGACCCGGATAGAAGACCCGCTTGACCTTGGCGTGATCCCGCAAGAAGCGGCTCACCGCCAGCGCATTGGCGCATTGGCGCTCGTAGCGCAAGAAATAGGTGCGCATTCCCCTCTGAATCAAGAATGCGGCGTGCGGGTCGAGAGTCGCGCCCATCGAGACGAAGTCCTTGCGCATCGCGGCAATCAATTCCTTGCGCGCGATGATGGCCCCGCCCATCACATCGCCGTGACCCGATGCGTATTTGGTCAGGCTGTGCAGAAAGACATCGATGTCGAAGCGGCCGTGGTTATGGAAGCCGGCGAAGGTGTTGTCCATGACGATAAGACAGCCGCTGCGGCGCGCATGCGCGGTCAGATGTTCGATGTCCGCTATCTTGGTCACCGGATTGGTCGGGCTCTCGAACAGCGCCAAGCGCGTGCGCGTCTGATGCAGCACACGCTCGATGCCGTCGCGGTCCTCGATCGACAAGAGAGTGTGAGTGACGCCGAATTTCGCCAACAGGTGCTGCACGAGATAGCGCGTCGGCCCGTAGGACTCGACGAACGCCAGCACGTGATCGCCCTGCTTGCACAGCGCCAATACCGTTGCCGCGATGGTCGCCACGCCCGAGCCGACCAGCAGGCAATCATCCCTGCCCTGCAGCCTCGCGAGCAATAGCTCCAGCTGCCTCAGCGTCGGATTCGCCGAGCGCGAGTAAAAAAATCCGTCGCGCTCGCCGCGCGAATAGCGCAAAGTTTCGGTCGCATCGTCGAATGAAAACTTCACCGATTGAAAAATCGGCGCCACCAGCGGGCGATTGTCCGGGGGCACATCGACCGCCGGCGGGTGATTGACGAAGGTGTCGTCTTTCATGCGTTCAGGTGCGCGCGCGAGCTTGCGCGCGCCGCCGGCTGAGGCAGCCGAGCGCCGCCAGACCGATCAGCATGAATTCGTCGAGGGCACCGCTGCCGCCGTTCACCTGGGGTGTGGCGCTCAAGGTCACACTGCTCGCAGGCGAGGTGCCGACCGCATTCGAGCAGGTCACCGAATAAGTGGTGGTTCCGGCCGCGGTCGGGGTGACCGAAACACTCCCGCTGGGTCCCAAGGTTCCGGCCCAGCCGGAAATGGCCGCGTTGGTACTGCCCGACGCGACGCAGCTCGTCGCCCGGGTGGATGACCAGCTGAGCGAGGTCGTCCCATATGCCGGAATGGAAGTCGCGCCCAGGGTGAGCACGGGCGTCGCGGGTGCGGTCAACGCGGGCGTAGCGGTCAAGGTAACCGAAGTCGGCGCCGACGGGCCGCCGAGATTGCTGCAGATCAACGTGAACGTTTCGCTTCCAACCGCCGCGGGAGTGATGGGCTGGCTACCGCTCGCTGCCAGTGGCCCGGCCCAGCTGCCGGAGGCGGCGCAGCTCGTGGCGTTGACGGAAGACCACGCGAGCGTGGTCGAATGTCCGACCGCAACCGAATTCGCCGCCAACGACAGGCTGGGCGCCGCGGGCGGTGCTCCCGAAGTGGCCGTGAGCGTCACCGATCCCGCCGCCGATGTGCCGAACGCATTGGTGCAAGTCAACGTATACGTGGTCGCGCCCGCCGCCGTGGGAGTGAGCGTCTGGGTCCCCCTCGTTGCCTGTGCCCCGCTCCAGCTGCCGGACGCGGTGCAGCCCGTGGCGTCGATCGACGACCAGGTGAGCGTCGCCGAGCCGCCGAGAGGTATGGACGGCGCCGACAACGTCAGGATCGGCACCACCAGCGCGGTATCCGCCTGGATGAAGCCGTAGCCGGAATTGAAGTTCGGGCTCGCGCTGCTCATCGGCAACGCGGTGTTGCGCAATGAGCCGTAGATCAGCGCCGGCGTGACCGCGGCGTTCGCCTGCAGCATCAACGCGGCGATTCCCGCGGCATGCGGCGTCGCCGCCGAAGTGCCGAAGAAATTCGGGTAGCTCGGCAGATTCTGGCACGCGCTGATCGTGGTATTCAGCAGCCCGTTGGTGGATCCCGGATAATTGACCGACGCGAGCGTGAATCCGAGAAACGTATCGTTTCCGCCGTCCGGGCCGACGAAATCCGGCTTCTGGCGAACGACAGGCGTCGCGAGCCGAGCACCTTTGGTGTCGAACAGAATCGGTGCGCCGCCGGTCGAGGAATAAACCTCGAGCTTGGCGGGTGTGGTGCCGCACTGCGGAGTCTGGAAATAAAATGCCGCCCCCACCGCCGCGGCACCGGCGGCGCCGGGATGGCCTTGGATCGTCGGACCCCCGGACCAGAAGGAAGCATCGATGGTACTGCCCAAGCCATCATCCTCGACCGCGACCAGGACGCGCCCCGGCACCGGCGTGCCGTTGGCATTGGACGCGAGACCGACCACGATGTTCACCGTCTGCTGCGCGGTATTGGCCGTCGCACTGGCCGGATTGCCGATGATCAGGATCTGAACCGGGTCGACGCCGGCCGCATTGGGCCCGGTGCAACTGACCTTGTTGCCGTCATAGTCGGTGATGGTGAGGCCCGATGCTCCGGTCACGCACAGATCGATGCTGCTGGTCGCCCCGGGGCTGCCGGGCGCGCCGGTCACATAGGGCTGATCCCATTGCACCACGATCGCCAGGAAATCACCCGGTGGAATCGGCGGAATGGTGACCGGCAGCGCGGTCGTGTTGGTCGCGCCGGTGGTATCGAAATTCAGCAGATGTTCTCCGGCGTTTGGAGCGCTGGTGGACAACGTCAGGAAACTCGGTGCGGTGTTCTGGTAGGACAGCATCCCATCGTTGCCGGCCGCGGAAAAATACGCCACGCCCTGCGCCTCGACCGCATTGATCGCCTGCGCCAGGATCCCGTCCTGGAAGAACGGCTCGTCCAAATAGCCCAAATCGTCGGCGATGACCTTCGCGCCGGCGCCGGCGGGGGGCGCGGCGGCGAGCGCGCCGATGCCGTTGGCAAAATCCGCCTCGCTGTTGTCGCCCGTATAAAACGCGAGACTCGCTCCGGGGGCGACGTCGTGAACGATCTGCAGCATCGCCCGGCCCTCGTCGCCGAACGGCGTCTGATCGGGTGCGCCGTAGCTCAGGCAGTTGGCCTCCTTGAGCACGTTGACGCTCGCCGGCAAATCGAGGGTCGAGACGTCCGTGGCGAAAGTGGCGGTAAAGCCGTTGGGCGCGTAACCCTGATACCCCGAGACCGGCACGCCGCTGCCGGGTTGGGCGTATACGGCATAGCAATTGAAGCTGTCGGAGAGCACGCCCACCGTGATGCCGGTGCCGCCGAGAGTGGGATAGTTGGCGCGAACTGCCGCGCTGCGTTGGGCGAAATCGCCCTGCGAAGTCACCGCACCGGTGCGCGCGCGCGGCATCGCGGCGCGCACCGACAGCACCTCGGCGCGGCCGGCCGCGGCCTCGAGCTGATCGATGGGGAGCCAGCCGCCGACATCGTTGGCGTACACCGCGGCATGCTGGAGCCCGAGGCTCAGAAGCGCGGATTTCAATTGTTGCGGATCGCCGCGCGTGGTCGCATCGATGAGGACCAGCGGCGCGCCGGTTGCCGCGGCTTTATTGAACCGGGCCGCGGGGCTCAAGGAATGCAGGTCCGCGAGCAGGTGATCGGGGCGTGCCAGCGCTGCGTGGCGCGACAGATCGGCGAGCACCGGGTCGAGTTTGACGCCGGAGGCGCTGCGGCTCTGCGCGGCGCTGCGGCTGCCGACCACGTACAGACGCGCGTTACCGGGAGCGAGCTTCGACTGAAGGGGATTGAAATGCGCTGGATCGACAGCCGAGGACGCCGTCACGGCGCCCAACACGGTCATCGCACCAATTGCCAAGAAACGTGAAGCCATCCCTAATCTCCCAAGATTGCCCGGTATATGCGTGTTTAAGACTGGTGCGCCGCCCAAAAGTTTAGTGGCGCGTTAAATGTCACCTGGAGTGACTTGGATTTGAAATTGATTCTTGCCGACCTACGCGAGGGTTTTTACGAGTGTGCCGGCGCGCGACATGCAAAAGCTCACCTCGACCATCATCCAGCGTGGGCGGATCGCGAGAATAACACCATCGGCAGCGGGCCGCAGCCCGGCCCGGCGTTGCAGCTCGGGTCCGCGTGCGGCGCCGATTGATCGAGCTATCTGCGCGGGCAGTTGCCGCCGCTGCTCGACATATCGAATTGAATCGGTTTGTCGGTCTGCGCAATGACCACCATGGCGAAATATTGCCCCGCTTCCGGCGCCGGCGGACACGGGGCGGGGCCGATCACCGAGACGCGGACGCGCACTTCGTTGCCCGTATCGGTGATCGAACCAATTTTGATTTCAAAGGGACCGTTGGTTTTGTAGCCGGCGTTGATCACCAGCAGCGTGTAGCGGTTGAAATCAATGGTCGGCAGGTTCTCCACCCCTTCGGGCAAGTTGCCGAGCCAGTCGATCCACTCTAGCGTCGATCGAATCACGGTATTGGAGTGGCCATCGGACAGCCTGATATTGCGCGGCGGCGGCAGCAGCTTGAAATCTATTTTCGCCTCATCGGCCGCCGCGCTCGCCCCGACCAACCCGATGAGCAGTGCAAGCGCCATCCGCTTCAACGTATTCTGCCGCTGATTGCGTCGCATCGGTCGCTGCATTGGCCCCGTGAACCTTAACTCGTATAATTCTGCGCCAGGCGCCGGCGGGTGGTCAAAACTTGAGCGGGGCCCGTCACCCGGCGCCCTCTCCCCCTCCGCTATCGATTCCGATTACGATGTCCGCCGCGGCCATGGAGTACAGCGATGCCCAAGCGAATTGATGTCAATCGGGTTCCCGTCGTCACCGGCTCCGGATATCCGGCGCCGTTCGATGCGCCGTGCGCGGCGC